>JBBECN010000027.1:0-43827 GCA_040881795.1 Akkermansiaceae bacterium
CGCCGCTTGGTCGTGCCGTCATTGGGGGGCTGGTGTTTGGCACGATGGCCTCGCTTTTCCTGGTTCCTACGATTTTCGCGTGGCTGAAACGCCGCGCGCACCCACCCGCCACCGACAACGTCTGAGCCCCCAATTTCCTCTCCATGAAATCAAAATTTTCACTCATCGCCACGCTGTCTTTGCTGGCCCTAACACCCACGCTCGCAGCCGCTGAGGTGCCTTCCGTTCGCACCGCCAAGGCCGTTCCCGCGGCTGCGGTGTCGGAGCTCAGCGCGCTCGGCCGGACCGCTCCCGCGCAGCAGGCGCACCTTTTTTCAAGGGTCACCGGCACGATCTCCGAATCCAAAGTGGACATTGGCGACCGAGTGAAATCCGGAGACGTGCTCGCGGTGATCGAGGCCCCGGAGATCGCGCACAAGATCGCCGCCGCCCGCGCGAAGATCGCCCAAATGACGACCCGCACCGAACTTGCCACGGCGCTTCTTAAACGCGCGGAATCCCTCGCCGAAGATGACGCCATCTCCTCGGAAGAACTCGATGAGCGTCGGTCCGCCACCCAAGCCGCCAAAGCCGATCTGTTAGCTGCGACGGCCGAGCTCAACGGCATTGAAGAAACCGAGGGCTTTCTTACCATCCGCGCTCCCTTCGACGGCACCATCATCGCCCGCCGGATCGCCCGCGGCGATCACGTCAATGGAGATAACGCCTCGCCGGACGCCTGGTTGTTTCACATCACCCGCCTCAACGAGCTGCGGATGGTGCTGCACGTGCCGCCGGGCACCGCCCTGCAAATTCGAAATGGCCAGCAGGCGGACGTGCAATTCACCGACATCCCCGGCCACATCTTCAGCGCCCATGGAGGCCGCTTCAGCTCGCTCATCGAAGCACAAACCGGCACCATGCAGGTCGAGCTCTCACTGCCCAACGCAGATTTCGCCGTGCCTGCCGGGCTTTCCGGCACCGCCAAAATCAAAGCGGAGTCGGTGAACAGCGCGCTGCTCATTCCCATCAATGCGGTGGCGGCCCGTGACGGAGTTTCCCAAGTGGCGTTGGTGGAGGATGGCAGGGTGAAATTCAGCGGCGTGAAAACCGGCCGCACGCTGGGTCCCAAAATCGAAATCCTCAGCGGCCTCAAGCCCGGAGGCGAAGTCATCCTCTGCCCGAACGCCCTGCTGCGCGATGGCGATGCCGTCGAGCCGGTGCCGATGGATGAAGCGAAAAAGGGCGGTTAGTAAACTTCCGGCGGTCGATCCCAGAAGCGGTGGATCTTATCGATTTCCCGCCGATCCCGCTTCGTCGGGCGGCCCTTCGCCGCCTCGCGCTTCGCCGTTTGCCAAAGCTTCAGATTTTCCAAAACCTCTGCGGTCGTTAGATCCTCGTAACACGCCTGAGCTTCCGGCGCTGCGACCCGCAAGCGGATCACGGCTTTCACTGAAATCGAGCGCGCGCCCGGTCCTTCGGGAAATGGAATCTCCAGCAGATCTCCCGGGTGAACCATCGATGAAGCCTTCAACCCGTGGGCACCGCGTTTGACTTTCCCAGTCGCGCAGGCATCCGCCGCCAAACCACGGGTTTTGAAAAAACGGGTGGCCCACAGCCATTTGTCAGCGCGAACGGATTCTACCATGATCGGGGATGATTTCGATGTCGGGACCTTGCCACACAAGGATCTTACCTGGCGAGTCTCCAAATACTTGCGGCCCACCCGCTCCCGCGCCTAAATACGCCCGTGGCCGGAAAAAACATCGTCTATTTCGATTTGGAAACGCAGCGCAGCTTCGGCGACGTGGGAGGATTTTCCCATAAATCCAAAATGGGCGTCTCCATCGCCGTCACCTACAGCACCGCCCGCGGCACCTACGAAATCTACGGCGAGAGCGAAATGGAGAAACTCGGTGAGGAACTCGTCCGCGCCGATCTGGTCGTCGGCTGGAACCACATGCAGTTCGATTACCCGGTGCTCCAGCCCTACGTTTTCCACACCCTCGCCGAGCAGACGCTCAATCTCGACATGATGCTTGAGCTCGAAACCATCCTTGGATTCCGCCTCAAGCTGGACTCGGTCGCCTCCGCCTCACTCGGCACCGGAAAAACCGCCGACGGCCTCGACGCGCTCCGCTGGTGGCAGGAACACAAAAAAACCAAAGAATTCGAACCCCTGAGAAAAATCGCCGAATACTGCGCCTACGACGTGAAAGTCACCAAATGTGTTCACGAATACGCGCTCGAACACGGACTGCTCAAATATGACAATAAAAACGGCGGAATCGCCGAAGTCCCGGTGACTTGGAAATAGCCAGCCACCTCACATCAGGCCCATTTGCCCGATCACCAAGGTCACGGTCCAAAGAAAGACCAGGATCAGGGCAACTAGGAAGATCCAGATGGCGACTTTAATCGAAGATTGGGTCATGGCAGGCGTTGTCTAGTCCCAGCGGCGGAATTCGCCAAGTGAAATGCTGCTTTGCCTCAAAAAAGCAGCATCGAGAGCAGGACCAAAAAGACGATACACATCAGATTCAGCGCAAATCCGACGCGCATCATCGCCCGCTGCGGCACCTGTCCGGACGCGTAAACAATCGCATTCGGTGGCGTCGCCACCGGCAGCATGAAGGCACACGACGCCGCGATCGCCAGTGGCAGCACCAATTTCGAAGGAGCCATCCCGAGCTCGCCCGCCACCGAGAAAAAGATTGGAACAAACAACGCGGACACCGCCGTGTTACTCGATAGCTCGGTGAGGAAAATGACAAAAGCCACCACCGCGCCGATCACCAGAATCATCGGCCAGCCGTCCACCCACCCTGCTAGAAAGCGCGCCAAAAACAAGCTCGCTCCCGTGTCTTTCAAAACCCCGCTCAACGCGATGCCACCGCCGAAGAGCAACAAAACACCCCAGTCCGTTCCGCGATCAATGTCGCGCCAGCGCACGACTTGAAAATACAGCAGGAAAAAAATCGCCGCCAACGCGACCAGCGTGTCGAACGAATTCGCGATCCCCAACCACGGCCCGATCTGCGAGCCAAAAACCCAGCACAACGCGGTCGCGCCGAAAATCACCACGGTCATTTTGCGATGCCAATTGAAGGCAAACTCCTCCGTCGCCACTTCGATTTCCAACCCCTTGCCCGGACGGCACAACCCGTAAAGCACGCCGATCATCGCCGGCAGCAACAGCAACACCGTCGGCACCCCAAAGGCCGCCCACTCCGCGAAAGAGATCCCCAGCTTGGTCGCGGCAATCCCATTCGGCGGACTGCCGACCAACATCCCGAGCCCGCCGATACTCGCCGAATAGGCCAATCCCAACAAAAGGAAAACCGTGTTGTTAGGATGCTTCGCGTCCGTGCCTTTCATCCGGCCGAGGATCCCCATCGCCGGCGGGATCATCATCGCCGTCGTCGCGGTGTTGCTCATCCACATCGAGAGAAACGCCGAGGCCCCGAACAACAGGAATGCGACCGGAAGAAAGCGTCCCCTCCCCACTCTCACCAGGCTTTGCGCGATCCAGCGGTCCACGCCCTGATAGGCCATCGCTGCCGCCAGCGCGAAGCCACCGAGGAACAAAAAAATCAGCGGATCTGCAAAATTCGCCAGCGACGATTTCACATCGGAAACCCCAAACAACGCCGCCAACAACGGCACCAATAACGCGGTCGCCGCCAGCGGCAACGCCTCTGTCATCCACAACACCGCGATCCCGAAAAAGATCCCCAGCCCGATGCGCAGCTGCCGCGGATCCAGCCCTGCGGCCGCTTCCGACTCAGGCGGGATCGGCACCAGCCAGATCATCAGCACCATCACCGCCAAACCTAACAACACCCGCCATGTCCGCCGCCGCCTGAAAAACGGCTTGGCCATTTCCGTCTCCTCGTGGTCCTCCCGCGGATAAAGCGGCGCATCACCGGAAGCTTGGGGTTTTGGCAACTCATGTGACATGTGCTGCTCCATCAACACCCCCCATGCCCAAAACCGCAAGCCAGATCCATGATCCGCTCACGTTGCCACGGTGGATCAGAATTTCGCGAAACGTTCGGAAACGGCGTCCCAATTCACGATGTTCCACCAAGCGGTGATATAATCCGGGCGGCGGTTTTGATAATTCAGGTAATAGGCATGCTCCCAGACATCGAGGCCGAGCAGCGGGGCACCGAGGTCCGCATCCGGAACGAGGCCTTTCATGGCAGGGTTGTCCTGATTCGGGGTGCTGGTGATTTTCAGCTTGCCGTCTTGGACGATGAGCCATGCCCAACCGGAACCGAAACGTTTGGTGGCGGCCTCGCCGAAGGATTTTTTAAAGGCCTCCATCGAGCCGAATGAGGCATCGATCACCTTGGCGAGCGCGTCGGAAGGATTCCCGGATTTTTCCGACGGAGTCAGGGTTTTCCAGAAAAAGTCGTGATTCCAGTGGCCACCGCCGTTGTTGCGGATGATGGTGCGCAGGGCTTCATCGGAAATGGAGGGAAGACCAGCGAGCAGTTGGTCGAGCGGCAACTTGGCGAGATCGGGCGTGGTGGCGAGGGCGGTATTCAGGTTGTTGATGTAGGCCGCGTGGTGTTTGCCATGATGGATTTCCATCGTCTTGGCATCGATGTGCGGTTCCAAAGCGTCCAATGCGTAGGGCAGCGCTGGCAGCTTATTTCCAGCGGCCTCGGCTGCACTCACGCCCGTCGGAAGCAGCGAAGCGGTGGCGGCAAGGGTGCCGAGTTTGACAAAATGGCGGCGATCAAAAGTGGATTTGGGGATCATAAGACCTTTGATTTACTCCAATTCGCGGGAAAATCAAATACCTTGTCTGCCAGCGTAGTCGCGGGCGAGGGCCGCCGCGCCAATTGTCCCGGCTTCGTGGCCGAATGCGGCGGGTAGAATCATCAAGCCATCTTTGAACGGACCGGAAAGCTGCGAAAACAGGTAATCCTTGAAGGGGTTGAACAACAATTCCCCAGCACGGGCGACCCCACCGCCGATGACAATGGCTTCCGGGTTGAGCAGCCAGCAGCAGTTCATCACGGCGGTCGCCAGCATTTTGGCGGTGTCATTCCACTGGGCGAGGGCAATCGGATCGCCCGAATGCGAGGCGGTCGCCAAGGCAGCGGGAGTGCACTCTTCGAGGGATTTCTGGATCCCGGCGGCGGTGTAGGCCTCCCTCGCTCTGGCGGTAATTTCGCTGTTTCCGATATAATCTTCCAAGGCACCGATGTTCCCGTAGTGCCCGACCCGCCCTTGGTAATCGATCGACGTCTGCCCGATTTCCCCCGCGCCATGGTGCGCGCCGCGAATCATTTGGCCGTTGGCGATGACCGCGCCACCCACGCCGGTGCCCAAGGCCAAGAAAATGACATGCTGGAATCCCCGGCCGGCACCGCAGCGCCACTCGGCGAAGGCCATGCAGTTGGCGTCGTTATCGATGGCCACCGGCAGGCCAATCCGCGCTTCAAGAATTTTCTTGAGCGGGACGGCTTCCCAGTCGGGGACGTTGGTGAGGTTGTAAACCAGGCCTTTGTCATAATTCACAAATCCAGGCATCCCCACGCCCACGGACGCGACTCCCTCGTGCCGCGCCCTGAGATCCTCGACCGTGCGCACCATCGCATCGATCAATTCGTCACGGCTCTCGAAATCCTGGGTCGCGATCGGCGGCGCGTGATCGATGATATGACTCTGGTAAACCACCGCGATCTTCACCGTGGTTCCGCCGAAATCGATGCCTATGGCCAGGGGACTGTCGCTCATCAGGGCAAGTGCTAGCGAATCCAAAACGAATGGCACGTTTTTTCATCATGAGGCCGCTAAAAATACCCTTGTAGCCACCTGCCGCAGGCCATCGAGCGTGATGTCCGGATCTACGGTCTGGATTTCGGGAACTCCACGGGCGATCAACGCCGCATCGCCTCCCGTCGCGATAATTTTCGGTTGTCCCGGGAGTTCTTTGCAAATTTGCGCAAGGATTTCCTTTACCAAGCCACGGTAGCCGAACACCGCGCCCACTTGCATCGCATGGACCGTGGATTTCCCGATCGCGGAAGGTGGCTCGACCAGCTCGATTTCCGGCAGCAGAGCGGTTTTCCGGGCCAGATAGCCGGACATCGCCCCCAAGCCCGGGGCAATCACCCCGCCACAATAGGCGGGTTCAGAGGAAATCACGTCAAAGGTGACGGCCGTGCCGAAATCAATGATGATGGCCGGGACGCCATGGCGGGAGAGTACGCCGGCGGCGTTGGCAAGCCGATCCGCGCCGATTTGAGATGGAACCGGGTAATCGATGGCCATGCCCAGAGGACTTTCCGCACTGAGGAAATGCACTGGGCAGCGTCCCTCGAACGCATCGGCGAACACCCGCGCCTTAGCGGGCACCACGGAACCAATCATCACCGCCTCGAATGCCAACCCCTTCAACAAATGCGCCAGTGTATCCGCAGAGACCTCCTCAGTGGGGATCATCCCGCGCCATGGGAACAGGCCGTCCTGGTTGCCGAGGGCAAATTTGGTGCGGGTATTGGAATTATCAATGAGGAGCCAAGCCATGGTTACCAACGGTGGGTGACAAAATAAGCGGGGCCGGTGGGCACACCTTGATTGAATTTGACGCTCAATTCGCCATCGTTGATCCGGAGTGTTAGTGCATCAGCGATTTGGCGGGATTCCAACCAGAATTTCAGCCAGATGTCGGTGGTGCCGTCTTTTTCCGTGCCGCCGAAAGTGGTGTCAGCTGGTTCAAGCTCAATGCCCGACGCCGTAACCAGCAAAACCGGTTTCCGCAAGTCATGAACCTCCCCAGAGGTTACCTTCAAATGCGCCGTGACCCAGAAATACGCTTGGTCAGGTTTTACTTCGACTCCGACAATTTTGCACCGCGCTGCCGGATCAACTTTCCAAGCGTAGGGGCGAAACCAACTCCACATGGCGAAGGCGGAACAAAGCAACAGGGCCAGCCACAGGAGTTTACGCAAGCGGTGAAGTTTCACGGGCACAGAGGAACCTGCTTCAAGGACGGCGGCAAACGAAAAAGGGCGGACCGTTTCCGGCCCGCCCTTTGAATTCTGGATTCCAAATCAATGACGACGCATCAAGCTTGGCTATCGCTGTATGCTGGAGAACCGTGCTCAGCCACATCAAGACCTTCATGTTCTTCCTGCGCATCGACCCGAACTCCCATGATCAGTTTGATGACGAAAAACAGGATGAAGGAAGCGATGAAGGCAAAAGCCGAGATGCTCAGGGTGCCGATCAACTGGGTCACGAAACTGCCGCCACCGAAAATCCCGACAGCGAGAGTTCCCCAGATTCCGCACACACCGTGGACGGAGACCGCACCGACAGGATCGTCGATTTTGATTTTGTCGAAAAAGAGCACGGAAACCACCACGATGGCACCTGCAATGGCACCGACAAGCACCGCGCTCCATGGGCTGATCACATCCGCACCTGCGGTGATACCGACCAAGCCGGCCAAAATTCCGTTGAGGCCCATCGAAAGATCGGGTTTCTTCAATACGACCCATGAGGTGAACATCGCGCCGAGACCACCGGCAAAACCGGCCATCGCGGTGGTCACGAAGACTCGTGATACAGATTCAGGATCAGCACTCAGCACGGAGCCGCCGTTGAAACCGAACCAGCCGAGGAAAAGCATGAAAACGCCGATGTTCGCAAGCGGGAGGTTGTGCGGGAGAATCGGTTTGATGCCAGACTTGGTGTATTTCCCGAGACGCGGGCCAAGCACGATGATTGCCGCGAGGGCGGCGAAGCCACCGAAAGCGTGAACCAGAGTGGAACCTGCAAAGTCTGCGAAGCCCATGGTGTTGAGCCAGCCGTAACCCCATTTCCAGGATCCGGTGATCGGGTAGAGGAATGTGACTAGAATCGCCGCGTAGATCATGAAGCTCGTCAGCTTGACACGCTCGGCGACAGCGCCGGAAACGATGGTGGCAGCGGTGGCGGCAAACATGGCTTGGAAAATGAAATCCGCCCAGATCGTGTAGTTGGCGTATGCGCCAGTCACCTTCGCCGTCCGATCGGCTTCATCCGCAAATCCATTCATCAATGGAGAGCCCATTGCGAAGAAATCCTTGGAAACGCCTGGTTCCCAACCGGGATACATCGCGTTGAAACCCCACGCCATGTAGCCAAGGGCACCGATGCAGACGATGAACAGGTTCTTGAACAAAATGTTCACCGTATTCTTCTTCTGGCAGAGGCCCGATTCCACCGATGCGAAGCCAAGGTGCATGATGAAAACCAATGCCGCTGAAAGTAGGATCCAAAGATTGTTTACCGCGAACATGGCGGCATCGGGCCCAGCCATGAACGCTTCATAGGAACCTTCCGCCGGAGCCTCCTCCGCAGGGATTTCCGCAGCTGCGGCGACAGGCGCAGCCGCTACCACCTCGGTCGCGGGAGGCGTGGCTGGATCTTGGCCGTATGCCGGTAGGCACATGGGAACTGCGATGAACGCGATGGCTGCGGCGGTAAGAGCACGCACTTTCATGAGATATCGGCTGGTCATGGTGGTCGGGGTTGATCTTGGTTGATCTGATTTTTGATTGCATTTTCCCGACGATTCCGAATCCCCGGGTCAACGAAACCGATTTAAGCAAAAGCCGTGCCAAGATCCCCCTACCCAACCCGTTCAATCACAGTGCGCTGACAAATTTGAGCATCCTGCGGGAATTTGTCGGATTATCTCTTGCAATCCGCCGCCCCCCCACCTATCCCATTTTCTGTGGAGCGCACTCTGCGTCAAATAGATCTGGACAATTACTTCGGAAAGGTGAAGCATTCGCCTCACGGGGAGTTCCCAGTGCTACTCGGCATCAGGGCGCAACCCCCACCTCGCTCCTGTCTGTTCCATCAACCGGCTCAGCCAAGGACGCAAGCAGCAACCGAAAACCAACATACTAAGATGCACAACTACTGCAAAACCATTGGCGCCTTGGCCGCTGCCTCCGCCCTTGTGGCCGGCAACGCTCAGGCGGAAGTCGAATACGAAATCCACACCGGCTACTCCAGCCAGTATATCTTCCGCGGTCTTGACCTCGGTGATGACATGGTCGAACTCGGTGTCGATGCGGCAACCGAATTCAACGGATTCGGCCTCAGTGCCGGAGTTTGGGCCGCAGCGTTCGATTCCGCCTCGCAAACCGGCAACGACATCGACAACGAAGTCGATCTTTATGTCGAAGCATCCAAGGACCTCGGATTCCTTACCGCTTCGATCGGCTACATCTACTACTGGAACGTCGCCAGCTTTGGCGCTGACAACCAAGAAGTTTACTTCGCCGCTGCGCGTGACTTCGGTTTCGCTACTGCCTCCCTCACCTACTTCTGGGATGTGGACAGCACCGTCGGTGGTGACACCGATGGCTACACCGAACTCGCCCTCAGCCGTGCGTTCGAACTCAACCAGTGCCTCACCCTCAACGTCGGCACCAACGTCGGTTACCTCGTCGAAGGTGGTGATTTCACCGCTTGGACCACGAAGGTATCGATTGATTGGGGCTTCACCGAAACCGCCACACTGTCTCCATTCGCCGCCCTTTCCGTCGGTCTTGGCGAATCGACCGGTTCGGCGTGGGAGTCCACCGATAACGAGTTTGCTGCCGGCGCCATGCTGAGCGTAGGCTTCTAATTCGATCTTCGGGTCATTCGATCTGAAATACTTGAGAGCGGTCGCGAAAGCGGCCGCTCTTTTTTTTGGCGTCGTCCCGGCATCGAGAAATGATTCACATTCCCACTTGGAAAATCATTCGGCAGCGGGAAAACTCCGCGCATGTTCCTCGGCCTCGATTCTTCCACACAATCCCTCACTGCGGTCTTGATCGATCCGAGTTCCGGTAAGATCACCTGCCAGCTTTCCGTCAATTTCGGTGCGGACCTTCCGCAATACCAATCCCCGAGCGGATTCATTCCCGGCGGGGCGGCCGGTGAGGTGCACGCGGATCCAATGATGTGGCTGGACGCGCTGGACCTGCTTTTCACCAAGCTCGCCCTGAAAATGGACCTCTCGGAAGTCAAAGTCATCGCTGGATCCGGACAACAGCACGGATCGATCTATCTGGACGAAACGTTTGACTCGCGGTTGGCGAAATTGGATGTCAGCCAGTCCTTGGTTTCACAGATCTTCCCCGCGCTGACACGCGCAACGGCCCCGATCTGGATGGACACATCGACGGGTGCCGAGTGTGCGGAAATCACCGCCGCAGTCGGTGGTGCGGCGAACGTTTGCCGGTTGAGTGGATCCACCGCAATCGAACGCTTTTCAGGCCCGCAAATCCGCCGCTTCTACAAGACGGATCCCGAGAGCTATGCGCACACCGCGCGAATTCATTTGGTGAGTTCATTCATCGCCTCGGTGATTGCCGGCAAGTCCGTCGCCATCGACTTCGGTGATGGCGCGGGGATGAATTTGCTCAATCTGGCAACCTTGAATTGGGACCCGGATCTACTCGCCGCCACCGCGCCGGATCTCGCAAACAAAATCCTTCCTCCCGCACTGGCGACCACCATTCAGGGCACCATCTCGCGGTATTTCGTCGACAAATTCGGCCTGTCCGCCGATTGCCGGATGGCGCTTTTCACCGGCGACAATCCCGCGTCGCTCGTCGGCATGGGAGCCACGGCACCGGGCAATGTGGTGATCTCTCTCGGCACCAGCGACACCTTTTTCGCAGCAATGCCCGGGCCGAAAACCGACCCTAATGGGTTTGGCCATGTCTTTGGGAATCCGGCGGGCGGCTTCATGTCGCTGATTTGTTTCCGCAACGGCTCATTGGCCCGCGAGGCACTGCGGGACCAGCTCAGTCTCGATTGGTCGGCGTTTGATCGTGAGGCTTTGGCCACCACCCTCGCCGCCGCCGGGCAGAACCTGATGCTGCCGTTTTTCGGACCCGAAATCACCCCGCGCCACGATTTCACCGGGCCGGCCCTTCAAGGTTCCGCGGAGTTTGAGACTGGCGAAAATCCAGCGCTGCAAGTGCGTGCCTTATTAGAGGGTCAATTCCTCAACATGCGGCTTCACTCGGAATGGATGGAGGTCAAAACCGAGCGCATCCGCCTGACTGGCGGGGCATCCAAAAACGATGGCATCGCCCAGCTCGTTGCGGATATTTTCCAAGCCCCTATTGAGCGCCTTGACGTGTCAAACTCCGCCGCGCTGGGTGCCGCGTTGATCGCCGCGGCAGCCGACGGCCACGATCTCGCCGCCCTCCAGGAGGTTTTCTGCAAGGCCTCCGCAGGTAGCTCGCTTCAACCGGACACCGCACTCGCCGGAATCTATCAGGACGCGCTCGGGAATTTCAAAACCCTGCTCGGTGCCAATTACTGAGCGAACCGTATGAAGGAAAATTTGACCAACGCAACACCTGAACCTATGCTCCCGCCGAGATGACGATTGACCATTACGCGAATCAATTTGTGTGCGACCTCGTCGCCTACGAACCTGGAAAGCCGATTGACGAAACCGCCCGTGAACTCGGGTTGGATCCATCACAAATCGTCAAGCTCGCCTCGAATGAAAATCCGTTAGGCCCCTCCCCCTTGGCGAAAATCGCCATGCGCGAGGCGCTGGAGGAAGCTCACATTTACCCCGACGGCGGCGGTTATCGTCTGCGCAGCGCCATCGCGGATCAATTCGGCATGGACCTCTCAAATGTGATTCTTGGAAATGGTTCCAATGAAATCATCGAACTGCTCTGCCACACGTTTTTGAACCCGGCTGCGGAACTCATCGCCGCCAAACACGCCTTCGTCGTTTACAAGCTGATGGCCACGCTTTTCGGCGCGAAATACGTCGAGGTGCCGGACCCCGGGTTCGTGCATGATCTCGATGCGATGGCGGATGCGATTACGAAGAAAACCCGGCTCGTTTTCATCGCCAACCCGAACAACCCAACCGGCACGATGGTCGATCAGGCGACTATCGACCGGTTCATGGCCCGGGTCCCCGACCATGTGATCGTCGTCTTCGACGAAGCGTATTTCGAATTCCCCGACTCACCACCGGACGCCCTCAAGTATGTGCGCGAGGGGCGGAATGTGTGCGTGTTGCGCACATTTTCAAAAATCCACGGCCTCGCCGCGCTGCGCGTGGGCTACGGTCTCGCCTCGAAGAACGTGGCCACTTTGCTGCAAAAAGCCCGCCAGCCGTTCAACGTAAATGCGATTGCCCAAGCCGGAGCGCTCGCCGCTCTAACCGACAGCAATCATATCGAAAAGACCCGTGCCGTGAACGCGGAAGGCATCGCGTTTTACGAAGCCGCCCTCCGTGAGCGCGGCCTCGAATTCGTCCCAACCTACGCCAATTTCTTGCTCATCAAGGTGAGCGAGGGCGACCGGGTCTTCCGCGACATGCTCAAACAAGGCGTCATCGTCCGCGCCATGAGCAGCTACAAACTGCCAGACTGGGTGCGTATTTCTATCGGCACCCCTGCCCAGAACCAGCGCTGTATCGAGGTGCTCGATTCCGTGCTCGCAACGCAAGCCATCGCTTGAAGAGACGCGCCGGCACTTGACAGGGTGCTTGCATTTCCCTATCTTTCTAGCCCGTCGGGACGATCTAACATGCTTACTTCCGATACGCCACCCAACCAAAGGGATTTCCACTGTGCGTATTGCACCGGCCGTATTTTGATCCCCAGGGAACTTCCGCCGACGACCGGTCCGTGCCCGCATTGCGGCGGCATCATCACTTCCCCGAGTTTGGATACCCCCGCGCCGCAGCCGACATTTCAGATTCCGTCGGCACAGGCTCCAACACCTGTGCTTGAGGTCATGCCAAGCCCTCCCATACCCATCGCGCTGCCGCCCCAACCGCCTGTCAGACCGGAGCCCCTCGCAGTGGCCGACAACGAGGAAAAGCCAAATCTGGAGACACTGCAGGTGATTGACCTTCCTCCGGAAATCCCCAAGCCGGTGCCCAAAGCCCTCAAAAGCCGCCCTTTGGCCAAGGTCCCAAAACCTGAGCGCAACGGCTTGGTTCGCGTCTTATTGGTGCTTTTGCTCCTGCTGATCGGAGGTGGTGCGGCAGTTTTTCTGGTTACCAAGGAGGTCGCCCGGAAACCCGAAATCGCCAAAATCAAAGAGCCACCGCCGGCGCCGGCGCCATCGATCAGCGAGGCCAACTACATCCGCAATGGTTGGCAGCGGGATGCTTACGAGTTGCTCCGCAACTACATGGCCGCCACCACCGCCAAGGATAAGCTGCCATTCATCATCAATGGCAGCGGGCTCGCCAGTCGGTTGGAGGATTTTTATAGTGGCGGAGAGATCATGGATTCCGACACACCCGCCGAGGGATTTTCCGTCTATGAACTCAGTGAGGAAGACCGCAAGCGCGGGCTTTTCATGATGATTTACGATCAGCCGCCGCAGTTTGAAATGAAAGAATTCTTCCGCCCGCTCGCCAGCCTTGAAGTGCAATATGGGGTGGATGAGGCGGATCTTTTGCTCAGCACACTCGCGCGTGTTGGAAACTTTGCGATGGAACCGCTGCGCGTCCACGCGTTCTTCAAGCGCTCGCCGGAAGGCTTGAAACTCGATTGGGAACTTTTCGCCCAAACCAAATACCGCACGTTCCAGAATTTTGTGGAACTCCCGGACATCGGCCAATCGGCGGTATTCCGCGTCTTCATCGTCGAGGATGTGCCCGATAAAGGCCGCACCGTCGCCGGCACCCGTAGCTACCGCCTCGGGGATCCCGCCAACAATGGCGACACTGCGCGGGTGAGCGTCAAGATCGATTCTGAAATCGGTAACGCACTCTCAATCATCAATTGGCGCGGTACCCCGGAAAACCAACCCATCACCCGCACCGCCACCATCGAACTCAAATGGTCCGGTGAATCCAACGCCCCGGAACTGGAGATCAGCCGCTTCATCTGCTGGGAATTCCTTGGACTCGGTGGCCAGGAGACGCCTGCCACCGTCTCAACCCAGTGAAGATACAGATGCAAGCGATCCCCAACCCATCGCGCACGACGATTGCTGCGATCGGCACACCGCTGGGGGTCGGCGCGGTGTCCATGGTGCGTATTTCCGGACCGGCTGCCCTCACGGTGGCAGACCTCGCCAGTGGAGGCAAAGCATCCACCGCCCCGGCGCGCTCAGCGGTTTATTGCCGGCTTTTCGATGCGGCGGGGGAAGTGATCGATGATGGTTTGATGACCGTTTTCCGCAATCCTAACAGCTACACCGGTGAGGACAGCGTGGAGTTTACCGGCCATGGCGGCATTCTCGTAACCCGCGAGGTGTTAGCCCGGATTCTCGCCTGCGGTGCCACCGCCGCCGGGCCGGGCGAGTTCACCCAACGCGCGTTTCTCAATGGCAAGCTTGACCTAACCCAAGCCGAGGGGATCATGGATCTGATCTCCGCGCAAACCCGCCTCTCGTTGCGTGCCGCCCGCAGCCAACTCGAAGGCACGCTCGGCCGCCGCACCACCGAGGCCCGCGACCACCTGTTGGAAACTCTCGCACACCTGGAAGCGTGGATCGATTTCCCCGAAGAAGATATCGATCCACAGACCGGCATTGAATTGCGCGGACGCGTGCAAACCGTGCTGCATGTGGTCGATTCCCTGCTCGCCACCGCCGATCAGGGGCGCATCCTGCGCGAGGGCGTGAGGACGGTCATTTTCGGCGAGCCCAACGTCGGGAAATCCAGCCTACTGAATCGCCTGTTAGGTTTTGAGCGCGCCATCGTCAGCGACATCGCCGGCACCACCCGCGACACCATCGAGGAGATCATCAATCTCAATGGCATCCCGCTGCGCCTGGTCGATACCGCTGGCGTGCGTGAGGCGGCGGACCGCATCGAGGCGGAAGGCATTCAGCGGACGGTCCGGCAGATCGAAGCGGCGGATTTGTTATTGGAAATCGCCGATGCCAACCTGCCGAGACCCGTGGCGGCGGTTCTGCCCGCCACAGCCGCACGACATTTGTTAGTTCTCAACAAGTCCGACCTTGGCGAGCATCCGTCGTGGTCCGGAGTCGGGGCGATCCGGCTCTCCTGCACCAGCGGCGAGGGGTTTGAAGAGCTCGCCAACACCATCCGCGATTCCCTCCATTTCAGCGAGGCGGACTGGGGCGAACATGCCGTCGCCATCAACGCCCGCCATCAAGCGAGCCTCGGTCTAGCGCGCACCGGATTGCTGGCTGCATTGGAGTTGCTGGATGACAAATCGGCCGATACCGAACTCGCCGCCATCGATCTGCGGGAAGCACTCGATGCCCTTGGAGAAATCCCCGGCCGCGTTGATACGGAGGATCTGCTCGGGGTGATTTTCAGCAGTTTCTGCATTGGCAAGTAGCCCCGTCATTCCTCCAGTCCGAGGATTCTCGCTTGATCGAAATCGTAGGGGGTGAGTTCCAGAATCACCCGCTCATCGGTGGCAAAAACCGCATGGCCGACTGTCAGTGGTTTTGAGAGATGCGCCATGATGCGCTTTCCATTGGGCAACTCCACCCGGTAGAGAATGGGCTCGAGCTTTTCCAAAATTTTCCCAACAGTGTGAATGGTGGCATCCGGCATGGTGTGCACGGAGTTTCAGCTGAAAGCGCGGCGCGGGACAAGCTCCACTTCCCGTCCCGGAAGGATCCTGAAAATTCAACCGCCGCCAACAACGACCTTGCTTGACGGAGCGCTCAAGACGATCATCATCTGGCCGTTGTCCATCGCCTCAAGAAACTCCTTTCCCTCTATCGCCATGACCTTTCGACTCACCACTGGATTTGCCGCGCTCGGCTGCGTTTTATTGGCTTCCTGCTATCCCTACAACGAGAACCCTCAGAAAAAGCAAGGCAACAAGCCCCCTGAAAAGACAGTCACGACTGCGGAACAACAAAAAATCAAGGAGCAGCGCGACAAGATGAAAGAGCAGGAGGCGCTCGCCAAAAAAGACGAGATCAAGCCCGAGACTCTTGAAAACACGGGAGCCCCAAGCAACCCGGTGTCCGACTTGCCCAAGCCACCCGCCCCTGAGAAACGCGATTTCGCGTTCGCAAACAAGGTTCCCGGCAAAGAAGGCTTCGTCTTCAGCCCCTACAACAACAAGGTCGTGGACGTGCGGGACATCCCGAGCGGCACCCTTGTGCAAGACCCGACCT
Source organism: Akkermansiaceae bacterium (assembly GCA_040881795.1). Lineage (GTDB taxonomy): Bacteria > Verrucomicrobiota > Verrucomicrobiia > Verrucomicrobiales > Akkermansiaceae > Luteolibacter. The sequence continues at coordinate 16,099 of JBBECN010000027.1, forward strand.
ACCCGGCTGCGGAGAAAAAGTATTTCCGCGTGCCTTGATTCATTTCGATTCCCGGTGAACCTAATTTAGGAAACCTGACCGGGTCCGGCGCACTGGACCCGGTCTTTTCGTTTTCATGAACCCTGACTTCCCAACCATCTCCATCCTTGGCGGCGGCCTGCTCGGCGGATCGCTCGCTCTTGCCCTCGGCAAGCTGGAAAACCCGCCGCAGATCCGCTTGTGGGCACGCAAGCAGGAAACCGTGGACGATGCCCATCAACTCGGCATCACCGGGGTGACCACCGACCTCGCGGAAGCCATCAAAGACACCGATCTCGTAATCCTCGCCGTTCCGGTGGGGGCGATGGCAGGATTGGTCTCCGCCGCACTGGCCGCAGGACTCCCGGAAACTTGCCTGATCACGGATGTCGGAAGCGTGAAACGCACGCCGCACCGCCAAATCACCCCGCTACTTGCCGGGCGCGGCATTCATTTCATCGGCAGCCACCCGATGGCCGGCTCCGAGCGCAACGGGCTGGCCGCCGTCACCGACACGTTGTTCAAAAACGCCGCCTGCCTCCTCACCAATGACGACCGCGTCCCCGCCGATCAAGCGATGGCTTTGGAGCGTTTATGGAAATCCATCGGCTGCCGGACTTCCTGGATGAGCGCGGCGATCCACGACGAACTCGTCGCCCGCATCAGCCACCTGCCGCACCTCATCGCCGCCAGCGCCGCCCGAGTTTGCCTCAAAGACCCGTCCGAAGGCCGCTTCGGCGGTGGCGGGCTGCGCGACACCACCCGCGTCGCCGCCGGCAACCCGACGATGTGGGCGGAAATCGTCATTGAAAACCGCGAGGCGTTGATCGGCCCGCTGCGCGAAACCATCGCCGACCTGCGCGAAATTCTTGCCAGCCTCGAAAACTGCCAGCAAGAACCAGCCCGCGAATGGCTGACCACTGCCAAACAGCGCCGTGAACCATTGAACCCTCATCGCTAGCCTAATTTTTCACCCATGTCGGATTTTCGAGTCACAGCCATCACCCAACTCCACGCGGAATTCAGCGTCCCCGGAGACAAGAGCATGTCTCACCGCGCCGCCATCCTCGGCGGGCTTTCCAACGGCGTTTGCACCATCCGCAATTTCCTGCCCAGCGAGGATTGCGTCAACACCCTCAACGCCATGAAGTCGCTCGGCGCGACCTATGAAATTCTCGATGAACTCGCCGGCTACGGACCTGTAAACCTCCGCATCCACGGCCAGTCGATGAAACTCAGCGCCCCCGCCGCGCCCATCGATTGTGGCAATGCCGGCACCGGTATGCGCCTGCTCGCCGGCCTTCTCGCCGGCCAGGATTTTCCCACTGAACTCTTCGGCGACGCCTCGCTTTCCTCCCGTCCGATGGGCCGCATCACCGTGCCACTCGGCCAGATGGGCGCAAATATCGAGACGCTGGGTGAAAAACCCGGCTGTGCCCCCCTGCGCATCCACGCCGCCAAGCTGAGCTCGATTTCCTACGAGATGCCAATGGCCAGCGCCCAGGTGAAAAGTGCGGTGTTACTCGCCGGAATGTTTGCCGAGGGCACCACCACCGTCATCCAACCGGCGGAAACCCGCGATCACACCGAGCAAATGCTCGCTTCGTTCAAGGTGACCTGCAGCCGTGAGGGCAACGCGATTTCCATCGAAGGCGGACAAGTCCCCCAAGCCTGCGATTTCACCGTGCCCGGAGACATTTCCAGCGCCGCCTTCTGGCTGGTTGCCGCTGCAGCACTGCCCGGGTCGCGCCTGCTCATCAAAGACGTGGGCCTGAACCCGACGCGCACCGCGATTCTCAAGGTGCTCAGCCGCATGGGCGCACACATGAGCGAGATCGAGCATTCATCCGCAGGCGAACCCATTGGCAACATCGAAATCCACGGTGCGCCTCTCACCGCCACGACCATTCTCGAAGAGGAAGTGCCGAATCTCATCGATGAAATTCCGGTCATCGCCGTCGCCGCAGCGCTCGCGCAGGGCCGCACGATCATCCGCAACGCCCGCGAACTCCGGGTTAAGGAAACCGACCGCATCGCCACGGTGGTCAACGGCCTGCGAGCGATGGGTGCCGAAGTCGATGAATTCGAAGACGGCATGGAAATCCAGGGTGGCAAGCCGCTCACCGGAGCGGTGATCGACAGTTTTGGCGACCACCGCATCGCCATGGCCTTCGCCATCGCCGGGCTGTTTGCCAAGGGTGAAACCCTCATCCAAAACACCGAGTGCGTGAACACCTCCTACCCGGGATTCTCCCATCATCTCGACGCCATCCTGCGCGAATGTTCAAGCGCCGCCGATTTCACCCTGCCCACCCTTTCCCGCGAGTGACCATGCCTAACCGATTCGCCATCGCTATCGACGGACCCGCCGCCTCGGGAAAAAGCACGCTCGCACGCGAGCTCGCCAAGCACCTCGGACTGATCATGGTGAACTCCGGGGCCATGTATCGCGCCATCACCTGGAAGGCGCTCCAGGAAAACATCGACCCGGAGGACGCCGCAGCGGTTGTTAGCTTGTTAGGTCGTCTCAATATCCATTGCAGCGAAGACGGCATCGAGTCCACCATCACCATCGATGGCGTGAATCCTGCGAACGAGCTCCGCAGCGAGGCGATCAACGCAAATGTTTCCGCCATCTCCGCCATCCCGGAAGTGAGAGACAAACTCGTCGATCTCCAACGCGGCTACCTCGACCACACCAGCATCGTGATGGAAGGCCGCGACATCGGCTCGGTGGTTTTTCCGGACACCCCTTTCAAAATCTACGTCGATGCCGACGAGGAAGTCCGCTCGGCCCGCCGCACGCATGTCGGCGAGGTCGATTCGGTGGCGAAGCGTGATGCCGCCGACAGCGAGCGCGTCACCGCCCCGCTCAAAGTCGCCGATGGCGCGACCATTCTCGACACCTCGCACCACACCATCGAAAGCGGTCTCAGCGCCGCCATCGAGATCCTCAAACAACAGGGCCTGCCTGATTTGATCAACTCCTCCTCGCCAAGTTGAAAAACCTCATTCCAACTCAGATGCGCTGGGTTTACTGGCTCGGCTGGATGGCCTTCGGCGCGGCCTTCCGCACGATCTTCGGCTTGAAACTCGTCGGTGAGGAAAACCTCGTTACCGAAGGGCCGGTGTTGGTCGCATCCAACCATCAAAGTTTCCTGGATCCGCCGCTGATTGGAAACCTCTACAAGGACGAAATGGTCTTCCTCGCCCGCAAGACACTGTTCATCGGGTTTTTCAAGTGGCTCTATCCGCAATGGAATGCCATCCCCGTCGATCAGGACCGGCCGGACATGGGCAGTTTGAAAACCATCATCCGCAAGCTCAAGGAAGGCCACCGCGTGCTTGTTTTCCCCGAAGGCGCACGCACGCTTGATGGCCACCTCGGTGACGCCGCTCCCGGCATCGGCCTGATTGCCGCCAAATCCGGTGCGGTGATCCAGCCAGTTAGAATCTCCGGCGCGCGCGATGCATTGCCCCGCGGCTCCGCCAGAATCCGCTTCGCACGCATCACCGTGAGCATCGGCAAACCGATTTATCTAACTGCGGATGAGCAAAAAGCCGCCGACGGCAAGGAGAGCTACGACCGCATCGCCAAACGAATCATGGCCGCCATCGGCGAGCTCTAGGATCGCTCCTTTGGACTGCTACAGCCTGCTGTAGCTTTCCCGGAGCCAGCCTGCTGGATCGGAAGCCAATGAACCACCAATGCGCAGCCCGAAAGCTCATCTTCTGCTCTTCAATCGCTCCTCGCAGCAGGCTGCGTGGCGAAAAACGGCAGCAGGCTGCAGCAGTCCATGGGGCACCACCCGGATTGTCACGGCTGTGAAGCCTGCTGGCAAGAAGAGGGTGCCGGTCCCCCGGTGAATAGACTCGTCATTGGCACGGAAATGGGGGAACTTCGCGGCCGATGAAATTGCTCGTTGTCACCATCCTGATCGGCCTGACCGCCGGATTGTTAGGCGCTCTGTGTGGCGTGGGAGGTGGCATCGTGATGGTGCCCGCATTCATCCTCGCACTGGGGCTGGAGCACAAGCAGGCGGTCGCCACCTCGATGGCGGTCATCATCATCACCGCCATCGCCGCGACGGCGAACAACGCGCGCATCGCGAATTTGATCGATTGGAAAATCGTCATCGGCGTGGGCCTCGCGTCCGCGGTGGCCGCTTGGTTTGGAAGCGATCTGATGCGCTCGCTGAGCAATCAGACACTCAACCGGATTTTCGGCTGCCTGCTCGTCGCCTTCGGCGCGCGGATGCTGTGGAAAGGCTGACCCCGGGGGTTTTAGGAAAGAGCCCGTTTGCCGCGCGAACCGTCGCGCTGGGCGGAAATCCGGCTCTTCGGTAAAAACGGCGTGACGAGCGAAGCCTCGAAATCGAAGACCTCGGAGAAATCCTCTTTTTTGTCGGTGTCCTGTTTGCCGAAGACCTGCTCTTCGATGAGGTGGAAAACCATGTCGCCGACGTCCTGGCATTTTCTAACACTCCATTCGTGCATCAACGTGGAAGCCATCGGGCCGAAATGTTCGAGCGCACAATCGCGGAAGCCGGCGAGCAACTCGGGGCCGCTGACGTGGCGGGCTTGGCCGTTGTTCGACTCGGCGATGCGCTTGAGCGTGAAGTCGAGCGCGTCTTTGAGAAAAAAGTAGGCGTGCGCATCGAAGCGTTTGTCGCGCTTCATGATTGAAACGACGGATTGTTCAAATTGCATGGCCTGCATGGCGGGACCATGCCGAAGTCGCGGCTGGGTGTCAAAGAGCTTTCAATGACCCCCTCAATTGTTGCCAAGGCGCTCGACGAATTCATCGAGCAGCGATTTGAGCCTCGGCTCGCGGGCGATGGCGGTGGGTTTGTCGAAGCCGATCCAGATGGCGGTGGCCCCGGTGGGGCCGAGGCGCAACGTCCAAGCATCGCGCTCGGAACCGGTCGCACCGGTGAAGCTGCGGGTGCCGCCGGATTTGCGCAACACGCTGGTGGCGTCGCCGGCGGCGTTCGCGCTGAGGGCGGCGGTGAGCTGGGGTTTTGCCTGATAGATGACCTCGCCGGTGGCATCGCGGATTTCGCGAATGAGGTAGGGTTGCGGGCGTTTGCCCTGATTTCCAAGAGTCGCGAGGCCGACGGACATCTCCATCGGCGTGGCGGCGACGGAGCCGCGGAAGAGGTCTTCCGTATCCAGGAATGGGCCGGCGATGCCGCAACGTTTGGCGATGCGTTGGACCTCGGCAGGGCCGATTTGGCGGCCGGTCTGCACGGGCTTTCCTGGCAGCACGAGTTTCCCACGCTCGGCGGCGGCGGCGGCGACAAAAGGCTCGAAAGCGGACCCGAGATCCCGCCGCGAAAGCGTGCAATCCAAGCGCGAGTGGCTGAAATTCCGCCCGCCGATCAGCGCGAGAATGCCGCCGGTGCGGGTCTCGGTGGTGATGGCGGCGTAGAGCACATAGGCGGGTTTGGTGCCCGGCACATGGTCCTGCTGAGTAGGGTGCTTCCAGGTTTTTTCCCTTTCGAGGTCCTCGACAGCATGGGTGAGTTCGGTTTCCAAGCGTGCTTGCCAAGCGGCATCGAGCGTGGTGTGGACGTGGAGACTGCCAAGCTGGATGGCGCTCTCGTCGAGGATGCGGTCGAGTTCGCGGCGCACGGCCTGGAGGGCGTAGGAGGTTTGGGATTCGCGGGAATCCTCGTCCGCGAGTTTGAGCGGTTCCGCAGCGAGGGCGTCGCGGCGGGAGGAGTTGATGAAGCCCATGGCGAGCATGCGGTTGAGCGTCTGGCGGCGTTGTTCGAGGGCTTTTTCGGGATTGCGCAAGGGAGAGAAGGCGTGCGGGCCGCGGATGATGCCGACGATCAGAGCGCATTCACCGTCGGTTAGATCGCGCGTGGATTTGCCAAAATACGTGTGGGCGGCCTGCTCGATGCCGTCCGCGCCGGCCCCGAAGTAAATGCGGTTAAGGTAGTGGGTGAGGATTTCGTCTTTCGAGTAACGGGCTTCGACCCGCAGAGTGAGGGCGATTTCGAGAAACTTGCGGTGGAGGGATTTTTGTTTGATCTCAAAACTGTTGCGGGCGAGCTGCATGCTGAGGGTGGAAGCGCCTTGAGTGAATTTCCAGTCCTTGAGATTTCGAAGCGTGGCCCTGGCAAGGCCGCGGACATCCACGCCGCCATGCTCAAAAAAACGGGCGTCCTCACGGGCGCGCAGCGATTTGATCAGGAAATCCGGGATGTCCGCGCGGGTGACAAGCCGCCGCCCGGATGCTCCCGGGGCGGCGATTTCCACGCCCTTGCGATCGAAAAAGACGGTGCCGGTGGGCAGTTTCGAGACTTCGTCGAGATCGAAGCGCATCGCCAACATGAAGTAAAAAAACGCAAAGGCCGAAAACAGGATGCCTCCCGTCACCGTCAACAGGAAAACCAGCTTCACAAAACCATGCAGCCACTCGGGAAGCCAGCGCTTCCAAAACGGAGTGGGTGAAATCGGACGCCAGGTGGACATAAAGGAAAAATGCGGGCTGGCGCAGCTTGCTCAGCCGGAGGGCGCGGGGCAAGCCCGGGGAAAGCGCCATTTCGGCCAATCGGCTACGCGTCCGGTTGCTTCACGAAATCCATCCGGTAGCGCAACAAACAACCGACGCCGCCATGCTCATTGAGCAGCTCATCGCCCTCACACACTTCAATCGCGAGCTCATGCGAAGTGGCGAGCCGGACCAGCTCCTCGCGGTCCGCCTCCGCCAATTCTTCCGAGATCACCAACTCCGATGCAGCGCCTAACTGCATCGCCTCGCGAGTGGCTTCGATGCCCACCGCCGCCAAGCCACCGCGGCACACCTGCGCGTGCAGCCGCTCGACCGTGCTGTGGGATTCGTGCTGCTCCACCTCGATAAAAGCCTCGATCGCCTGCTCCAGCACTGCGGAACAATCATGTCCGTTAGGCGCTTGGAAAACCGTGTCGGACACCTTGCTTTCCAGCTCCTTCGGCAACACCCCGCGCAGCGCGCTCACGCAGCGCGGGTGGCCGGCGAGGATCAGGTGATTGTGGCCGCGCTTGCCCATCAGGCTGCCAATGATTTCGACTTGGTCGCGCAGGAAACGGCGGTCGTGCTCCCGCTTGACTTGATGATAGTGCTCACGCGTCCACTCGCGGCCCACCCGCTGGCGCATATCCGGACGGGTGGTGAGCATTTCCTCACTCACGGCCCCGAGGGTGATTTCGAAAATCCGCGAACTTTCCTCGGTGCTGATGGCCACGACAAACCGGTGGAAACGATCCTTCATCTGCACCAACAGGAAAATCGCAGGCAGGCGGCCGACGTGAAAATGATTGTCCAGCGTCGCACTGAACGGCATCACCAGCAGGAACGGCGAGCGCCCGGCCCGCGCAAAAGCCACCACGCTTTGGATCGAATCCGGCCAGTTTTGGCGGAAAATCAAATCCAGATCCGCACGCGCCGCGTCGAACAAATCCCGGCCCTCCTTCTTCGTCGAAATACGCGCCGCCATGCACCAATGCATGAACTTCGAGCGCAAAGCTTCGAGCGGCTGGCGCAGATCCAGATACACACTCAGCATCGGCGCCTCACTCTCTTCCAGCGTTGCCAACGCCAAAAGGTGGCGGTGGAGTGAGTTCATTTCCTGAAACGCGGGATGGATGAGTGGGTTGGCAGGCATTCCATCAGATTACCGAGGACCCCACCGGTGACGAATGGAATTGATGTTGGATTTTCCACTTCTGGAGGGACGGGAATGACCGGGCTTGCACGGCACGCCAGCCCCGTCAAAACTCCCTGCATGCATCCGTTCCTCGCCCCCGATTTTCACGTCCGCTGGTCCACCCTTGTTCCCGAAGCCGTCGCGCCGGACATCCGCCACGCGCTTGAAGGGGCGAAGCGGAACATCGAGCTCATCTGCGATCAGGATCCCGCCACCGCCACCTATGCATCCACCTTTCTCGCCTTGGAAAAAGCCACCGAAGAACTCGGCCGCGGCTGGGGGCGCTTGAATCACTTGGATTCCGTCAATGACTCGCCGGCCCAACGCGAAGCCCTCAATCAAATGCTCCCCGAGGTCAGCGATTTCTACTCCTCCATCGCCCTCAACGACCGCCTCTGGATGGTGATCAAAGCCGTTGGCGAGAGCCCGGAAATCGCCACGCTGGATCCGGTGGCCCAGCGCTTCGTTGAGGAAACCCTCGCCGATTTCCGCAACTCCGGAGCCGACCTGCCACCCGACCAGAAAGCCCGCGTCGCCGCCATCGAGGCAGATCTGTCCAAGCTCACCCAGCAATATTCCGAGCACGTGCTCGACTCGACCAATGCTTGGGAACTCATCATCACCGACGAAGCCAAGCTCGCCGGACTGCCGGAATCCGCCAAGGCCGGTGCCGCCGCCAACGCCCGCGCCAAAGGACACCCAGCGCCCGCCTGGCGCTTCAGCCTGCAATTCCCGTCGATGTTTCCGATCATGCAGCACTTGCACGATGACGCGATCCGCCACCAAGTCTGGGAAGCGTCGGCGCGAGTGGGAGCCGTCGGCGAGCACGACAACACCGCGCTGGTCTGGCAGATTCTCGGACTGCGCCAGGAAAAAGCCGCCATTCTCGGCCATGAAAATTTCGCCGATCTCACGCTTCTACGCCGCATGGCCAAAACCGGCGAAGGGGCCCTCACCTTCATCGAGAACCTCCACGCCCGCATCCATCCCACCTTCCTCGCCGAGCACAAACAACTCGCCCAATACAAGGCCGCCAAATCCGGCCAACCGATCAGCCCGTTGGAACCGTGGGAAGTCGCCTATTGGTCCGAGAAACAACGCCAGGAAAACTACGACTTCGACGAAGAAGCGCTGCGCCCGTATTTCCCGGTCGATGGAGTGATGGCCGGAATGTTTGAAATCGCCTCACGGCTTTTCGGCATCACCATCCGCCAACTCGAATCGATCTACCTCGAACCCGGCACGTCCGCCAATGCCTCCACCGCCGTCGAAACCTGGCACCCCGAGTGCAAATTTTACGAAATCCACGATTCCAAAACCGCCGCCCACCTCGGCTCGTTTTATGCCGACTGGCACCCGCGCGAATCCAAGCGCGGCGGCGCCTGGATGAACGCCCTGCACACCGGCGCACTCGGCGAACCGCATCTCGGCCTGATCATCGGCAACATGAGCCCACCGGTGGATGGCAAGTCCGCGCTGCTCACCCACCGCGAAGTGGAAACGATTTTCCATGAGTTCGGCCACCTGCTTCACGGCTTGCTCACCGAAGTTTCCGTCAAGTCACTCGCCGGCACCAACGTCCCTTGGGATTTTGTCGAGCTGCCGTCCCAGATCATGGAAAACTTCTGTTGGGACCGCGCCTCGCTCGATCACTTCGCCCGTCATTTCGAAACCGAAGCGCCCATCCCCGAGGATCTTTTCCTCAAATTAATCGCCGCGAAAAACTACCTCAGCGCATCCGTTTTCATGCGCCAACTCGCCTGCGCCAAGCTCGATCTGGAACTCCACATCCATCTAACCGATCACCTCGGCAAAGATCTGGATGCCGTCGATCGCGAAGTGCTGGCCGACTACCTCGCCCCGCTGAATACCCCCACCTCATCGATGATGCGGCGGTTCAACCACCTCTTCAGCAGCCCCACCGGCTATGCCGCCGGCTACTATTCCTACAAGTGGGCCGAAGTGCTCGACGCTGATGCGTTCACCCGTTTCCAAGCCGAAGGGATTCTCAATTCCGCCACCGGCATGGACTTCCGCGAGCACATCCTCAGCAAGGGCAACTCCATGCCCGCCGACGAACTCTACCGCCGCTTCATGGGCCGCGATCCCGATCCCGAACCCCTGCTCGTCCGCGCCGGCCTCGCCACGCCCACACCCGGGAACGCCAACGTCCTCGTTGGCATGTGAGTGAAATATCAACGAGGAGTCGCGACGGCCTTTCCGTGGGCAATGCATTCGCCATGCCGACGAAGACGTCGGCGTTCCCGCGGCGGGTGCAGGGACCGTCGTTTTAAAGGTTGACCCTGAGGAATGCATCGCGACCTTTAACTCCATGAAATTCAGCGGTTTTCCCTCCAGACGGCGCATCGCGACGCTCATTCGCGCATGGACCTGCCTGTGTCTGATCTCACTGACACACGCCGGGGAAATGCGGGTGTTCCGCAGCGCGGAAGGCAAACCGCTCAAAGCCAGTTTCCAAGGCGCGGTCGGCGACAATGTCACCTTGCTGCGCGAGGATGGCAAAAGTTTTGAAATCCCGATTTCCAAACTCAGCCAGGAGGACCAAACCTACATTTCCCAAAAGGCCCTGAACGCGGGCGATGACGCGAAAAAACTCAACACCGCCGCCGGCCACAAAATCACCCAAGGCGCCAGCCTCGCCGCCACCAAGGCCGAAGACCTCGCGCAAGCACTCCAGCTCCGGCCGGAATCCGAATCGAAATACGGCCGCAGCTGGCGTCTCTACGCCGCCTACGCCAAGGACTATCAGCTTTTTGGCACCATGCCCTATTCCGTCGCGCTCTATTCCGACGCGGACGGATGGGTCGGCAGCCTGTCCATCGTTTATGCGAACAAGGGCGACTTCGGCAGCACCGCCGGCCTTGGCCAGGATCACTTCAAAGGGGGAACCAACGCTACCGCCGGCAGCCTCAAAGAAGCCATGGACAAGGATGAGGAAATCATCGCCAAAGCGCTAACCACCGTGCTCGGCCCCGCCACGGTCCAGCGCTACGGCGAAGGTGCCACCCGGCGGAAAATCAGCCGCTGGGATTGGAATGGCAGTGCCTTCATTCTTTCCAACGAGGAAAACGAATACGTCAGCCTCGCCATCGTCCCCTCCGCCACCGCCGACAGCGGCGGCAAGTCCGCCATGATGAAAGACGGTGAGGTGAAACAACGCCTGCTCGCCAGCGTCGTCAAGTCTCCCAATAGCGATGTATTTCTATCAGAAATTCCAATGGTCGATCAAGGCCCCAAAGGCTACTGCGCCCCCGCCACCTTCGAGCGGGCGATGCGCACTATGGGCTTGGAAGCAGATATGTATCTGTTAGCCATGATTGGTGAAAGCAAGGCCGGCGGCGGCACCTCGGTCCAAGTCCTGTTGGAAAATGTGCGCTCTCAGGTTTACAAAAAAGGCAGACGCACCAAAGACGAGGCCATCAAGGAACTCCGCATCCGCGATATCAAACGCTACATCGACCAAGGCATCCCGGTGATGTGGACCATGTGCTCGGTGGACTCCTACAACGAGATCGCCAATAAAAACACCAAGCAGCGCGAAGACATCGCGGACTGGGCCACCTACACCACCGAGATCGCCGCCCCGGCGTTGGAGCTTGCGAAATCCGAAAAGCCCGAAAGCAACCACCACCTCTGCCTGATCATTGGCTACAACGAAGTCACCAACGAAATCGCTGTTAGCGATTCCTGGGGCCCCCGCTACGAGCGCCGCTGGGTCCCCGTCCCGGTGGCTAGCTGGGTCAGCGGAAGCTCGATTTTCATGATTCTTCCCTGAGCGCTCCCGCCTCTCAGACTGCCGGAAAATCCGCGTATCCTTCCAGATGGGATGCGGAGCAGCCCTAGCAATCTCTTGCCAAGTTCACCATGAACTCGCCAAGACCGCATGACCGCCACCACCTCCTTCTCCGTTTTCCACCAATGGCTCATCGCCGATTCCACTCTCTCGGCTTCTCCGTGCGCGATCATTCTCCACATGGAACCCCAACTGCCCGGCTGTCATCTGATCGAGGAAATCGCGAACTATCTCAATGAATACGACGATGAGGGCGAAGGCCGCTGGCTTCCCGCCACCGCCGAGCTCGTCGCCAAGGTCGCTGCCGATGACAACCACCGCCAGCTCCTCGGAATCCCGGAAAACACCAACCCGGAGACCGCCGGTCATGTCAAAACACTCGCCGCACTTGGCCGCCGCGGCCACGTCGTTTTCCAGTGGCCCGAATCCGCCGAAGACGGCCTAGGTGAAATCCAAACTTTCCACGCCGGTATCGGGCAAGCTGCAAACATCGATGAAATGTGCCACCTGATTCTCAATCCGGAACTCATCGATCTCAACAGCATCGCCCACATCATCGGCGATGTTTTTCTCGAGTGGCATCACTCCGGCTTCCGGCGCGCCGCGTCCCTTCACGGGATTGAATAGGATATGCACATGAAATCGCAAGCCGCGCCCAGCACCGCGGCAGTCACCCTGCTCTTCTCCGCAACCCCCGCATTCATGAACGTCCTCGCCCTCACCATTTTAATCTCCACCTGTCTCGCGGGCATCTTCATCGCCTGTTTTGCCGGAGAAATCCGCCGCGCGCGCCGCTCCAGCCCCGAGCGGGACTCGCTGCTACCCCTCGATCTCGACACCCCGGCACCCGCCAAGACGGTCGCTAAAAAATCTCTAACTGACAACGCTTCATGACCACCACCATCACTTACGACGACAAGTCGGTCCGCCGCTTCATGATCGCCTCCATCTTCTGGGGCATCGTCGGCATGCTCGTCGGCGTCCTCATCGCCACTCAGCTCTCGTGGTGGCAGCTCAACGGCAAGTTTCTCGAAGTCCTCTCCTTCGGCGCGCTCAAGGCGGATGGCATTTCCTTCCTCACCTTCGGCCGGCTCCGCCCGCTGCACACCAACGCGGTGATCTTCGCCTTCGTCGGCAATATGATGTTCGCTGGCATCTACTATTCCACCCAGCGCCTGTGTAAAACCCGCACCGCCTCGGACCTGTTATCCAACATCCATTTCTGGGGCTGGCAGGCCATCATAGTCGCCGCCGCCACCACCCTGCCCGCCGGTTTCACCCGTGGCAAGGAATACGCCGAGCTCATCTGGCCCATCAACATCGCCGTGGTGATCATCTGGGTGGTTTTCGCCATCAACTTCTTCTGGACTCTCGCGAAACGCAACGAACCCAGCCTCTACGTCGCCCTCTGGTTCTACATCGCCACCATCATCACGGTCGCGATGCTCTACATCGTCAACCACCTCTCGCTGCCCACCTCGCTGGTCCATTCCTATCCGATTTTTGGCGGCCTTCAGGACGGACTCGTGCAATGGTGGTATGGCCATAACGCCGTCGCCTTCTTCCTCACCACGCCGATTCTCGGCATCATGTATTATTTCCTGCCCAAGGCCGCGAACCGCCCGGTTTACTCCTACCGGCTTTCCATCATCCACTTCTGGTCGCTCGTCTTTATCTACATCTGGGCCGGTCCCCACCACTTGCTCAACACCGACCTGCCACGCTGGCTGCAAATGATGGGTATGCTGTTTTCGCTGATGCTCTGGGCACCCTCATGGGGCGGCATGCTCAACGGCCTGCTCACCCTGCGCGGCGCATGGGACAAGCTCCGCACCGATCCCGTCATCAAGTTTTTCGCCGCCGGCATCACCTTCTACGGCATGGCCACTTTCGAAGGACCGCTGCTTTCCATCCGCGCCGTCAACGCACTCTCCCACTACACCGACTGGGGCATCGGCCACGTCCACTCCGCCGCCCTCGGTTGGAATGGCTTCATGGCCGCCGGAATGTTCTACTGGCTCGCCCCGCGCCTGTGGAACACCGAACTCTGGTCCAAGGCACTTGCCAACATGCACTTCTGGATCGGCACCGTCGGCATCCTGCTCTACGTCGTCGCCCTCTGGTGCGCCGGCATCATGCAAGGCCTGATGCTCGGCGAAATCAACGAAGGCGGCACCACCCTCAAGTATGAGTTCATGGAAACCCTGGAGAGCATCCAGATCTTCTATATCCTCCGCTCCATCGGCGGCACGCTCTATCTGATCGGCTTCATCATCTGCGCCTATAACATCTGGAAAACCGCACGCTCCGGAAAACCCCATGACGAATCCGTCGAAGTCGCCCTGCTAGAGCGCCGCAAGCGTGACAACATGCCGATACGCGAGGCCCTGCTCAATGACCCGCTCGCCTATATCTTCCTCGGCATGTCTTTCACCATCCTTTGGTTCTTCCTGCCACCCCATGCTGACAAGGCCGCGCTCGTCATCGCCATCGGCCTCGGTATCAAGGCCGTCTTCGCCTTCCGCGCTTCCAAGGAAAAATGGACCAATTGGCACGAACGCATCGTCGAAAACTACCTACCCTTCTCGCTGCTTGTCTTCGTCGCCGTCGCGATCGGCGGATCCGTCCAGATCATCCCGTCGCTCATCGTGAACCGCGAGAAAAACATCGAAGGCCGCCTCCAGGAGGTTTACACCCCGCTGGAGCTCGCCGGACGGGATATCTATATCGCCGAAGGTTGTTATAACTGCCACTCGCAGATGATCCGCACACTCGTGCCGGACGTGATGCGCTACGGCCGCGCCGGAGTCGCGGACGACTACTCGCACCTTGGCGAATCCCTCTTCGACCACCCCTATCAGTGGGGCTCCAAGCGCACCGGCCCCGATCTCGCCCGCGAGGGTGGCCCTCTCGCCGCCGGTGCCAAGTCGATGCGTGTCGGCAAGCGCGGCAACGATTGGCACTTCAACCACTTCCTCAATCCCCGCCAAATCACACCCGGTTCGAACATGCCATCCTACCCATGGTTGTTCTCCAAAAAGACCGACGTCAAATCCCTGCCTAACAAGATTGCCGTGCAATCGCAGCTCGGAGTCCCGTGGCCTGTCATGAACCAACATGAGATCCGCGATCACGTCGAAACTCAGTCCCAAGAAATCGCTTCCTCGCTCGTCGCCGCGAAAGTCTATCTCCCCGATCAACCAGAGCTCCAGGGCGACGCCCTGCGCAACCACATCGCTAAGACCGAAATTGTCGCTCTCATCGCCTACATCCAGAAACTCGGCAGCTACCGCGACGTCGTCAAAGACAAGCCCGCGCCGCCGTCCAACCTCGATCCGGATTCCCACCGCGGCACCAGTTCCACCACCCGCCGCTAACCGCCTAACACCATGTTCAAACGCATCCTTTTCGAAGATTGGGCCATGTATGTGCCCATCATTTCCTTCGTGCTCATCGGCGGCGTCTTCATCGTCGCGACGATCCGCGCCCTTCGCCTGAGCAAGGACAAACGCGAGCATCTCGCCTCCCTGCCGCTGGAGGACAATTCCAAAAACTGAACGCCACATCATCCCCGAACCATCATGAACCAGGAACCCAAGCGCGGTCACTTCGCCAAGGAAAAAGGTGAGGTCATTCTTCGCGAACACGAGTACGACGGCATTCAGGAATACGATCAGAAACTGCCGAATTGGTGGCTGTTCACCTTTTATGGAGCCATCGTCTTTTTCGTCGGCTACTGGGCGCTTTACTATCACACCGACCTACTCCAATCCGACCATCAAAGAGTCGAGCAAGCCATCATCGCCGTGCAAAAGGCCAAGGACGCCGAGTTGGAAAAAACCCTGGCCACCTTGGACAACTCCACCCTCGTCCACAAGTGGGCCACCGATCCCGCTATCGTCAGCGCCGGCGAGGCCAGCTACCTCACCAACTGCTCCGCCTGCCACGCGGCGGACCTCAGCGCGATGATGGACGCCGGTGATACCAAAATCCCGCTACCCGGGCTTTCTCTAACCGATGGTGATTGGAAATTCGGCAACACGCCGATGGATATCTTCAAAATCATCAACGATGGCTCACCCCCGGAAAGCACTGGCCACAACGGCGCGAAAATGCAGGCGTGGGGCCAAACCATGACTCCCAAGCAAATCGCCGAAGTCACCGCCTTCGTGATCACCAAGGTTCCCAACGACTTCAAAGACATCCCGGCGGAGTGATCCCGGCTCAGCGCTCGAGAATCTCCACTTCGTAACCATCCGGATCCGTCACGAACGCCATCTTGCGCGCGCCGCCGGTGAATTTCTCCCGCCAGCCGGACGGCCAGATTTCAATCCCCGACTTTTCGACACCGTCACAATAGGCGATGATGTCACTGACGCCGAGGCACGTATGCATCAGGTCCTCCGGGCAGCGCGCCGTGTAATCGGGAGAATGGCAGAGTTCGAGGAAAACATCGTTTCCAGGCAGTTCGAGGAAGGCCAGGCTGTTACCCTCGGGCGAGTCTTTGAACTCGCCCAACGTGTAGCCGAGCTTTTTGTAAAACTCGATGGAGGCATTCAAATCACGGACACGGATGCGGGTGTGGAGAAAGCGGATCATGGTGAGGCAAGCATCGCGCAAAACCCCGCCTTTGCCAAATGGCGATTGCGCAAAACCTTGCATTTGCCTTGCAAGGAATACCCCGGATTTGCATTCGCTGGTCAACCGTAGTAACAGGTAGATGCCATGAAAACGATCATTGTTGCCGTAGATTTCTCAAACGCTTCCCCCAGAGTCCTGAAAATGGCCGCCGGGATGGCAAAAGCATTTGGTGCGGAACTGCGCCTCATCCACGTCGTCGAGCCTGAACCCAGCTACACCGCCTATGGATTCATGCCCGAGGAATTCCCCGCGATGCACATCTATCAGGAAGAAGCGAAGCGCCGCGCCGGCGTCAAGCTCGACAATCTCCTCGCGCAGGTGAGAACCGAGCTTCCCAGCGCCACCTCGCACATTGCCGAGGGCAGCCCGCTCCACACCTTGCTCGACTACGTCAAGGAATGCGCCGCCGATCTCGTGATTGTCGGCAGCCACGGCCACGGCGTGATCGCCTCGCTCTTGTTAGGCAGCGTGGCGGAAGGCATGGTTAGAAAAGCCGCCGTCCCCACCCTCATCGTGCCCGCCACTCCGGAATGAGCAGCGATCATATTTCTTGGCGCTCGCGGGAGGGGTGGGTATGTTTCGGCGCGCGGAGTTCATCTCCAACCGCCAATTACCAAATCTCCCTCATCCGTGAAAATCGCCGTTGTTTTACTCGTCCTGCTCAACGCCGCGCTGCTGGTGCCCGCGGCTGCGGATTACTCCTTGCTTCTGGTCGTCGCTTCGCTGGTCACCGCGATGGTGGTGGCCGCAGCCAGCTTCAGTCAGGGAGTCCCGAAACCCGCGCCCAAACCCTCCGTGGCCGAGGCGGTGAAGCCGATGCCCGCCGCCATCCCACAAAATCAAGCACAGGCGGAAGTTGTCACCTTGTTAGGGATATTCCAAGAAAAAGGCCGATTCATTGATTTCCTGATGGAGGACATCACCCGCTACAGCGACGCCGACGTCGGTGGCGTGGCACGCGCCGTGCATGCAGGTTGCAAAGAAGCCGTGAAAGAACATTTCCACATCGAACCGATCTGCTCCCAAGGCGAAGGAGCATCCATCACCGTGCCCGCCGGCTACTCCGCTGATGAATTCCGCCTCGTCGGCAAACTCTCCGGCGAGGCTCCGTTCACCGGGAAAATCGTCCATAAAGGCTGGAAAACCACCTCGGTGAAATTGCCACGCATCCTGAAAGCTGACCACCTGCCAGCCATCGCGCCGGCGCAGATCGAGGTCAATTGAGCCCACTCCTCCCATGAGTTTCCAATTCAGCCTCGGCATCGACCTGGGCACCAGCAACAGCGCCATCGCGGTCGCGGATTTCGAAACCGGACACGCGTCCATCGTCGAAATCACCCAGATCCTCGCGCCAAACCAGATCGGCGAAATGCCGACCCTCGCCTCCGCGCTTTACATCCCGAATCCGCAGGAATTTCCCGCAGACTCCGTGGAGGTGCCGTGGAAATCCGAGCCCGGAATCATCGGCCATTTCGCCCGCGTTCACGGCACCTTGGTCCCGGACCGTCTCGTCACCTCCGCGAAATCCTGGCTCTCAAATCCCCACGTCGATCCCCGCCAACCGGTCCTGCCGTGGGCATCGACCATCGAAGGAAAACTCTCCGCCTTCGAATGTTCCTGCCGCTATCTCGCCCACCTCAAAGAGGGCTTCCTCCACGCCGAGGCCGCCCAAGGCCGCCAATGGGATCTCTCCAAAGGCCAAATCGTCCTCACCGTCCCCGCCTCTTTCGACGAAGTCGCACGGAACCTCACCCACGAAGCCGCCGAAGCCGCCGGCCTGCCCAACGTCGTCCTGCTCGAAGAACCGCAAGCCGCGTTCTACGCCTGGACCGCCCAAGCCGGCGCGGACTGGCGCACGCAAGTCAGCGCCGGTGACATCGTGCTCGTCTGCGACGTCGGCGGCGGCACCGCCGATTTCAGCCTCATCGCCGTCACTTCCAGCGGAGGAAATCTCGCGCTCGAGCGCATCAGCGTCGGCGAGCACCTCCTGCTCGGCGGCGACAACATGGACCTCGCCCTCGCCTACACCCTGCGCGCCCAACTCGAAGACGCCGGAAAATCCGTCGACGACTGGCAATTTCTCTCGCTCATCCACGCCGCCAGCGTCGCGAAAATCGCCCTCTTTTCCGACCCCTCGCTCGACCACACCCCCGTCACCGTCCCCTCCCGCGGCTCCGGCCTCTTCTCCGGCACCCTCTCCACCCAACTCGACCGCACCACGCTCGAGCAAGTCCTGCTCGACGGATTTTTCGAAATCACCCGCGTCACCGACACCCCGCTCGAAACCGGCGGCACGGCCCTCCAGGAATTCGGCCTGCCCTACGCAGCCGATCCCGTCATCAGCAAACACCTCGCCCGTTTCCTCACTCGCAGCCTGCAAAACGTCAAAGCCAGCGAAACCCTCACCGCCCTCGTCGGCGAGCACCTCGGCACCTACCTCAAGCCAAGCGCCGTCCTTTTCAACGGCGGCGTTTTCAAAGCCGCACCCGTCCGCCAGCGCGTCATCGACCTGCTCGCCTCATGGAACGGCGGCGAACCCGTCCGCTCCCTCGAAGGCGACGAACCCGACCTAGCCGTCGCCAAAGGTGCCGCCTTCTACGGCCAAAACCGCGCCACCGGCCACGGCATCCGCATCAAGGCGGGCACCGCCCGTTCTTATTACATCGGCCTCGAATCCTCAATGCCCGCCGTCCCCGGATTCAAGCCACCCGTCAAAGCGCTCTGTGTCGTCCCCCAAGGCATGGAAGAAGGCAGCGATTGCCTCATCGAAGGCCGCGAATTCGGGTTGGTGACCGGCAAACCCGCCAGCTTCCGCTTCTTTTCATCCGAAATCCGCAGCGGCGACACCCCCGGTCAAATCCTCCCCAACGCCGAACGCGAACTCGAGGAAACCGCCCGCATCGAAGTCAACCTCCCCGTCCTCGAAGGTTACCCCGAAGACCAGGTCATCCCCGTCAGAATCGACTCCGTCGTCACCGAAATGGGAAACCTCGAGCTCTGGATGAACCACACCGCCTCCAACCAACGCTGGAAAATCGAATTCCAAGTCCGCACCGAGTGAGGAAAGAATAAAGGCACCAAGAATCTTACGAATCCAACGAATCAAGAGAGGTGTCCAAGTCCGCACGGGGGGGATGCAACTGGACCGCGAAATTTATTTCGCCCGAATCGATCTTCTCACCGGCCCTCACAAATCCCAAATTCTTCACACATGCGTCTTTGTCAAAACACCCGAACACCTCGGTAAGATGGAGGAACCAGGGAACACACTGACCACACGGAAAAAGAACAGAAACCCAATTTTCAAACCCCTCTTCCCTTCCGTGTATTCCGAGTATTCCCTAGTCAAAATTCTTCCCCACCCTCTCCCAGATTCGTTCGATTCGTAAGATTCGTGGTTCCTAAATTCTTCTAATCCATGCCCACCCCCCAATTCAGCATCGGCATCGACCTCGGCACCACCAACTGCGCCCTCGCCTACCTCCCGCTCGCCACCCCCGACGCACAGACCCAAGTCTTCCCCATCCCCCAGTGGGAATCCCACGACCGCCTCGCCGAGTCCACCACCCTCCCGTCCTTCCTCTACCTCCCCACCGCCGCCGAGTCCGCCCAACTCCAAGCCGCCAACGGAAAAGGCTGGATCGTCGGCCGCTTCGCCCGCAAACGCGCCGGCGAGGCTCCCGGCCGCATCGCCCACTCCGCCAAATCCTGGCTCGGCCACCACGCCGTAGATCGCACCGCCGCCTTCCTCCCGTGGGCCTCCGAGGAAATCCCGCACGAAAGCAAAATTTCCCCGATCCGCGCCTCCGCCCTCCTCCTCAACTACCTCCGGGGCGCATGGGACACCCGCTTCCCCGAGTCCCCGTTCGACTCCCAGGAAATCACCATCACAGTCCCCGCCTCGTTCGACGCCGTCGCCCAGCGCCTCACCCTCGACGCCGCCGCCGAAGCCGGATTCCCCAAAACCGTCCGCCTCCTCGAAGAACCCCAAGCCGCGTTTTACCGCTGGCTCGAAGCCCACGCCGACCCCGCCGCCCTCTGGTCCCAGCTCCCCGAAAACGGCGGAAACGTCCTCGTCATCGACATCGGCGGCGGCACTTCCGACTTCAGCTTGTTTGAAATCACCCGCCAATCCGGCCCCCCGCTCCCCGCCATCCGTCGCGTCGCCGTCAGCGATCACCTCCTGCTCGGCGGTGACAATATCGACCTCGCCATCGCCCACACCCTCGAACCTCGCTTCGCCGGCAAAGGCGAAACCCTCGCTGGCAGCCAATGGCAGGACCTCGTAGCCCGTTGCCGCGATTTGAAAGAACTCTGCCTCGCCACCGGCGGCGACCCCGCCGAGGAATTCCCCGTTTCCCTCCCCGGCCGCGGCTCCAGCCTCTTCGCCGGCACCCTGTCCGCCCGCATCGCCCGCCACGAAATCACCGCCATCCTGCTCGACGGCTTTTACCCCGAATGCCCCGCCGACGCCCGCCCCGTCGAGGCCGATGCCGCCCTCAAGGAATGGGGCCTGCCCTACGCCGCCGACAGCGCAGTCACCCGGTATTTGGCAAATTTCCTCCGCGACCTCCCGCCCGCCGACGCCATCCTCTTCAACGGCGGCTCCCTCTACCCGGAAAGCCTCCGCCAGCGCATCCAGCACCAAATCGGCACCTGGCAAAACAACCACCCCCACGTCCTCGAAAACCCCGAACCCGATCTCGCCGTCGCCCGCGGAGCCGCGAAATTCGGTGGCATCCTCCACCACCGCAGCGCCCGCATCCAAGCCGGAGCCGCCCGCTCCATCTACCTCGAAGTCCACCAAGCCGGCAAAGAAAAACCCTCCCTCGTCTGCATCCTCCCTCGCGGAGCCGAGCCCCAAGTCGAATTCCAAATCACCCACCCCGGCCTCGAACTCCGCCTCAACCGCCCCGTCCGCTTCCAAACCTGGTATTCCACCCGCCACGACAAGGATCAGGCCGGCACCCTCGTCCCCCTCAAACCCGCTGATTTCCACAAACTTCCCCCTCTCCAAACCACCGCTCGCCTCGCGGAGAAATCTGCCACTACCACCGACCGCCTCCCGGTCCATCTCACCACCCAGCTCACCGAACTCGGCCTGCTCCACCTCGAATGCGTAAGCGACGATCCCGCCATCGACCAATCCTGGCCCCTCGCCTTCAACCTCCGCACCGACGACACGCCCGTCCTCGCCGAAACACACCCCGGCATCCCCCAAGAAACCCTCGCCACCGCCAACCAACGCATCATCTCCCAATTCAGCGCCCACCTCGATCCCGCCGATCCGCTCACCGCCGCCCGGCTCCTCAAGAGCCTCGAAACCCTCCTCGGTTCCCCGAAAAACGAGTGGAACCTCATGCTTGTCCGCGCCCTCTGGACCACCCTCAAGCGCTGCATCCCTTGCCGCGTCAATTCCGTCGAGCATGAGGAAACCCTCCTCATCCTTGCTGGTTTCCTCCTCCGCCCCGGCTACGGTGCCGAACTCGATCCCGCCCGCATCGACGACCTCTGGAACCTCCACGCCGCTGGCGTCGCCCATCCCGGCAAACAAATCCAGCTCCAGCAATACATCCTCTGGCGTCGCCTCGCCGGTGGCCTCGACCGCCAGCGCCAGCAAGCCCTCATCGATTCCGAACTCCCCAGACTCCGGCAACAGAAAAACTCGTCCGCCGAGCTCATCCGCCTCGCCGGTTCCCTCGAACGCATCGACCCCGGCACCAAGACCGAGCTCGTCCATCTCTTCCTCGCCAAATCCGCCACCGCCTCCTACGCCGCCCCCTACTTCGTCTCCCTCGGCCTGCTCCTCAACCGCACCCCGCTCCACGCCGGCCCCGAAGCCGTCGTCCCGCCCGACCTCGTCGCCACCACCTTCGCCGCGCTCCAAGACCTCGACTGGAAATCCACCCCCGAGCTCCCCGAGCTCTTCCTCCGCGCCGCCCGCGTCACTGACCACCGCACCCACGACCTCCCCAAGCCCCTGCGCAAGGAAATCGCCCGCAAACTCGAATCGGCCGCCGTCACCGCCTTCAAGATCTCCCGCATCGAACAATTCATCCCCCTCGAACGAGCCGACCAAACCAGCCTCTACGGCGAGTCCCTCCCGCCCGGTCTCGTCCTCAGGTGACACAGGCATTGTGTGTTCTACGGCGCGGCCGAGTTTAGCCTGGATACGGATCTCGCAGTTCTCGCAAACTGAGGCTGGTATTATCGATGTTGCGGAGCATTCTTTATTTCATAATTTCAGTCTGCAGCATTTTAACAAACCTCCCCTTTCGCTCAAAAAAACCAATTTACGGGGAAATTTTTGATTAGCAGCGCTTCTAAAACAATATGTCACCCCACTCCCTCAGCAGTTTACCCCCCTTCCCGGCAGCTGCTCTGAAACCGGCGCATACGTCTTTGCCGATCGAATCGCTGGACCAGTTGGCCAAGGTGCTATCAGCACCCGCCGGGGCCGCCGGTTGGACGCTGCTGCTCACCGCTCCGCAGAGCGACTTCATCAGTCCGCAGAATTCCGCGGCTGAATCTCCGGCCCTGGGCTCCGGGAGCTTGGTGGTGCGGCTGCCCTCGAATCTTTGCCTCCCTGTCCGCCATTGCACCTTGCTGACCACCGTCCTGGAAGGATTACACACCTTTCCCAGCCACCAACCAGGCCTAACCACCCTAGACGAAGTGGTTCGCTTCCTCTTTGCCTGGGTGAGCCGGCGATTGATCGAGCGGGGGGCAATAGCGTGTGGCGATCCAGGGCAGACCATCGCCTCACTCGAGAGAGATTTTCTCCAATTGTTGAATTTTGCGGATCCAGCTCAAGCAGCGGCCCAGTATTTCCGGCAACATGAGAGCGAGCTGGTCCCGCTTGTCCTGGAGTCGCTCTCGGCTGAATCTGAAGTCCCTCCGGAAGCGTTGACCCACTGGCTCCACGCCCTGCTCGAGTATGCAAGCTCCAGAGGGGAGGAACGCCTCGCAGTGCTTCTTCAAGCCACCAATCTGGCTTCCCATGTGCGCCCGTATCCTTTTCATGACCACGATCGGGAAGCCGCCGCCGGGAAACAATTGCTTTACCTCTCTCAACTGCTGACGCTCTACCGGCCAGTTCTGGTCATCCTCGATCTCCTCCCTCCTCCTGGCACCATTGCTCCCAGCGGCCCGCAACGCATCCGCACCATCAATGAACTGCGCCTCCGTCTCCCGCCCAGTCTCACTCTTGTCGGCGTTGTTCATGATCTTGGACAAACGCCTCCGGAAAAGCCCCGACTTCACCTCCCCGCAGCTCAAGCCAAGTCACACCCCGCCCCTTCCCGCTTCCCGAGGGGGGGTAACCGCATCACTGTCCTTGCTGCAGTCGCCACTTTGGGCCTAGGTTGGTTCCTCGGACGCCACTCCGCCTCTACCGAGGCTCCCCCCGCGCTAGCTCGACTGTCGCCCGCACCGCCTCGACCCGTCTCGCCTGTTCTTTCCGCCAGAAAGTCAGCCGCCGTCCGGACTTCTAAAAATCAATTGGCGGAAACGCTCGAGGCCGAAATCACCGCACGCGCTGCTACCCCACTCCCGTTCGATCCATCTGATCTGGATCGTCTCATGGCCGAAATCTCCTCGCTGCCCAGCGCCGAAAAACGCAGCGAACTGCGAGCTGCCCTCCTCAGCCAAATCGCCCTCCTAAACCCAGACCAAGCTATTCAACTCACTTCCACCATTCCATATGACGAGCGAACCTGGGTCGCTCACCGCGTCGGAACGGTGCTAATGAGTCGGGACCCCGCTGCAGGCGCCAACTTTCAGCTGACTCATACTCCTACGGATCAACTAAGCTCAACTTACGCCATGATCATCAGCCGATGGGTCGCCACCGATGCCAACGCCGCCGCCACTTGGCTCATCTCCCAACCGCAAACTCCGGACCTCGACGCCGCGCGTTCGAGCTTTGCCAAACGCGTCGCTCATCGCGATCCGGAAGTGGCCATGGCATGGGCCCTCGAAATTACTGAGATCAGCGAGCGCAGCAGAGCCGTGGAAGGAGTCTACCTTGCTTGGATGGTCAAGGACAGCGTCTCCGCAGAGGCAGCCCTTGAAAAATCTGGACTGGGTCCGGAAGTCATCGAGCGACTCCGCTCCGACCCATCTTCGGATGACACCCAGCAATAACCCGCAAGCCACGGAGAAGTGGCATGGGGCATGCCGTCTCACCCCCAAAAACCGCCATCCCAACTGGCCAGTTTTAATTGTCGTCGGCGACCAGCTTTAATTGTCGTCGCACAGCCGCGCCGCGCAGCTCCCATTGATCCCGGCTTACTCTCTGCCTTACCACGGCTGAATTCGACAGCTTTAGACCTATCCCGCCGAAAATGAAACCACCACCCGGCCGTCGGGCCGGATGGTGGTTTTCAATGCGATGCGAGGACTGGGTCTCCGCTCTTTGCCGTCATCACCGAAAGCGTTTTGATGCATCCGGGGAGGTTGCCCTGCTCGCAATCAGCTCACCTTCTTGATCATGGACCGGAAGGTCCCATCCCGAGTGGAGCGCAGGAAGCCGTAGGTGATGTGAGCAGGTTGAGTGCCCGCAGCTATGCCACTCCAGCGGTTGGTGCGGTCGTTACCGAAGATCAGCATGCCGGAGTGGTTACGCCGGTTCTCATCTGCGGAGGGATCAACTCCAGCGAGGCGCAGAGCGAGGAGAATTTGATCGGTCGCTTCTTGGGAACCCACCAAAAAATCCCAGTTGGGTCGATCTGCCACGTCGTTGTCGGTCGCATACTCGAGGAGGTCAGCGGGGGTATCCCGCTCCGGATCGACGCTCAGAGAAAGCATGCGAAACTTTTCCATCGGGTATTTATCAACCAAGGTGTCATAGACGGTGGCCATGTTCTTGGTGGTGCCGGGGCAGATTCCACCGCAGCGGGTGTAGATCAGCCCGATGATCACTCGCTGATCGGAGATGCAATCCGAAAGAAAGTGTTTGGTATCACCCCGGTGAGTGGTCAGCGGGCAGTCTGGGAAGCGGGCGCTTACCCGGACCTGGTCTCGGGGCTGCTTGATGAGACTCGACCGGGGGGAGGTCGAGGAGGACAGGGAAACGCCCGGCAGCGGGAAGGATTCCGGCGAAACAGGGACCTGTGGGGATTCCAGACGAAGGAAGCGCCGCAGGCTAATTGTTTGGGGGGTGCTCATTGATTGAGGATGTTGAATTTGAATAATTTATGTAGTTTAGCTAAACAGGATGGGATTGGCTAGGATGACATCCTCAGGGATGCCGGCAATGGCTGGGTCCACTGAGAACCACTTGCCGTTGAGTTGTGTGGGTGCCTTGACGCCGGTAACGGGATCAACGGGACAATTTTCCCATTGTTTCATCATGCGCATATCCTCGTGGTTGTTATTGTGGCAATGGAAGACGAATGGCCCTTGGAAAGTACGGAAGCGCATGGCTATCACCATCTCTGTATTCACATCAAGGTGGGCGGTATCCGACTTATAGGCCCAGACTTCACGGGGGCGCCGGCCATTTTCTGTGAGAATCTGGTGGGATTCCAAGTGGAGGTGCACTGGGTGCACCCAGCCGCCTGAGCCGTTGTTGAGAGTCCAGCGCTCCGCCGAGTTGACACCTGGGTTCGCATCGGCCCGGGTGGCCGAATAAAAATCACCGTTGATAACCCAAGCCCCATTGGAGCGACCGAGATCGAAACGGCGATTTTCGATCAACTCGGCTGCGGGAATGGGGTGGTGTGGCCTGAGTGGAGTGGTTGCACTAATGGTGACGTCGTTAGCCACAGGTGCATTTCCGCGGACGATGAACTTCAGGAGCCGGGTGCGCTTCTTGGTATTAATCCCCTTTGGCTTGCGGCCGTCGACTTGTTCCATGATGTTTTCGAGATAAAGCACCGTGTTGTTGGCCAGTTTGCTAAAGTCGATGATGACGTCGGCGCGCTTGCCAGGAGCGAGGGTGACCCTCGGTACCGTGACCCCCTTGGGCAGCAACCAACTGTCATTCCCGATTTGCAGCATAGTTTGCCTGTTGCTCAAACGCAGCTCGTAGATCCGAGCAAGCGAGGCATCGAGGATCCGGAAGCGATACTTGCGGCGCTCAACTTCAAGGAAGGGCTGGACCACTCCGTTGATGCAGTAAAGTTCGCCGAGACGACCATCGTGGTCGAGTGGGTCCCAGAAAATCGTACCGTCGGCGTTGAGGCGCTGATCGGTGAGGGCGAGGGGCACATCATAAGCTCCCTGCTCACCATCCGGCCCATCCACCATTGGCAGGACGTTGTCAGTCATCAGTTTTTCCTCGAAAGGGTCGGTGAACAGACAAAAACCCATCAAACCATGGACGACATTGTGAGCTGTGACGTCGTTGCCATGGTCATGATACCACATCGTGGAAGGAGACTCATGCCAGTCCTCGGTCCCGTCTGCGTTGCGGGGCACACAGTTCGGGTAATAATAATCCCTGGTCTTGTGGGGCATCGTGTAGAAGCAGGGGTGACCATCCGCGTGGGAGGGGGAGTGGGCACCGTGCAGGTGAAGGGACGTTTCGAGATCGAGGGGATTGGTGACCCGCACCACCATCGGTTCGCCGAGGCGGGCCCGGATCATAGGACCTGGAACAGTCCCGTTGTAACCCAGCGCGGGGGTGAAGACGCCCGGAACCCACTGATGAGTCGTGGTTGTATACTCCATCCGCATGGTACGCAACGGTTTGCGATCCCAGTCAGGATGGTGGACAGGGTGAGACTTATCAAATTCTGGAGCAATTCCATGAAAAACCGCCTCGGAACCCATTGCGGCTTCCGGGGAACCCGGTGTCGGTGATAGAACCTCGGCTTGAAGACGAGCTGGGATGGGTAACTTCTGGACGAATGGAGTGAATCTGATCGGGCTTGCCAGCTTACTAGATTTGGCATGGGCAAGATCGGACTTGAGGCCTGCAGCGACTGCTAAGCCTCCGACGGTTCCGCCTTGGATGAAACGACGGCGGCCTAGGATCTTCGATTGGGGGGTGTTCATTTTTGTTGTTTTGTAGTTGTGAATCGTTACGCGGTAATCATTAATTGCTGGTTTAATTTTCTATGAAACACGGTTCCTGGGATGATTGATTATCTCCAGAAACGGCGCACAATTGTTGGGTTCGTGATGAATGCAAATTATTTTTTAGATTGGCCCACCTCAAGAATGAGCGACTCGCAATCGCGCCGCTGGTGGAGGCGATCTTCTCGGGCTCAAACTTTCGAGCACCACCGGGAACGATCCCGTGAGTTCTCAACCCCGACTCTAGGTTAGCAGCGGGGCCCTGCCCAAGGTGACTCAAGCCGAGCGCGGCGGCGGCACGGGCACGGTGAGATCGCCCGCCACAAGGTCTGCCATGCTTCGCAGCTGAGAAACCAAGCTCAGCGCACTGTGGGGAAGGCACCTTAACAGGCCACGGCGGGGCTACCGCCACTGAAGTTGAGGGCTCCACATCCTGAGCGAACAGGCAAGGAGCATGGAGAAAAGCCAAAACGGCTTCCATTGTTAGGAATGTAGGACTACGGCGAGAAGCCGCGGTATACGCTTTCACTGGGGGAG
>JBBECN010000028.1:0-1909 GCA_040881795.1 Akkermansiaceae bacterium
GTGATGCTACCTCAAAAGCGGATTTCCGTCCATGGCGCACGGCTGGGCGCGGGGTAGGTGTTAACCGGGGGAGAAAAACCACTTTCCGGTTACTTTCCGTTTCCCGGTGCGTTTTTGTGCTCTTTTGAGCGTTTTCCAGAAATTGCCTAACTTGCGATCTCCTCTCTAAACGCTTTATTTTAAGTAATTTAGATGGAGGCGGAGGAGGGAATCGAACCCTCGAATGACGGTTTTGCAAACCATTGCCTTACCACTTGGCTACTCCGCCATTCGCATGGCGCGGGGGCGAGTGATTAGGGTGGATCCGGCAGGGTGTCAACACTTGGATTTGTGGAGATGGATTTCTGCCGGACCTGAGGCGGGAAGGAATCAGCGACAAATCGAGCCTTGGATGACGACCCGGCCGCCTGAGTGTTCTCGGCGATAGTCACCGCCATGGCCGTAGTGAACGGGCGGTGGGCAGGGCGCTTGGTAACGAGCGCGGGCCACCGGACGGTAGGAGGAGCGGACGGTGCGATAGCCCCAGACCGGCGCGCCGCAGCGATCATAGCCGACGAAGTAACGCTCGGTGTAAACCGGCGTGCCACAGGAGCGGTAGCTGCTGATGTAAGTGCGGCTGGAATAGTGGCGCGCATCGGCACGGGTGGCAGTGCCAATGAGGGCGAACGCGGCGAGGGTGAGGGTAATGATGATGGATTTCATGAGCTTGGATGTTGATCAGTGACGCGGGTTTTGACGGCTGAGTTCGGGATTTATTCAAGAACTCCAAGGAGAATTTCATGAAGATTCCGGCAGGATGATTCTGAGGTTTGACGTCGCACTTGCAGGCTTATAAAGTTTCGGAACTTCCTCATGATTCGCGAAATTGTTCAATATGGTCATCCTGTTCTGCGTCAACGCTGCCGTCCGGTCACGGAGGTGAATGAGCACATCATCGAGTTGGTGGCGGACATGCTGGACACGATGGTGGATGCGAATGGGGTGGGATTGGCCGCACCGCAGGTGGGTGAGGATTGGCGCTTGGCAGTCATCGATGTGTCGCACGATCCGGAGTGCGTTTCCTTTTTGAAAGTGAATGGTGAAGACACGGATTTGGTCTCGATCATGCCTTTGATTTTCATCAATCCGGAGTTGGTCTTCGGGCAGGAGAAGGAATTTGGAATGGAGGGCTGCCTGAGCATCAAGGGGATCCGTGCGGAAGTGCGGCGACCGGAGGCGGTGAAGGCGACGTTGCCGCAGTTGGATGGCTCGGTGTTGGTGGTGGAGACGGATGGCCTTTTGGCGCGGGCGCTGCAGCATGAGATCGACCATCTGAACGGGGTGCTTTTTGTCGACCGGTTGCCAGCAGTGGTCAAGGTTTCGATGAGAAACCGGCTGAAGAGGCTGCTGGAAAACCGTGAGGAAAGCTGAAAGTTTTTGTGGTGAATCTCGACTTTTAAGGCAATTTAAATTTTTGTAACGCGTATCAGCAAGTGCCGTGAGCGCCTCCTGTTTCCATCTCCACCGCAATTCAAATGACCACGAACCGAGGAATTTTCGATAGTTTTCCAAATCCGCCGTCGCCCCATCTGGACTCACCGTTTGCGGTGCCCCAAGAAACGGCTCCTACGGCTTCGGCCAGCCCGTTTGCAGCGATGGCACGACGGGATTCGCCATTCGCGGTGATTGATGAATCGACCGATACGCGGGCTATGGAGACAGGAAACCAGTCCAAGCTGCCGGAGCGCCGGAATGTCGACTCGCCCTTTCAAATTGCCGAGCCAGCCGAAGGATTTGGATTTGAAGCCACTGCCAAGCCGCGGGCGGACTCGCCTTTTCAAGCGGCTCCAGCGGTCGCAACAACCGTTCCAGCGCCATTTTCCGTGCCAGCCCCGGCTGCGGGAATTTCACCCTTTTCAGTGAATCCGGA
>JBBECN010000028.1:2009-7543 GCA_040881795.1 Akkermansiaceae bacterium
GGCAACTCAGGCTGCGATTGCGGCATTTGGCAATTGGCAGGAGGCTCCGGCGGCTGCCGCAGCGCCGGTGGCCCACGAACCCGCCCCGGCAGCTGTATTTGCCGCAGCACCCCAGCAGGTGCCATCGGCTTTCAGCCCCGCACCGCAGGCACCCGTGCAGGCGGTTACGCCGACGGACGCATCCAAATCCGATTCCTTTTCCATACGCCAGCTTGAGCTGCGGGCGATCTTCGGGGTGGACCGGGAGATGAGTCACGACGAGATCATGCAGCGCACACGTGCTCTGCCTGGCATGAAAAACATTGCTCGCGTGGGAGTCCAAGACATGGCAACGGTGGAGGGCTTGAAGAACCTTCTGCCGAGTCTCGGCTTCGGCAGCGGTGGCTTGAAACTTTACGCCGGCTCGGTCCCGCTGGAGTTCATCCGCGAGGGTCCGGTGATTCTTGCGGTGCAGACGGACGGCGGATTCGCGCCCGGCGTGCGTGAAACCCTGATGATCGTCGCGCGGGAACTGGGCCGCAGTTTCTAACGATTTTCGTCCCCGGCGTTTTGTTTCGGCGACGGGTTCTTGATCTCTTGAAACAAACTGCGGATTTCCGGATTCGCGAGCTGCATCCACTCGGCTTGAACGTCATCGGTTTGTTCAAAGGTGGCCTCGACCATCGCCTTCCTCGCATCATCAATGAGGACCTCGCCGTCCAGGGTTTCGATCCATTTCAGAGCGGTCTGGACGTCGCTCTCCGCCCACAGCCCGAGGACCGATTGAAGGCCGGCGCTGCGGGCTTCGCTTGCGTCGAACAACACCACCCATGCGGCGGCGTCCGGCGGGGAAATCGCGGCCCACTGCTGGATCACTTCGACGACGGCAACATCGAAGTCGCGTCCGGCAATCCCGGATTCGGAAATCAAACCGGCGGCTTTCACCGGATCCGTCTCGGCAAGCACGAGCGCGATTTTACCAAGAGCGGCAGACGCCTCTTCCGGGCTTTCCAAGGTGTCGGCCCACTGAATCGCGGCGTCCGCGTCATGTTCTGCAAAACGCATGGCAAAGTGTTGAATCAACTTGCTACGCCCGCGACCATCCCCCGGGACTTCCCGCAAACTCTCAAGCGCGCGAGCCGGGGCGGTTTCGGCGAGATTCCAGATGATCGTCTCGATCGCCTGATTTCGCTCATCCTCAGGGGTGATCGCCCGGGCGGTGGCCAGGGATTTTTGCAATTCCACATCCGGGTCCGGCGCTTCGGGAGGCGGGGGGCGCTGCGTTTTCGTGACTGCCGGGCCGAGTGGATTCTCTGACTCGCCGGCACCATTGCCAACCTCTTTCGGCGGCTTGTCACATGAAGCGAGCAAGATACCAAAGCAGACCAAGCTGCGGAATTGGATCTGCATGGCAATACCCATTAGATGACACCGCGCTTTTTCAAAAATGGGGTGAGTTCATCCAACCCAAAATCCGCGAGCACTTCGCCGTGCCAATCCATCGTCGGGGCTTTCGATTGACCTGATAGATCGACCATCTCGCGCATCGCATCACGGTTGCCGGAGACGACGACACTCCGCACCCGGATCGTCTTGCGTTCGAGGAAATCGACGACTTCATCGCACCATGGGCAGCCGGGTTTAATGTAAAGGACGGGTAGTTCAGTCATGGCGAGAAGCTAAACCGAAATTCAGCCGCCGCCAAGCCCGATGCTTGGGACACCGGGCCGATCACTCGGTGGCGGGAGCCACAGGCTTGACCCGCGAAGGCGGAACCGTCGGCGGGCGGGAGATCACCGCTCCCGCATCATTGGCGGTTTTCGAGGCGGGTGGGTTGGTCGCGCGAAAATCGCCGTCACTTGGCAAATCGAGCATTTCCGGCAACCGCAGGCCGTCATCGGGAAAAGCCGACAGCTCTGGCTCGGGAACGACCGGCTCGGGCGCGGCTTCCTTTTTCGGCACCGGTGCCTGCTCGACGACCGCAGCCTTTGGGGCAGCGCAGGACGTCAAAGCCAAGCCCACCAAGACCAAGAATGTGTGTTTCAATTTCACCATGTCGAACTCCCCGCCGAGGCGGGCATGAAGAAAGCCGTTTGGCGGTCCGCGCGCAAGAGCGAACCTGCCTGCGGATCCGTATGGAGCCATCACCCCCCGGTGCTAAATTCCCAGCCTTCCCGTTCCGGCCTTGCCAAAGTTTGAAAACGCCGTAGCGTCCCCGGCGAGCAGGTATTTCCTACCTCCGATGCCCGCAACCGGCCGAGTGCCTACAGATTCACCCCAAATTCCAGGGTCGTGAAATCGGCCTGCGACATGGATCCCCGGAACGCCTGCCTCACGGGCGGCGGCGCAAGCCGGCTTGTTCCGACATGGGTGAAGTCTCCTTCCGCACGCTGCGGAGCTTCACCCCGGCACCAAAAAGCCGGACGTCGGGCGCATGTCGGTCAGCACGAGGTCCTTCCAGCATTGCCGGGTTCTCCTGAATCCGCCGCGCCGGGCCGCCTGAAACACCAAGACCCCACTGACAACATGTCAAACGCAACACAAGATTCCCGCAATTCGGGAGGAGACAGCCGTCGCCGCCGCTCACGCGGAGGCCAAAACCGTAACAACAACCAAAACAACCAGGAAAACCGCCGTGGTGGCGGTGACCGCGAACGTCGCTCCGGCGATAATCGCGGCCAATCACAAGGCCGCCGCCAAGAAGGCAACCGCGCTGAAGAATTCCGCCCGCAAGCACCCCGCCCGGCCCGCGTTTACTCGGCTCCGAAGCTAAGTTTCTGGCAGAAAATCCTCAAGGCCGTCGGTCTTTACAAGGAACCGGCCCGCCCCGAGCGGAAAGAAGAACCAGCCCGCCAAGGCGGTGAGGCCCGTGCACCGAAGTCCAACACCCGCGTCGCCCGGACCCATGAGGGACCGGCGAGGGAAAGGGAGCCCCGTGCCGAGCGTGAGCCCGCCGGCGAGCGCACCCGCAGCGAGCGCCAACCTCGGGAACGCACCCGTGGTGGCAACCGCGACAGCCTGGAATCCCCGCGCGTTTACGTCGGGAATTTGTCCTACGATGTGAGCGAGCAAGACCTCCAAGAGCTCTTCAAGGGCATCGGTGGTGTCCGCAATGTCGAGATCGTTTACAACCGCAGCACCCATCGATCGAAGGGTTATGGGTTCGTCGAAATGCTCCACATGGATGAAGCCATCCGTGCTGTGGAAGTTCTTAACGACCAACACTTCATGGGCCGCAAGCTGACCGTTTCCGGAGCCAAATCCAAGGGCAACGACGAGCGTGAGGAAATCGAAGACCGCCCGGAACGCGCGCAGCCTCCGGTCGTCGTCGCCTCCGCGAACCCTACTGGCATCTCAGCGGAAGTGGCCGAGCCACAGATTGAGACCATCGTTGAAAACGTGGTCGAGACCGCAGCTCCCTCAGAAGAACCCGCGCCGGCTGCCGCCGTGGATCTAGAAGCCCGTTACGGATTCGAGCCCAAGGAAAAAACCGAGGAAGCCTGATTGGGCTGATTCACGCTACACTCTATCAAACCCTCGCCCGGATTCCCGTGGCGGGGGTTTTTTGTGGGGTGCGGCCCGAGGGTGCCCGCGGGTGAAAATCGCTGGAAATAGGCATTGCGGAAACGAGCCTACTGGTTTTGTCTCTCCGGGCTGTCAGGGGCCGTGGAGGTTCGGCAGGCGAACCCCGCCAGGCCTTGATCGGAGCAACGGTAGTTTGTCCGGACTTGCCGCGGATTCCCTGGCAGCACTTTTTGCCCAAGCGTCCTTGGAATTCACCAAAGAAGGCGGGCCAGACATGGCGCGGACCGTGGAGATCGCCGCAGAGCACGGGATCACTTTCGCCTGAGGGGCGTCAGCAGAGTTCAATAGGCCGAGACATCGCTGGTCCTGGAAGCGGGTGCGGTGCCGCCGGTGGCTTCGGCTTGGTTTTCAAGGCGGTTACCGACCTTTTGCAAGTCCTGGCCAAAACCTTTGGTGGTGGCGCAGGAAGTGGTGAAGGCGAAGCCGAGAGCGGAAAGGGCAAGCAGGATCAAACGTATGGTTTTCATGATGGGTATGGGTTAGG
This sequence comes from Akkermansiaceae bacterium, assembly GCA_040881795.1. GTDB lineage: Bacteria > Verrucomicrobiota > Verrucomicrobiia > Verrucomicrobiales > Akkermansiaceae > Luteolibacter. The sequence continues at coordinate 6,058 of JBBECN010000028.1, forward strand.
CCATCATCGGCCACCGCGCAATCTGAAACCATGCAGAAACAAAAAAGCCCGCCGCGGATCAACCAGGCGGGCTTTGAAATTTGTGAGGACGGAACCTCAGTGACGGAAGGTTTTCTTGAAGTGCAGCGCGGCGGCGGACTTGGCGATGACTCCCTGGAGATAGGCGACTTCCTCGGCATCCATGCTGTGCTCGACGCCGTGGAGTTTTTCCTGGGCGCGTTGAATGGCTTCTTCGGCGGTGAGTTCGTCGATTTCGGCTTCACCCATGGCCATGTCGGTGAGGACGACGACCTTGGTTTGGGTGACTTCCGCAAATCCGGAACCAATCGCAAGCCTTTCAACTTTGCCATTGTGAAGGTAGCGCAGCTCGCCGGGTTGCAAGCCGGTCACCAGACCGGCGTGCATCGGCAGGATGCCCATTTCACCGTCCGCTCCCGGGAGATAGACGTTGTCCACACTGTCAGAGAAGATTTTCTTCTCAGGAGTGACGATATCAAGTTGCAGAGGCATGGGATAAAGTTATTGGTTATTCGATTAAAGTTACTTGGGATGGGTTATATCTTCGCATAACTTTTAACAAATAACATTTAACCAATTCAGTCCCGTGGGACTGAGTCGATTCCGCCCTTCATGTAGAAGTTACCTTCGGGCACGTCGTCGAGTTTACCATCGAGAATTTGGGCGAAGCCCTTGACGGTGTCTTCGATGGAAACGAGCACGCCGGGAACGTTGGTGAAAACTTCGGCGACGTGGAACGGCTGGGTGAGGAAACGCTGGATTTTCCGGGCGCGGAAGACGCTCATCTTGTCCTCGTCGGAAAGCTCGTCCATGCCGAGAATGGCGATGATGTCCTGAAGGTCCTTGTAGCGCTGGAGCACCTGTTGCACGCCGCGGGCGACGCGATAGTGTTCCTCACCGATGATGTCGGGAGCGAGCGCCTTGGAGGTGGAAGCCAGTGGATCGACGGCCGGGAAGAGGGCTTGCTCGGCGAGCGAACGCTCAAGAACGACGGTGGCGTCCAAGTGAGCGAAGGTGTTGGCGGGAGCCGGGTCGGTCAAGTCATCCGCAGGCACGTAAACGGCTTGGATGGAGGTGATGGAGCCTTTGTTGGTGGAGGTGATCCGCTCCTGGAGACCGGCCATTTCCTCGGAGAGGGTCGGCTGGTAACCCACGGCGGACGGCGTCCGGCCAAGCAGCGCGGACACTTCGGATCCGGCTTGAGAGAAACGGAAGATGTTGTCGACGAAGAGCAACACGTCCTGGTTGTCCTCGTCGCGGAAATGCTCGGCCATGGTGAGGGCGGAGAGCGCGACGCGGAGACGGGCACCTGGAGGCTCGTTCATCTGGCCGTAGCAAAGCGCGACCTTGGAGCCCTCGGTGAGAACCGGGTTGCCACGGTCGTCGAGTTTCGGGTGACCTTTTTCGTCCTTCTCGGTGGCGATAACGCCGGACTCGATCATTTCCCAGTAGAGGTCGTTTCCTTCAC
>JBBECN010000029.1:0-1311 GCA_040881795.1 Akkermansiaceae bacterium
CCGTGGCTGCGGCATCTTGCCGCAAGCCATCCGCGAACTTTCGGCACACATTGACCCGGGCGGTTTCAGACTTCTAGTAGCCCATAAATCTTAAATTGCTGGATAAAGGGATTTCAGTTTCACGCGGGCCTTGTCGTTGGTGAACTGCCAGGAGATGGGTTTCGGGTCCGCGTTCTTCCAACTGAGATAGGATGTCACCTCGGAACGGAATTGATCCGCCGAGGCGATCCTGCGGTCCAGGCAGGTCCGGGCCAGCAGTCCGATCTCAATCTCCGCGATGTTCAGCCAGCTTCCGTGCTTGGGAGTGTGATGGATCTCGAAACGCTCGCACAAGGCGCGAGCCTTCTCCGGCTCGAAGGCTTCGTAGAGGGAGGCCGTCGTGTGCGTGTTAAGGTTGTCCATCACCAGCACGATCTTCTTCGCGCCAGGCAGCAGCACGTTGGCAACATGATCGAGACACGCGGCAAAGTCCTTCGCGGTGCGCCGCCCGTCGGGTCCGACAAAAACGTCTCTTTTCCCGGCGTGAGGCATGGCAACCATGAAGCCGGTGATGCTTCCTTCGCGCACGTATTCGTAGTCGTGGCGGGCAGGACGCCCGGGTGCCGCAGGAACCGGCGTGCGCGTTTCGGAGAGAAGCTGTTTGGCGAACTCGTCGAGGCAAACCAGAGGGATTTCCTCGTTCGAAGGACGCTTGTAAACCTCCAGCACGTCCTCCATCGCCGCTACGAATGCGGCGTTTCTCTTGGGCGGGATGCACCAGCAATCCTGGCGCCACGGTTTGAGCGGACTTTTTTTAAGACGGTTCCCACCGAGGTGTGGGAGATGCTTTCCACCACTCCGATCTCCACGAGGTGGTCGGCGAGAAGTTGAAGGGTCCAGCGGGCGTGGCCGGCGGGCGGCTTGGAGCAGGCGAGCGTGGTGATCCGGGCCTCGACCTCACCGGTGATCTTGATCTCGCGCGGAGGCTTCTCGCGGGATCTGTGCACAAGCGCGCCGAGCGGGCCGACTTCGCAACATCTCTCGCGCAAGCGGATCAAAGTGCTCGGGCTCATGCCGGTGACAGGAAGAATCTCGGCGTCCTTCATTGCCGGTCCGCGAGATCCTTCATCGGAAAGCAGCAGGGCGATGGCGCGCTTGATCCTCGCGGCGTTGCTTCCGCGGTCACGGACAGTCTCAAGTTCGAGACGTTCGACTTCAGTCAGTTTGATGCGATAAATTTTAGCAGGCACCTGTCCGATTGTACAAGCACACGAAAAAGTACAATTATAAAAACTTATTTATCTGTCATTAAAAGTTTTATGATCTACTAGC
>JBBECN010000030.1:0-7515 GCA_040881795.1 Akkermansiaceae bacterium
AGAACACAGATAAAAGCCAAGAAATTGGGCCTATTTGAAGGATCTTATCCCTCTTCATCTGCGTGTATCCTGTTCATCTGCGGTTTGATTTTTCCGAATGCCACGACCTGTTCTCTTTCGCGGACGTGCCAATGAATTACAGGGCAACTCCCCACATGGCAAGATGCCGCTTTGCCCCGATGGATCCCGGAGGCATCGAAAAAATCAGCCCGGGCCCATCCGCATCAAGGCCGCTCCCCGGGTTCCAGCCCTCCACGAAACCCGACGTCGGCGGACTTGTGAGAGAGTGTGGAGAAGGAACGACCGACTCGGTAACCTCAGGACCGCCGACGTCCCCGTCGGCACGGCGAATGGGAAGCCAACGAGAAAGCCGTGAACGAATCTCCGTTGTCACCTCATTCACATGCCAACGAGGACGTTGGCGCTCCCAGGGCGGAGCATCCGCAGAGGGCCAGCAAGACTTGATTCAACGGTCCTACCAAGCAGGTAGGCCGAGCATTTCAGGCAGGGCTTCGCGCGGGCGCCAGGTGAGGATCTCGGGATCGCCGGACGTGATGAGCACGGTGTGCTCGAAGTGGGCGGAAGGTTTTTTATCGTCGGTGATGACGGTCCAGCCGTCGTCGAGGATCCTAACAGAGGGCACTCCGGCGTTGACCATCGGCTCGATGGCGAGCGTCATGCCAGGCATCAAAGTGGCGGATTTCCCTTGTGGGCGGTAGTTCGGCACCTGTGGTTCTTCATGCAACCGGCGTCCGACGCCGTGACCGACAAATTCGCGGACGATGGTGAAGCCGCGTGGTTTGGCGAAGTCTTCGACCGAGGCGCAAAGATCGGCGAGCTTGCGCCCGGCACGGGCGTGGCTGATGGCTTCGAACAGGGATTGTTCGGTGGCGGCTAACAGGCGCTTGGTTTCCAACGGAATGTCCCCCGCTGCCACGGTGGTGGCGTTATCGCCGATGAAGCCACTTTTCACGATACCGACATCGATTTTCACGATGTCCCCGGGCAGGATTTTGCGCGGGCCACCGATACCGTGAACGACCTCCTCGTTGATGGAAATGCAGGTGTAGCCTGGAAACCCGCGGTAGCCGAGAAAGGCGCTTTTGCAATCGTGCTCACGCATCAGCTCGGCGGCTAACAAATCGATCTCGCGGGTGGTGCGGCCGGGCGCGACTTGTTTGGCAAGCGCCTGCAGGATGGTCGAGGCGATGGAACCCGCCGTGCGCATGAAGTCGATTTCACGCGGCGTTTTGATAGGGATGCGATTTCTGCGGGACACGTTGTTGAAGGCGCGAATGATGGAAGATCCAATTTTCACACAAGCGGGGAAAAGTGGGAGAGAATCCCGGCGGCGACCTGGTCCTGCGGCGCGGTGGCGTCAGAGGCGCGAAGTTTGTCGAGTTGCCGGTAGTGATCGATCACGGGCTGCGTCAGGCTCACAAACTCGGCGTGACGGCTGCGGAAGTTTTCCTCGCTGTCGTCGGCACGCGGTCCGGCGGGTGATTGGCAGGCAGGGCAAAGATTTCCTGGAAGCAATTGCGGGCGCTGGCCGGACCAGCGGCATTCCGGGCATTCGACACGCTCCTGAATGCGAGTGAGCAGTTCCTGATAGGGCACTTCGAGCGAGACGGCGGCGGTGAGCGACTGTCCGTTACTCTCCAACCAGTGGTCGAGGAAAACCGCCTGTGGCAGGCTGCGCGGAAATCCATCAAGCACCCAACCACCGCTTTGTTGGGCAAGCCACTCTGCGAGGATCGGGCACATCAAATCGTCGGGCAGATATTCGCCACGATCCAGAATGGGCTTCGCCTGTGCACCGAGCGGGGTGCCATTTTCCACATGCTCCCGGAGCAAGGCCCCGGTGCTGAGGTAACCCGAGCCGAGACTTGTGGCGAGCCGCCGCCCCTGGGTGCCCTTGCCGGAGGCCGGTGGGCCGAGCAGGACGATCCGAAGCGGTCTGGCAGCAGAGTCGATCAATGGATGCGGTTGTAAATGAAAGCCGTGATCCCGAGAATGATCAGGATTGCGATGACGACCCAGAGATAAAGAATGGCGGAACGAGGAGCGGCTCCGCTGTTCTTGTTGAGACGATCATAACGGCCCTTGAGTTTGCCTTTGCGGAGGAAGCCATCGTAATGCTTTTGCAAGAGCTGGGTTTCCACCTGACGCATCACGTCGAGCACGACCCCCACCATGATCAGCAGCGAGGTGCCGCCGAAGAACTGAAGGATCATCGAACCGGGAGGAAGGCCGACCAGTGCACCCGTTAGGACGGGCAGGATGAAAAGGATGCCCAGGAACATCGCACCGGCGAAGGTGAGACGGGTCATCGTGAAATCGAGGAAGTCCGCAGTCGGCTTGCCGGGACGCACGCCGGGGATGTAGCCGCCGTTGCGTTTGAGGTCTTCGGAGATTTGCGAAGGCTGGAACATCATCGCCACCCAGAAGTAGGAGAAGAGGAAAATACCGATGGCACCGAGGATATAGTACCAAGTGCCGCCGCCAGCGAGTTCGCCGCCGAGTTTCACCGCCCATGGCTGGCTGCCCACGCCGGGAATCATCTGAAGCATGATGGGAGGAAGTGAGAGCACTGCAGTGGCAAAAATCACAGGCATCACGCCGGCGTAGTTGACTTTGAGGGGCAAATACTGCGTTTGACCGCCGAATTGTTTGCGACCGACAACGCGCTTGGCGTATTGCACGGCGATGCGGCGCTGGGCCTGGGTGATCGCAATGGTGCCGGCGATCACGACGAGCAGCAGGGCGATCATCACGACCATCATGATCGAGTTGAAAGGGCTGACACCTTCGCCGGTGACGAAGTATTTCCAAGCCTGGATCAAGGCACCGGGAAGGGCCGAGATGATGTTGACGGTGATGATGATAGAAATTCCGTTGCCAATGCCTTTTTCGGTGATCTGGTCACCGATCCACATGAGAAGTACGGTGCCGGCGACGATGGTGACGACGGTCAGCGCCATCCACATGGCCGTTGGATCGGGCACCAAGGGGCGGCCCACCAGGTCAATCCCGGTCATGTAGGGGATGCTCCCCGGATTGGTGAGTGACTTGGCGACGAAGAACCCTTGGACGAGCGCGATCGCGATGGTGATGTAGCGGGTGTATTGGGTGATTTTCTGGCGTCCGCCATCCTCGCGAGCGAGACGGGAGAGCTTGGGTACGACGGCCGTCATCAACTGCACCATGATCGATGCCGAGATGTAAGGCATGATGCCGAGTGCGAAAATCCCCGCTTGAGTGAGACCGCCACCGGAAAACACCGTGAGGAGCGCCGTGATTCCACCGCCTTGTGACGGGTCCTTGCTTTGCTCGGCATCGAGCCACTCCTTGATGACCGTGGCATCCACGCCAGGCAGCGTGATATGCACGCCCAGACGGATGATGACGATGAGGGCGAGGGTAAAAAGAATGCGGTCCCGGAGTTCCGGGATTTTCCAAGTGTTCGTAAACGCAGAAATCATGGCAGGTGTTTGAGGGAAATGACGCGTAGGTTGTAAACACGATGAGGAAGCGCAGCTGCGCTTCCTCATCGGAAATCAGAGATCAAGAACGGGGAAGATCAAGCAATGGGTGCGTTGACCGTACCGCCGGCTTTTTCGATCTTCTCACGAGCGGAAGCACTGGCGTTTTCCACCACGAGATGGAAGGCCTTGGTGACTTCGCCAATGCCAAGAACCTTGACCTTGTCGCAACGGCCGTTGACCAAACCCTGGCCACGGAGCGCGGCTTCGTCGATGGTGGCACCGGCGTCGAAAAGATCGTCGAGTTCACCCACGTTGAAGACACAGAATTTGTCGCGGAAGTCGTAGTTGTTGAAACCGCGCTTGGGAAGGCGGCGGTGAAGAGGCATCTGGCCGCCTTCGAAACCGACACGGGTGCCGGAACCGGAGCGGGCCTTCTGGCCCTTGTTGCCTTTGCAGGAGGTCTTGCCATGACCGGAGCTCTCGCCGCAACCAAGGCGCTTGACCTTGTGCTTTGAGCCTGGATTCGGGCTGAATGAGTGGAGTTCCATTTTTTTTGAAGAGTTAGTGATTGGGTGGAGACTCAAGACACAAGACTGGAAGACTCAAGAAAAGAGGAAGAGTTATCCTCGCTGCGTGACTGTCTTTTCTTATGTCTTATGTCTTGCCGTCTTATGTCTTTCTTAGATCGCCTTCTCGCGCTTCTTTTTACCGCGGCCGGATAGGACCTGATCGCGGGTGCGGAGTTGGGAGAGCGCCTTGAGGGTGGCTTTGACCACGTTGGCGTGGTTGGAGGATCCCATCGACTTGGCGAGGATGTCGCGGATGCCGACCGCTTCGCAAACGGCACGCACACCGCCACCGGCGATGATGCCCGTTCCCGGAGATGCGGGCTTGAGGAGCACCTTGCCACCGCCGTATTCGGCATAGATTTCGTGGGGGATGGTGCCATCGACGATGCTCATTGGAACGAGCACCTTGCGGGCTCCCTCGCTGGCCTTCTTGATGGCGTCAGCCACTTCGTTCGCCTTGCCGTAACCGAGGCCGACCTTGCCGACTTTGTTACCGGTGACGACGAGGGCGGAAAAGCTGAAACGACGACCGCCCTTGACGACCTTGGCGCAACGGTTGATGAACACGACCTTTTCGGAAAGTTCATTGCCTTCGGCATCGGTTGGAGCGGCGCGCTCTTCACGACGTGGGCCACCGCGACCGCGGCCGCCTTGGCCACCACCGCCGCCGCCTTGATAGCCACCGCCACCGCCGCCACCTTGATAACCGCCGCCTTGGCCGCGATTGCCTTGATAGCCGCCTGCTTGGCCGGAGCCTGCAACCGGGCCGAGTGGCAAGGGTGCTGGAGCTGCTGCTGCTGGAGTTGACGGAGTTTCGTTTTCTGGAATTGTTACCATGAGATTAGTCGGGTCGGAGCGTTAGAATTGGAGTCCGGCTTCGCGAGCTGCGTCGGCGAGGGCTTTGACTTTACCATGATAGAGGTGACCGCCGCGGTCGAAGACCACTGCGCTGATGTTCGAGCCCTTGGCGCGCTCCGCGAGGAGTGCTCCGACCTTCTGTGCGCTCTCGACGTTCGAGGAGGCTTTTTCGAAGGATTTGTCGAGGGTGGAGGCGGAGACCAGGGTCTTGCCTGCCGAGTCGTCGATGACTTGGGCGTAGATGTGTTGATTGGAGTAGTGAACTGCGAGACGCGGGCGTTCGGCGGTTCCGCTGACTTTGCGGCGGATGCGGTTGTGAACGCGGCGGCGGATCGACTTGCGATTGATAGTGCTCATGGTGCCGTAAATGATTTGAGGTTGAGGGCGACGGTGATGGATTATTTGCCGACGCTTTTGCCTTCTTTGCGGCGAACTTTTTCACCGACATAGCGAACGCCTTTGCCTTTGTATGGCTCAGGTGGGTAGAACCCGCGGACCTCGGCGGCGAATTGGCCGACGAGTTGTTTATCGATGCCTTCCACCTTGATCTTGGTGTTTTCCACGACCGTGACATTGAGTCCGGATGGGATCGGGTGAAGCAGCGGGTGGGAGCGACCGAGTGAAAGATCGAGGTCAGCGCCTTTGACAGCGGCACGAAGACCGACGCCGTGGATTTCGAGGTCTTTCACGAAGCCCTGCGAAACGCCGACGATCATGTTTTGGACCAGGCTGCGGGCAGTGCCGTGAAGGGCTCTGTGCTGGCGAAGTTCGGTGGCGCGGGAGACGACGACGTTGCCGTCTTCGCTCTTGAGGGAGATGCCGTCCGGAAGGGCAAAGTCGAGTTTGCCCTTCGGGCCTTCGACGATGACGGTGCGACCATCGAGTTTGATGGCGACCTTTTCAGGAAGAGAGATTGGTTTGAGTCCGACTCGTGACATGGTGTTGTTTCCTTTTTTCGAGTTGGGGTTTACCAGACGTTGGCGAGCAGTTCGCCGCCGAGGTTTTGCTTCTTGGCGGAGCCGCCGGACATGACGCCTTTCGAAGTGGAAAGGATCGAGATGCCGAGGCCGGACATCACCCGAGGCACTTCATTGGCACCGACGTAGTGGCGGCGGCCGGGAGTGGAAACGCGCTTGAGGTCGGTGAGGACCGCGCGTCCGTCGATGAACTTCGGGTTGAGCTTGAGGGTAGTACGATCGCCGGTGACGACTTCGTATTTCCAGATGTAGCCTTCTTCCTGGAGGATGCGGGCGATGTCCGCCTTGATCTTGGAGTAGGGTGCGGAGAATTCCTCATTGCCGGCACGGGCGGCGTTTTTGAAACGCGTGAGGAAGTCAGAAATTGGATCGGTGAGAACTGCCATAACAGATGATTCTTTTAAAGGTGGGTCGGTGTGTTAGTTGGCAGCGGCAGCTTCGGCTTCAACTTCGTTGGCTTTTTTCATGTCGCGGAACGGCATGCCAAGCTCCATGAGGAGGGCACGTCCTTCGGTGTCATTCGGAGCGGAGGTGACGAAAATCAGGTCAAAGCCGATTTGGCGTTTGATCTGGTCGATTTCGATTTCCGGGAAGATGGATTGCTCGGTGATGCCACATGCGTAATTTCCGCGGCCGTCGAACGACTTCGAGGAAATTCCGCGGAAGTCGCGGATGTTGGGAGCGGTGACGTTGATGAAGCGATGAAGGAATTCCCACATGCGGGCACCCCGAAGGGTGACACGTGCGCCGAGGGCTTCACCTTCGCGAAGCTTGAAATTGGCGACGGCCTTCTTCGAATAGGTGATGGAAGGTCTTTGGCCGGTGATCTTCTGGATTTCGTTGACGGCGTCGTCAACGGCGACCTTGCGATCCGGGGCTTTGCCCATGCAGGAAGTGACCACGATCTTTTCGAGGCGTGGGACCTGATGGGAGTTGGTGTAACCGAGCTTCGTGGTGAGGCTCGGGACGACCTTGTCCTTGTAGTATTGCTGGAGTGCTGGAGTGCTCATTTTTTTTGCGGGTCAGCGCGGTTGGTTGTTGCGCTTAAGCGCGGGCGGAAGCGAAATCGCTTCAGCCCACTTTTTTGACATTGGAGATATGGATGGGACCGTCGATGGTCTTCAGACCGCCGGCGTCGCTTTCAGTGGCCTTGGTGGCCTTGATGATCGGACGGCCACCTTCGACGGTGACCTTGCCCTTGTCGGCGTTCACAAGCAGCACGGTTCCGCGCTTACCTTTGTGATTGCCTGCGATGATTTCGACTTGGTCGCCTTTTTTGACGTGCGTCTTGATACGGCTCATGAGATAGGATGGATGAAATGTGACTTGGAGGGATGCCTTAGGTTCAAAGAACCTCAGGTGCAAGAGAAACAATCTTCATGAACTGACGTTCGCGAAGTTCACGTGCGACGGGTCCGAAGATCCGGGTGCCGCGTGGGTTATTGTCCTTGTCGATGATGACGATGGCGTTGGTGTCGAACCGGAGGATCGAACCGTCGGCGCGGCGGATCGGGTAAGCAGTGCGGACGACGACAGCCTTGACGACACTGCCCTTTTTGACGGCGGCGGTAGGGATGGAATCGCGGATGTGGCAGGTGATGACGTCACCGATGCGGGCGGTGCGGC
>JBBECN010000031.1:0-10956 GCA_040881795.1 Akkermansiaceae bacterium
AGGCCTAGCAGTTCGATGAGGCGTTGGAGGTCGTCATCGCCGTAGTATTCGATTTCGATTTTGCCCTTTTTCGAAGAATGCTGGATGGAAACGTGGGTGGCGAGGTGTTCGCGGAGGCGGTTGGTGATGGCGCGGACGTGAATGTCCAACTCGCGGGCGACAGGAGTTTTGCGTTCCCCGCCGGGTTCGTCGGGATCGCGGTTGAGGAAGGACTGGGCGAGTTTTTCGGTGGCGCGGACGGTGAGTTGGCGGCGGATGATCTGATCGGCGGCGAGCAGTTGGGCGTCCTGGTCCTTGATCGAGAGGATCGCTTTGGCATGGCCGACGGTGATGCGGGCTTGGGCGACGAGCAGTTGCACGTCGGGGTGGAGATCGAGCAGGCGCATTGCGTTGGCGACGCTGGCGCGGGATTTGCCGACGCGGGTGGCGATTTCATCCTGCTTGAGGGAGAATTCCTTCACCAGGCGCACGTAGCCGGCGGCTTCTTCGAGTGGGTTGAGGTCCTCGCGCTGGAGGTTCTCGATGAGGGCCATTTCCAAGACATCACGGTCGGACGCTTCGCGTTCGATGACCGGGACGGTGGTGAGGCCGAGTTTTTTCGAGGCCCGCCAGCGTCTTTCACCGGCGATGAGTTCGAAATTTCCATTCACCGGCCGGACGATGAGCGGTTGGATGATGCCATGTTGGCGGATCGACTCCATCAGGTCATCCAGCGGGGATTCGACGAACTGCAAGCGCGGCTGCAGTGGGCTGGGCACGACTTGATCGATAGGCACCTCGCGGACGCGCTTGAAATCTTCGGGCGTGGTTTCGAAAACGGGTGTTGCCGCGTTGGCGCTCTTCTTGATGAGTGCGCCGAGTCCTTTTCCGAGTGCCTGTTTCGCCATGGGGGGGACAGCATTACGCAAAGCGGCTTTGAAAACCAAGCGGATTTCCCGGACGTTTTCGAATGCTTGGGAAATGGCGGCCCGGAGGCTTGACGCGGGCGGGGGGCGAGGGCATCCATTGCCACGTGAAACCGAAGTTTTTGATGACTACTCTCGCTGCTTGGGCTTTGGTAGGGGGACAATCCCCTGCGCAGGAACCCTTGGCTCCGTTGCCCCCGGTGGTGGAGGAGTCACCTGCGGAACCGGCTTCCTCGGCTCCGGCGGATGTGGTGGCCTCTGCGGTTGCCGCCGTGGCAAAGCTCGGGGATGAGGTGGTGTTAGGTCGTTTTCAAGTGGCCGTGGACCGAATGAATCCGACATGGAAGGAGCGCACTGCCAAGCGAATGGGCGGGATGGAAGTTCTCGAAAAACAACTCGCCGGAGTGGCCCGCCAGATGGTGCAGCAGGGGATCAGCATGATTTCCTTCAAGCCTCAAGGGCGCCCGAGGTCGTTTGAAGTCGGACCTGGGAAAAAGGTGGAAACGGTGAATGGTGTGGCCGTTGAGTCGCTCATTTTCAACAAGTGGCTGGTGCTGGTGCCGACGATCACGAAATTCCGGATCATGCGCGAGGGTGAGGTGAAGCCATTGTTCATTGAGAGCATCGGCTTCCAAGTGGCCATCTCCGACAAGGAGAAAAACGATTGGACCTTCGTCGATGGCTCCAGCCTCTCGGTGAACGATCTCCGCAGCCTGTTCGGCACCTTGCCGCAAGATTTGGAACTTCCTCCTTTGGAAAAACGCGAAGCTCGTTAGAATCCGGCCATGGCATCAAAAAAGAAGGCTGTCTCGGAGCATGCGTTGCTACATCGCAAGCTGATCGACCTGTGGAAACGCGGGCAGAGCAACTTCTGTGAGGTCCGCAATTCGGAGATTCATGGACGCGGGGTGTATGCCTCATGTTTCATCGCGAAGGAAACCAAGATTATCGAATACGTGGGTGAACTGGTGGACAAGACCGAGAGCGAGCGCCGCGCACATTCCCAGCATTCGAAGTCGCTAAAAACGGGCGATGCCGCGGTTTACATTTTCACGCTGTCAAAGAACTACGACATCGATGGCAACGTGCCGTGGAACACCGCGCGGTTGATCAACCATTCGTGCAGCCCGAATTGCGAGGCATGGATCGAAGGCCGGAAAATCTTCATTCACTCGCTTTGTGACATCCAGCAGGGTGACGAGTTGACCTTCGACTACGGCTTCGACGTTGATTGTTATGAAGACCACCCCTGCCTCTGCGGCAGGGATGGCTGTGTGGGCTACATCGTGGGGCGCGGGCAGTGGCCCGAGTTGATGGAGCGCTTGACGAAGTAGTCGGTGTCGCCCTCGTAGCTGAAAGCCGCCCGGGCCACATCAAATTCGGGGATGGCCCTAGATCGATCGGCAAGGCGGACCTCATCTTGGGCAGAGGCGGAAAAAAGACAGCCGAGCCAAGCTGCGGTGGTTGCGGTTTGTTTGAGTATTCACTAATGTGAGCTCAATGATCCAAGTGCGCAATCCGACGAATTTTGAATTGGCGGTTTATGATGCGGTCCGCCTGATTCCAGCCGGCAAAGTGACCACATACGGGCGAATCGCCTGCCAAATCGCACGGGGTACGGCGCGATCCGTCGGCACGGCACTGGCAAAAAACCCCTTTGCACCGGAGGTTCCGTGCCACCGGGTGGTCCGCGCGGATGGCGGCTTGGGCGGTTTTCATGGCAAGACCGACGGTGCACCGATGCTGGAGAAATCGGCGATGCTGCGTGCCGAGGGGGTGCATTTCATCGCTCCCGGCGTGGTGGATCCGGCTGCGATCATCGGCTGAGAAAAAGCGTTTAGCCTTGCATCAGTTTCAATCCCCACCAGATCAACGCGGCGGTAGCGGCCAGCAGCAGCACCAACAGCAGCAGGCTGCGGCTTTGATCGCGCAGGACGTTGGAGACCTCGCCGCGAGACACCGTCTGCTCATGGCGTTTTCTGGCGGCGCGTTCCTGGATCTCGTCGAGCGGTGGCATCGTGGACGCGAGGTCCTTCATTTCCTGGGCGATCCGTTTCGGGATTTCCGCGCATTCCTTTTGGCGCCGTCGGAGTCGTTGCTCCGTCTCGCGGAGCTCATTCAGTTCCAGGTCTTCTTTAAAAAGCGTGCTGCGGCTCATGGTGGCGTAGGCGGCTAGTTGACGAGGTAAACGAGAAGGGCGACGCTGCCGAGCACGAGCACTGGCAGATTGAAGGCAAATCCGTTACGCAGGTTCACCGCGAATTCCGAGCTTTCCGCCTTGCGGCCGTTCGCGCGGCCACGCTTCGAAATTCTGCCGAAGATGCTGCCACTGCGGCTTCCTTCGAAATAAGCGGCCGCTTGGTCATACTCGTCGGAGGCGATGTCGATGGCCATTGAGGCGCGTTCGAGTTTTTCGGAGAGATTGTCGCGATTCCAGTTTTCGGGATTGAACTTGTGGATCTTCGAAAGGTGATCGGCGAAGGCGACGCGGCATTGTTCGAGCTCTTCGGACTCCTTGCGCATTTCCACCAATTCCCGGTCGATCAGGGTCAGCGAGGTGGTGAGTTTTTCCGTCAACTCGTGTTGTTGGGAAACAAAATTGCGCTTGCGGGTCGTGAGTTCTTCCAGCTCGGTTTTCTTGCGTTCGAGCTCCTCGCGCTGCAGTTGGATGCGGTCGAGTTCCTCTTGGGCGTCCTTGAGCTTGCGGTCGTAGTCTTCGTCGCGCATCGAGTTACCGGAGGGGATTTCCATTTGCGTCGAACGGATCTTGATGTGGTGGGTGTGTTCGCTGGGGGCTGCCATGGGTGGAAATGGTGAAAGAACTTCCATTGCTCTAAACAAATCCGCCTCGATCAGCCAGCGAAATATTTCACATATCTTGACAAATTCCCGGCCTGTGCCACGCGGCATCGCTTCCCCGCTCAAATGTAAAACATCGGCGCGCCTTGGTTGCTGGCGAGATTTTCCACCGTGATTTGATCGAGCGACTGCTGCAATCCGGTCGAAATTTGCTCCCACGCCCGGCGCACGGCCTGCCCGGAATCGCCGTCCATCGTCACCGAGCACTGCAGCAGCGCCGGGTCCACCGCCTCCACCACTTGCCGCAGCGTGATTTGACTCGCCGCGCGGCCCAACAGATAGCCGCCTGCCTTGCCGCGGCGGCTGTCGATCAGTCCGGCGCGCCGCAGATCATTGAGAATTTGCACTAGAAAATTTCCTGAGACGGCTTCGCGTTGCGCTAAGTCTTCGAGCCGTGTAAGAGTTCGCCCGTCATGGTATTTCGCGAGCTGGGCAAGAGCCCGGCACGCGTATTCCAATTTCTGTGAAATCTTCATGAGCGAATCTCAACAGACCGCCACTCACCCGGCGAGCAAGAATGCGGCCAAGCTTTGCGCCGGTAAAACCGCGGGCATCCTAAACCTCTGGGAAACCCTCCGCAGCGAGGCCACCCGGGTGACCACGGACGAACCCACCCTCAAGCACCTCGTACACGACGTGATCCTCTCACGCGAGTCACTCGCCACCGCGCTCGGTGCCCGGTTGGCCCGCCGGTTGGCCCGCGAGGACATGCCGCGCGCCGCCATGGAGCCGTTGCTCAGCGGGGTATTCGAAACCCACTCGCATATTGTCAACAGTGCCGGCCGTGATCTGCTCGCGATGTTCGAGCGGGACCCGGCGTGTTTTTCCCCGCTGGAGCCGTTGCTGTTCTTCAAAGGATTCCTCGCTCTAACCACCTATCGGGTTTCCCACCAACTCTGGCAGGATGATCGCCGCTGGCTCGCGCTCTATCTGCAGAGCGTCGCCAGCGAGGCCTTCGCCGTGGACATCCACCCCGCCGCCCGCATCGGCTGCGGCATTCTGTTGGATCATGCCACCTCGTTCGTCGTCGGAGAAACCGCGATCATCGAGGACGATGTCTCCATCCTCCACGAAGTCACGCTCGGCGGAACCGGCAAGGCAACCGGAGCCCGCCACCCGATCATCCGCTCCGGCGTGCTCATCGGCGCTGGCGCGAAAATCCTTGGCCGCGTTGAAATCGGCACCGGCGCGAAAGTCGGTGCTGGCAGCGTCGTCCTCAACGACGTGCCGCCCCACACCACCGTCGCCGGAGTGCCAGCGGTCGTCGTCGGGGTCTCCAGCGAACAGAATCCCGCGATTGAAATGAACCAGCAACTGGACTGCTGCTGCGCTATTTAAATCATGAACCTCCGTCCACTTCCCATCATCCTGCTCGGCCTCGCCACCTCAGCCTGTGACAAGGCCAAAGAGCTCGCCAACAAAGCGAGCACTGCTGTGCAAAAGGAAATTGCCAGCCAAACCGATTCCAGCAAGGGGGGGGCCGCTGCGGAGCTCCAAAAGCTCGTCGATCAAACGCCCGAAGGCGTCATTTTCCGCAAGGATCTGCCGTTTCCGATCACCCTCGAGGTGCGCAGCACCCTTCGTGAGGAAATCTCCAGCCGGATCCATCAGGTTTCCGCCATCGACAAGCGCGTCGTCGAGCGCAAGGGCACCCGGGTGGTCATCACCAAGCTCGAGCGCAGCGGCGATCACGTCCGCCACACCCTCGAACAATCCACCTTCACCGCCCCCCCCATCGAGGGCGACGAGGAGGCGTCGCGAGTCATCGTCGATCCGCTCTCGCGGATGACCGCGACCACCAAGCCCACCACGTTCAGCCGCACGGGGAGCTCGTGGAAAGCCAGCAGCAGCGACGGCTTCCGCTCGGCCGTGTTGTCCCAGCAGTTGTCGCCCGTTTTTGATCAATTGCTGGTCGAAAACGCCCTCGCACCTCGCAGCCTGTGGTTCGGGAAACGGCGCTTCAAGGCGGGCGATCAAATCACCATCACCGGTGAAACCCTGCCAATGCTTCTCTCCGGCAAGGCCACCGGTTCGCTCGTGCTGGCGTTCGAGGTCACTGACGCCGTCGAGGGCCATCCATGCGGGGTTTTCTCCATCAAGGGCGACTACAGCTGCAAAAATTCCCCGAATTTCGAAGGTGAGCTCACCGATCTGGATGTCAGCATCCAGTCCGGGAAAATCTGGCTCTCGCTGCTTTATCCCATCATCCTCAAACAGGAGTTCGACACCATTCAGAGTAGCAAATCCGCTGGCCAGGGAGGCCCTTCCGAGCGCGCGCAAGGCTCCATCAAGCTCACCCACACCCGCGCCTGGAAGGCCGGCTAGCCAAATCTTTCCTCTTCCAACTACCCGCGGCTTTCTTCATGCTCCACGCATGACAGAAGACTCGGTTTGGAAAGGCAGTCCCTCGCAGTGGCTCAATCTCGGTCCCTACACCGCCGGCGTGATAGCCATCGTGGGACTGATCGTCGGTGGAATCTTTTTCCCGCCCGCATTCATCGGCTTGGTGCTGCCCATCGGCTGGATGGTTTGGTCTTATCTAACGGTCCGCACCCGGGTCTTTGAGCTCACCAGCGAGCGCCTGCGCATCACGCGCGGCATCATCAATCAAACCATCGATGAGGTCGAACTCTACCGCGTCAAAGACACCCAGATGATTCGCACGTGGTGGATGCGCCTCACCGGCCTGGCTTCCATTTCGATGGAAACCTCGGACCGCACCATGCCGTCTCTCGTCATTCCTGCCATTCACGGCGGGCTGGAGCTCCGCGAGCAACTCCGCAAACTCGTCGAAATCCAGCGCGACAAAAAACGCGTCCGCGAGATGGACTTTGACGACGCCGGCGACGGCACTTTCTAACTCCCCAGCTCCCCACTCGGATGAAACCCATCGAACCCAGCGATTGGCCACGGCTGATCCGGCCTGGCAGTCGGGTGTTCATCGGCGGCGGGGCCTCGGTGCCATTCGCGCTGGTGGAATCGATGTTAGGGCGGGCGGCGGATTTCAAGGATGTGGAAATCGTCCACATCCACGGGCTGGGAGAAACGCCGTGGATTGCTCCGGAATACGAGCAGGTGCTGCGGACGAATTCGTTTTTCCTAACACCCGCGCTGCGCGATGCGGTGGAGCGCGGGCAGGCGGATTACACGCCGTGCGCGATGTCCGAAGTGCCCGGGCTTTTTAAAAACGGACCCTTGCCCATCGACGTCGCGTTGATCCAGGTGAGCCCGCCGGATGCGGCGGGTTGGTGCTCGTTCGGCCTGAGCGTGGACGTGGTGAAAGCCGCCGCCGAGAGCGCCCGCGTGGTGATCGCGCAGATCAATCCGAAAATGCCGCGGACCTGCGGCGACAGTTTGATCGCCACCCGCAAGATTGATTTCTATCTGGAAAAATCCGCGGCTCTGTTGGAGATGGAGAAGGGGGTTTTCGATGATCGGCACGCGCGCATCGGACGCTACGCGGCGCAGCTCATCGAAGATGGCTCGACGGTCCAGGTGGGACTTGGGAATAGCCCGGAGGCGGTTGTTAGAGCGTTGAAAAAACACCAACACCTCGGGATTCATTCCGGGGTTTTCAACGACGCGCTGATGGAACTGGTGCAATGCGGCGCGGCGGATCACTCGCTGAAAAACTACCGGCCGGGGAAGATCATCGCCAGCCACGTGCTCGGAAGTCACAAGCTCTATCAGTTCGTCGATGGCAACGAGGATCTCGAACTCCACCCGAGCGACTGGGTGAACGACCCGCAGCGGATCGCGCGCAACGACCGGATGGTGGCGATCAACGGCGCGCGGGAAATCGACCTAACAGGCCAGGTGGTGCGAGATTCCAGCGGTCACCGGTTTTATGGGGGGATCGGCGCGTTGCAGGATTTCATCCGCGGCGCGGGCCGCAGCAAAGACGGCTGCCCGATCATCGCGCTGACCTCGACGACGGACGAGGATGGCCGCTCGCGGATCGTCGCCGGGCTGCGCGAAGGCAGCGGGGTTTGCACCGGGCGCGGCGATGTGCATCACGTGGTGACCGAGTATGGTGTGGCGAGTCTTTACGGCCGCAGCATCCGCGAGCGGGTGGCACGCTTGGTGGAAGTGGCGCATCCAAAGCACCGCGAGGAATTGTTAGCCGGCGCGCAACAACGCGGGTGGCTGCCGAAGTTTTTCACCATGCCATCCACCGAAACTGGCATGGGCGAGGGTGAAATCGATTCGACATGGGTGAAATTTCAGGACACCCGCTTGTTTCTCCGACCGCTGCATCCCAGCGACATGCGGGCGTTGCAGGAGTTTTTCTACTCGCATGACGAGGAAACGATCCGGCTGCGCTACGGCTACCTGCGCGACCGGATGACCGGCGAGTCCGCTTACAAATTGGCGGCGGTGGATCAGACGAAGGATTTGGCGCTGGGAATTTTCGCCGAAGACCACGGCAGGCAGGAACTGCGGGCGATCGGCCGTTACTATCTGGATACCGATGGAAAACGGGCGGAGGTGGCGTTTGTGGTGCATGAATTGACGCGCCATCTCGGGGTGGCCGGGTTTTTGCTGGGCGAGCTGGCGGCGATGGCGGAGCGCCGGGGCATCCATGAGTTCTGGGCCAGCGTGATGCCGGACAACCGGGCGATGGCGGGCTTGTTTCTGGCGGTGGGCGGCACTGAGTCGCACGCGGCGATGGACGAGGAACGCACGTTCACGGTGCCGGTCGCGGCGATTCTGAAATCGCGGAAGAAGTTTCTTGAGACGAAGAACATCCAACGATTGGAACGATGACTGAAAAACCCAGACGGATCGGCGTGCACGCGTGTGAGGGCTACGAAAGGCACGATACCGGACCGTATCACCCGGAGTCGGCGCAGCGCTACCGGGTGTTGCGGGCGGCGCTGGAGGAACTGCCGGACGAATTCGTTAGACTGCGCGGACGGCGGGCGTTGGTTTCAGAGATTCTTTTGGTGCACGATCACGACTACCACGATCTTGTCTATCGGGACGTGGAGACGTTTTCCGATCGGCTGCGGACGGGAGACACGGCGATCTGCGAGGAAAGCTACGATGTGGCGCTGGAGGCGACGGGTGCGGTGCTGGAAGTGGCGGACGCGGTGATGCGCGGCGACATCATTTCCGCGTTCTGCGCAGTGCGTCCGCCCGGCCACCACGCCACGCCGACGCGGGGGATGGGGTTTTGCATTTTCAATCACGTGGCAGTGGCCGCGCGCTATTTGCAGTCCAAGCATGGGCTGGGGAAAATCGCGATCATCGATTGGGATGTGCACCATGGCAACGGCACGGAAGCGGTGTTTCTCGAAGATCCGAGCGTATTTTATATATCATTGCACGAGCAAAACATCTATCCACACACCGGTCCCGCCACCGAGCACGGCCAAGGGGAAGGGGAGGGGACGACGCTGAATATCCCACTGCCGGGAAATTCCGACGGCGCGTTGGCCTTGGCAGAATGGACGGCGCAGATCGAACCGGCGATCGTTGCCTTCCAGCCGGAGTTTCTGCTGATTTCCGCAGGATTCGACGCGCGTGTGGACGATCCGGTCGGCGGGTTGCGCTGGGATGATGCGACGTTCGTCGAGATGACGCGGCGGAGCGTGGCGCTGGCGGAGAAATATTGCCAAGGGCGGCTGCTGTCGGTTTTGGAAGGTGGCTACAATCCGCCGGGCTCGGCCTCGGCGGCGCTGGCGCATGTGAAGGCATTGGTCTGAATTTCGCTGGGGACTTCGGGAGCTGCGATTTCCAGCCGCCGCAGCCTCAGAGTGTGAAGCCCCACCACCGCGCCTCCCTTGTCCAACATATCCAACGCCCTCAGGACTTAGCACTACGGCTCATTCATTGTGAATCAGAGAGACCAGACCCATTCAAATCCGCAATGGATGAGAGAAAAAGATCCCGCATTTTGTTAGAAAATTTAATTTTTGCAAAATTTCAGGGGAGTTGCGCGAATTCACTGGATCCAAGCGGGAACCCATTGCTTGAACTGCGGGTCGCGTAAGCGTCACATGGGCGAAAGGGGGGGGGAATCGCTTTCAAGTCCCACTTGGCTTCACGCCGTTAGTGGATACGCGGTAATCGGACTCCAGCGGCATCCGTGTTTGGAAATGCCGTGAGCTTCCACAAGATCTAGCAGCCAGTGGAAGCTTACTGGCTCAGTTTAATCCCGGCGATCCTGTTTGGGAATATAGAGCGGTTACAGAACATTTAAGTCTTATCTGCTAGAAAGGCAGCCTGGGGTGGGTTTCGCGCGACGATGCCACCAGTAAGTTAACAACATATGAGGCATGGTCAATCCCGCCAGGCTTATGAATACAAGACGGAGAACGAGGGTGTCCAACTTCAATCCCCCGCCCCAATACCAAATCAGGACAGAACTCAAAATAAGTGTGAGGCAAACCACTGGCCACGATTCCAGCCAAACCCAGCGAAGAGCGAGGCGAAAGTCGTGAGGCTGGCGGGCTTCCGCAAGCTGGACTAGGTGACGAACCGAATGGATAAGACAAAAATAGATTCCGAATGCGGCCAATGGTGGCCAGAGCCAGAAGAGCAATATCAGCGAAATGATTTCCCAAGCTACAAGAAAATGATCGTTTCTGGCTTTGGTAGAAAATGAACCACTGAAGGCGGATCGCAGGCGCAGGCTTATCATCAGCAGGCACGCGGCCAACCAGCACGGATACACGAACCATTTCGCGAATTGCATCATTTCCAACAAATTTAATTTACTACTAGGCCCACAAAGTTGGATAAATAAATCAGTCGTTCCATGACCATGAAATGCTATTGGGCCCGCGATCGAGAGACCACCGCGGGCAAAGCATTCTCCAAAACGCTGCCAACCCACCAGATTTTCTGTGTCACCCAGACCAAAATGAAGCCATGCAACGATTAAAAAGAGTGTCAATGCCACAGTGGGGAAACGGACGAAGCAGACGACCACAGATACAGCCAATCCAATATAGATCACCAGCGCGATCGTCATTCCACTTGGGCCGATTCCGCCTCCTCGCAACAGGGTAATGTCCAGTGCGCCGTGAGGGAGCCCGGTCAGAATCACAAAAATGGTGAGGATAAACAACTGAGGGACGACTCCCACGCTGGCGATCCAAGGCCCGAAAAAAGGTAGGATTCCCAAGAAAATGCCGATGAGAAGGTTATGTCTTTTGGTAAAGCCAGGTTCCCAAGAAGCACAAGA
>JBBECN010000031.1:11056-26023 GCA_040881795.1 Akkermansiaceae bacterium
TGCCGATGAGAAGGTTATGTCTTTTGGTAAAGCCAGGTTCCCAAGAAGCACAAGAAGCGGAGATGGGCGTAGTGTTGCTTATCACCGGGATGCTCTCATGGGTAAGCGGGTTGACATCATGGCAATCAGGAATGGCCGTAAAGGGAGAGCCTTCATCACCGCCAAGCAATCAAGGGTACTTGGACAAGATTCCATGAAGCGAATTAAACGCTCGGGTATCACATTTTGAAAAATCCGATGCATGTAATCGGGAAGATGCTCTGGGTGATGATCGACGGCATTCAAAAAAATGGCATCCATCATTCTTAAAAAAAAAGCTCCTTTGTCGGCCGTCGGATGATTTGGGTAAGCTGCGGCGATGGCATCAGCTTCCTGCTGGATGCGGGTGAAAGCGTAACCAGACGAACTGCGCACAGCACCTCCACGAGTGCCGATCGGGGTGATGCGTCTGCCTGTGCTCGCTCGCGGAATTTCGAACATGGGAATAATGCCATTTTCTCGTTTCAGGATCTTCCATTCAGGGCCCCCCATTTTTTTCGAGGCGTAAGATAGAATTTCGACATCTGAGAAATCAGGAGTTTTCCCAGGAGGGCATAGCCAGGTGTCTTCAACCAGGAAAGTATCACTCGAGAGCGGCAGCACATAAAAGAAGCGAACTCCATTCTCGTCTGCCTGCTGGAAATCCATCAGCACAACTCTTTCGGGATTCCAACTGGACTGTGGACAACGAATTTCCAAGCCGTAAAAAATTTGCCGCCAACCATCGATGGTTTTGATTTCGGGAGGTCGGCTATCATATACTTGACGGACTTCGATCGAATTTCCATCTGACAAATCGACTTGTACAAGTTCGGGTGTTTCCTTCAACCCGATGACGGACCTGCCCAAAGCCCAAGTTACAGACGGTGCCTGCGCTAGTAACGTTCGCGCCTTATGGTAGAGCGCAGCAGAAGGGATATGCTGGTAAGGAAATCGCACACTGCGTCGGACGACCGTTTTTTTCCCAGATCCCACCGTCCACTCGGGCCAGCGATGCGACACGCAATCGACAAACGGATGAGACTGCACAGACCAGGTGCACCAAGTCCGGTCGCATTCGTAAGTTGTCCGCGGATCAATCATCAGGATGCGCGGCGGATTGGGAAGTGCGGCTAACCGCACCGCCACACTGAGTCCTGCCAAACCGGCTCCGACCATTGCAACGTCATACTCACTGTTCATGGATTGGAGTGATTTCCGCACAAACCATCAAGAGCTTGATGAAGACGAGGGTCGTGGCCACCGTAAGCAGTATTTCTAAATGGTGTAAATGGTGACGACATGCAGAGAGTTGCTAAGGCAAATCGCCGCCACTTGGGAACGACCGTGCGATTGAGAAGTCCTGCCGGTCCCAACCGGAGAATTTCCCGGCCGATTTCACGATAGACCCTGCCAGCCAACCAAATCCCACGGCGGCTTTCCCGGGGTAAGTATCGCAGCCCGATGAAACCACTCACAAAATATTCCTCAGCCAGTTGGATGGATTTTAATACCGCAGGCCAAGCTGGAAGTGGATCGATCTTCAAACTGGCTGCGGTCACATCTTGCGGCAACCACTCCTGAGGCAAATAAATGCGAGAACGCCGCGCATCCTCGCGCACATCGCGGCTGATATTGATCAGTTGCATGGCGATCCCCAAGTCCAACGCGTGAGGGCTGGCTAATGGTGAGGTGCTGCCTAAAATCTCCGCCATCATCAAGCCAACGGTCCCCGCCACTCCATGAGCGTATCGCACCAATTCGTCTGCGGACTGAGTGCGTCGTGGCCCGGTATCATTTGCGAGAGCCAGTAAAAGTGCCTTTGCTGGCTCATCATCCAACAGGTTGAGCGCCCGATAAATCTTACAAGCGGGCAGGTCTGATTGGTGCAATGTTTCCCGTAATACGATTAATTCCTTAGTCACCCGCTCCGGCTCTGCATCACTGTCCGCCAAGTCATCCAACACTCTACAGAAACCATACAATCCAGTTGCCCGCCTCCGGGCATTTGTTGACAGAAAACGCGCTGCTAGATGAAAACTACGCCCATGACGAGCGAGCACTTGTTGCGCATCAATGGGCGAAGGATTCATTTTCCGGCTTCCTCCCGCAGAAGATTTTCCACCACTTTTGCGGATAGGACCACGCCGGGTAGCCCCGCTCCCGGATGGGTGCCGGCTCCGACAAAGTAGAGACCTGCGACGTCTTCACTTTTGTTATGAAATCGGAACCATGCGGACTGTGTGAGAAGTGGTGAGATGGAGAAACCGGCACCATGAGCGGAAAGTAGCGAGTCACGGAAGTACTTGGGGGTGACAAAAAATTGAGAAACCACATGCTTGCGGAGATTGGGCATCACGCGCTGTTCAAGCTGTTCAAGAATTAATTCAGCATAACGCGGACCCACCTCTTTCCAATCAATGTCAGTTTTTAGATTAGGAACAGGAGCTAGGACATAAAATGCATCACGCCCGGGTGGTGCCATTTCCGGATCAGTGGCTGCTGGGCGGTGGAGATAGAGACTTGGATCGTCTGCCAACTTCCCATCTTTGAAGATATCGTTGAGCAGCTCGCGATAACGTTCACTGAATAGAATCGTATGGTGTGCGACTTCTGGGAAAGTGGTGTCCGTGCCGAAGTAGAGGACGAAAAGTCCCATGGAGTAATGTAGTCGATCCAACCGCTTGTCAGTCCATTTTTTACGGTGAACCGGGGCGATCAATCGGCGATAGGTTTCCGAGGTATCGCTATTGGCCACCACCAAGTCACAGGGTTCACTGCCACCTCTAACCGCGCGCACTGCGGCGACCCGGCCAGACTTAACTTCGATTTCCTCCACCGTCGTATTATAACGGAAATGCACACCTTGGCGTTCAGCCAGTTCGACCAGTGATTTGACAAGTTGCCCAGTCCCCCCGCGTGGATACCAAATGGCACTTTTAATTTCGAGGTAGTGAATCAGCGAATAAAGCGAAGGCGTGGTAAAGGGATTTCCCCCGACCAACAGAGGCTGAATGCTGAAGAAACGGCGCAGCGAATCGTCCTTTAAATAGCGACAAACAAACTGCCAGACGGTGAGATCTCCGCGCAGACGCAGAAGTGCGGGAATGCAACGGACCATGGTGCTCAGTCGGTCAAAGGGCTGCGCGCCCAAGCGGGTAAAACCCTCGTCGTAAAGCATACGGGAATGCTCCAACATTTTTCCGTAACCTTCTGCATCGGCCGGGTTGAACTTGGCGATCTCGTGGCGAACCTCCTCCTCTGTTCCACCATAATCAAAGGTCCTCTGATTTCCATCCACCATCCGATACCACGGTTTGACAGGTAAGAATTCGAGATGGTCCTCCCTTTTCTCGCCAAACAACGCGAAGAGATCATCAAAAAGAAAAGGCGCCGTGATCACCGTCGGTCCAGCATCATAGGTGAAACCATCTTTTTCGAAAACGGATGCCCGTCCACCCGCTGCCACCCCCCGTTCCCAGACCTCTACCTCATAACCCAGAGCCCGCAAACGCAAAGCCGCAGCGAGTCCTCCAAAACCCGAGCCGATAACGATTGCTTTTTCGGGAGTGGAGGACCTCATGGAATTTCGCGCAGCATCTCATTCCCAAGCGCGACAAGTAATCCACCAGATTGGTCAGGCAGCGCCTTGGCTAGCTCGATGGACTCCAGCAAACGGCTTGTTGCTAGCTCGGAGGCCATCGCAAAAGCATTCTCCCCGTGTCCCGCTGCTTCAAGAGTTAGCAGCGCATTGTAGCAGGCCGGGGAAACTCCATTACCCCTATCTTTCGAAAGATCGTTGATATCATCCACGATCTGATAAGCGATTGCAAAAGCCTCCGCACATCTTCGCGCGATAGGAATGCAGTCAGTTCTATTCGCGGTCGCCATTGCCAGTTCCAAGGGCAGGGCGAGCAAGGCTCCAGACTTGGCTTTGGCGATGTTTTCGTAATTTTTCCATGCATCTCCGTGGTTTGGGGACGGTGCGAATTCACTGCATTGACCTTGAATAGCCGCCGCGGCAGCACGGTGAACCAATCGCAGCAGGTCAGAAATTCGTGCGCCTCTGCTGAATCCGCCGAGCGCCACATATGCGGCTGATAATAACAAATCACCCGTGCAGATGGCGACAGTCGACCCAAAGGCAACCGCCACCGTTTTGGAACCACGCCTGTATTCTTCATGATCAACCAGATCATCATGCACCAACGATGCATTATGGACCAGCTCGGCACTAGCAGCTAACGTGATTGCGTCTGGCATCGATATTTCCAAAGCCAGCGCGGATGTCACTGCGAGACGGGCACGGAGCCGCTGCCCTCCGCAGTCAAGATGGTAATGAGCGGCCTGAGCCGCTTGGTGGACAGCATTGTTGTCGTTACGCCCACCCACCGCCTGATGCATCGTTTGCTCGATGCGAGACATCACACCCTCACCAACCTGAGGTGGGTCCCAGTTGAGCACTTGCATGGAAGTTTCTAGCATAAAAACGTGAGATGGAATAGAGCGGTGAATTTCTGCCCATGCTCCAATCCTTAGAGGGTTTCAAACAACTTCGAACAACCACTCCACCAAGATATTTTTCTGATTCAGAAAAACAGGCTGATGAAGCGGAGTTCGAGATTTCTATCGAGGTGAAATATCGACTAGGATTTTTGACTATCCGTCTCTTTCACAGCTGCTGCCCAGATGATCACTCCGAAGGCGATTTTATTCACGACATCGGCCAAGTTATAAACAAGGTTAAGGTTTTTCATGCTTTCGACGGGGTCCACCTTTGTCAGGTAGCCGACGAAATATCCCAAAGGATAGATTGCCCAGCCAGCCGTCACGATGACACGCATCAGTTTGAATGCCGTTTTGACTGCTGGTGAGGAAAGCTGTGCGTTGGCTTTGCTGGCCTCGCCCAAGAAGATTTCATAAAGGATGTATGCCCATCCGGCCATGCCGATCACGAATGCTGGGAAGGCTGCCATCAACCTCGCTTCGCCTAGATAACCACCGATCAACATAACAACGGTTCCGATGAGCAGACGCCAGAAAATACCAACGGAAACCTTGGTAACCGCAGACAATATCAAATAGAACTCGATCATCAAGAGCGGCACCGTAATCAGCCAGTCAATATAACGGAAGACCGTCGGTGTGTTGCCCGTGGCAACCCAAACGTCACGCATGTAGAAATAATGAACGGCCGCTACAAGAGTCACGAGCCCGGATACATTGAGTGAGGTGCTCCATTTTTTCGAGACTCGGGTTCGTTCGTTAAAGAAGAAGGCCGTGGCAGCCACCAGAGCCATGGAGATAAACCAGAATGAAATCCCTACCAGATCGGAAGGATCGAGATTGGCCGCAGCGAGTGGCATGGTGGGGAATGATGCGCCTTGACTGCTCTGTGTCAGAATTGCCAGGAAGGATAAAGTGAGCAACGGGATGATCGGTGACTTCGTGTGGATGTTCATAGGGCTTGGTAGTTGTTGTGTATTCAAAAAAAACAACGCTGTCTTTTAAAGACAGCCGAAAGGAAATCCATCCTTTTTTTCAGAAATTTTCAGCCGCCGTAGATTGATGGCCAGAATGAGACCGCAGCGGATGGGTTTCGAGAGATCATACCAGCCTACTTTTTTCCTACCAGCGAGCACCGGTAAGGCCGCCTGAGCTAGCGAAGGTGAGTGCGGATCAAAAGCCCGCAGCCATGAAATCTGGATGGCTCTAGTCATCCACTTCGCTGCGCAGTTGCAGCAGGCAAGAGTTGCAGACACAAGTGCCGCCGGTTTTCCATTGGATCTTTTCGGATTGCTCCGGGGTGAGTTCGATTTCGGAGCAGGGGCACATCCAGCCGCGAGTGACTTTACAGAGAAAATCGCCGCCGCAAAGGTGGCAGCGGTTATGTTCGTGCTTGCTGGAACATAGCGGTGGCAGGCGAGAACTGGACATGCTTGGCTGTCGGTGAAATCATGCGTGCGCGCCAATGCTTTATTCATGAGCTGGCCGGTTTTTTTCCCGCCTATAAATTTGTGGTTGTCGAGAATCCCTTGTCTTCACATTGCAAATGGGAAGGAAGGTCTGAGTGTGGCTGCTGAAGTCGTCTTATGAAGGAGAGGACTGGATTACAGGCGAGCTGCGCCGTATGCGGTGGATCGCGGCATCTTCGATGGGACTCTCCGGGCCGATCGCAAGGCGCATGAGTTGCAAGACACGCGTCGTGATCGGCCGGATCACGCCCAAGGGGATCGACTTCAGCCCGATCATTTGTTGATACTCGCTGCTGAGCGAGGCCACAGCGGCTTGGAAGAGCAGGGCATACATAGGCCCGGACGTGGCCGGGAGGGGTGGATTTTTAATCCATTGGATCGTTTCGCGGGTTTCCTCCGTGACCACCAGTTCCGCCCGGTAGCGCGCGATGGTGGAAACCAGTTCCGCCTCATCCATTGGAACATCGGTCAGGCCGAGAGGCTCCACGGATTTTGACCAAAGTCGGATGTATGAATCGGCACCACCCGGCAAAGTCCGCGTGGCATAAGTTTGGTGGCTGCGGAGAAATGAGTCCATGAATGCGATGTGGACCCAGCGCAACAAATTCGGGTCGGCGGCCCGATAGCCGGTGGTTTCGCCCTTGGCAGTTTGGTATTCGCCTTTCACTCGGTCGTGCATCCGGTTGACGCGGCCGGCCTCGTTCGCGATGGCCTCGTGGGAGCCGTAGGTCGTGATGGTGAGCCAGCGGATCGTGCCGGAAAGCCGGCCGAGCGGATCATCCTTGTAGCGGGAGTGACTGCGGACTCCGGCGAGGCTGCCGGGATGGAGGGCCTGCATGAGCAACGCCCGTATGCCTCCAACGAGTGTCGCCAAATCCGCATGCGCCACCCAGGGAGCGTCTGTCGGGAGGTAGAGCCCGGGCCCCTCACCCGCCGCGACAACTTCGAGCCAAGGTGGGACTCCATCAGGATCACCGGTGAGCAAAATCCGGAACCGGCGGGAAAAGTATCTCTGGATGGCGTTGTTCCGCGGATCCTGCTTGTGCAGCGGCTCAGAGGTTTGTTTCACGAAATGGAAAGGGGGTTGTGGGTGGTCATCTCGGCGTTATCAGTCATCTCCGTGAATATCCTGCGAGACCGCGCCACGGGCTTTTGCGGTGATGACTTCCTCGATAAATTTTTTCCGGTGCTTGGTGACCCTGCCACTCACCCGCTTTCTCCACATCCGGAAACTGGATGGTTTCATTTCATTGCGCATCAGCTTGATGACCGCTGCTTCGTTGAGGCCTGTCTTTTTTTCGATCTCATCAAAAGTCGTGCGATCCTCCCATGCCATCCGGATTATTTTGTCCCGCTCGTCATCTGTCATACTCCGTTTCGATAGGTTGTTTTCGGGTGGGGCGCATCCGGTTTTTTGGTAAAATGGATTTCATTACGATTTTTTCCATCATCGATCATCGCCATCATTTCAAACTAGACACTTTTCCTCCTCGATCTCCCATCGGTGATACGCATCCGCGTAACCAGGGCACCCCGCGACCAACTGTTCGTGGGTGCCGTCGCCGGTCAGCGCGCCCTCTTCGAGAAATAGGATTCGCGGTGCCTGGCGCAGCAGGTCGATGCGGTGGGTGACGAGAATGGTGGTTCCCGCGCCTTCTCGCGTGCGCTTGAGGATGGATTCGTGGATCAGCGCCTCGCTCTCGGGCTCGACGCTTGCGGTCGGCTCGTCGAGCAGGAGGATCTTAGGCTCGGTCAGGAAGGCGCGGGCGAGGCTGAGACGTTGGCGCTGGCCGCCGGAAAGTTTCACGCCGTTTTGTCCAACTCTCGTCTCGTAGCCTTGCGGCAGGTCGAGGATGAAGTCGTGGGCATTCGCGGAGCGGGCTGCGGCTTCGATTTCCTCGGTCGTCGCGCCGGGTCTGCCATAGCTTAGATTATCCCTCACAATTCCATCGAAGAGGTAATTTTCCTGACCCACATATCCGATGCTGCCGCGCAGATCCGCAAAACGTAGACTGCGTACATCGAGAGAATCCACGGTGAGGCTGCCATCAGTGACGTCGTAAAAGCGTGGGATGAGGTTGAGCAGTGTGCTTTTTCCGGATCCGCTGCTGCCGGCGACTGCTACAAATTCCCCAGCGCTGACCGTGAAGCTGACATCGCGCAGGATGGGCTTCGCTGGGACGTAATGGAACCTTACCCCGTGGAACTCGATGCGACCTTTCGGCTCTCTCCAAGGTAGGGTTTCCTTCATCTCCGTCACCGTGACTGGCATATCGATCAGCTCGATGACCCGCTGTGCGGCCGCTCTCGCCCGTTGCATGATATCGCTGGTCTGTGCGATCGTGCGGATGGGGCTTTGCAAGCGCCACCAAAAGCCCCGGTATGCGAGCAGTGCGCCAAGGGTGAAAAGATCGCTGCCCCGCATGATCAGCCATGCACCGAGTCCGAGCATGATGAGATTGTTGATGAAGCCGAAGATGGAGACGATGGGAAAGTAGGTATTGCGCAAGCGGCTCGCACCCACGCTGGCCTCGTAGTAGAGCGCGGCACGAGCGTCGAAGGTCTCCTTTTCAGCGGTCTCCCGCGCGAACGACTGCGTCACCTGCACGCCCGCCAACCGGTCCTGCACGAAAGATCCGATTTGCCCGAGTTTTTTGCGGACGCCCTCGTAGATACTCTTGACGCGGAGGTTGTATCTGCGGATGAAAATGAAGGCGAATGCCAGTGGCAGGATCGATGCCGCGCCGACCAGCGGACTGATCCAGAGGACAATCCCGGCCACTACGATGAAGGTGACGATTTCCTCTAGCAGGCTCGTAAGACCCTGGAGAACGGATTGCTCCATGGCATCCACATCACTGGTGATCCGGGTGACGAGTTCACCGGTGCTGGTGTCCCGGTGGTAGGCGAGCGACTGCGCCTCGAACTTCGCAAAAAGTTCGCAGCGCAGGTCGCGGACGACAGCCTGCCCGGTTTTTTCCATCAGATAAGAGTGCACCGCGTTCGCCCCCGCACCCATGACGTAGGTGCCGAACATGATCGCGAGCCAGATCCCAAGAATGGCGGGGGTCAGCGTCTTTCCAACAAGCCCATCGGCCACATAACCCCAAACGAGGGGATGGAAATTGGTAAAGGGAACGGAGAAGATCAGGAGGCAAAGCGAAACAATGAGGCGTCGCCGGTAGGGACGAAGCCGTGACAAAACTTTACATGCGAGGTCTCGATTCGAAAGCGAGTGGATCAGAGCGTCATTCACGCGGATTAAATCCTATTGGGAGTAAAGCAAGGACCACATTGAAGATACCAGTGAGCCGGAGGGCAAGCAGGTTTGGAAGTAGTATCCGGCGCGAGATTGCTAGTCCTCAGGCACTTTTCCTTCCGGCGAGGAGCCCTGTTTTGATAGTTCATCCGCTGCGTAATCCTGTGCCTGCATCAAGCCCTTCGCGACCACTAAAGTCACCATCAGGCCGATGGCCAATATTACAAATACGACCATTATCTATTGCCTCCCTCTCGTTTTAATGCCGGCTGAAAGAATCACGATCCTCACTCCGACCCATAAGCTGAGAATGCTCGGCACCCAAATGCCCACGAATAGACCATAGTCGTGATCGATAAGGAACCACAGCACAATGCTCGTAATGAGGCTGACGAATGCAGCTATGAGGAACGGATAGTCGATTTTATGAAACATGGTGGTATACACTGTGAGTTGGCCAGAGGTGTTTTGAAGGAGCGGGACGAACTGAAGGAAAGCCTTGGACTAACGATCTTATTTCAGCGCGGCAAATACGGGTTGCACAGGCGGATGGCTGTGAAATCCATGACGCCTGAGCCGTAGTCTCAGGCCTCAGGATACCCGGTCCGCATAGCGGTCGAAGCGGTTGGAAAGAATGAGGAAAGTTGGTGCCCAGAGGCCAACAAAAATTCCGAACCTTTCGGCGTGCGCTTGAGACTCTGCGGTGGTTCCTCCCGTCAGGAACCAGATTGCGATCGATCCTACAATCGATGCGAAACCGAAAAAGAAACAAATATTGCTTAGTTGCTTGAGTGATTTTGGCTTCATACTGCGCGAGCATGGCTGCGGTCGCTCACCACGCAACCTTGAAAACATAAAATTTCGGGGTTCAGTTTCTCACTTGGGACTTCTCAAAGCGCAGCGTTTCCTTGAGATTGCGGCCATGCCTGAACCTGAAGTGCCGTCTTACGTCCTCACGCTCGTCTATTTGCTGTCGGCTTGCCTCAGCTTGCTGGGATTGCTGTTGATCATGAGTTTTCGGATTTCCCGGAGACTGGGGAGAATCGAGCGACAGGCCGGTGCAGTTCGTGTGGAAACTCTGGCGGCTGAGGCGGGTCCGTCGCTGGCGGAAACGTCGCCGGGTGGCGCCTTCGAGACGTTTCTCAATGAAGATCCTTCGCGGCGTGAGCTGAACAAGGGCGAGCAATTCGCCGCCTATCGGCAATGGCGGCACGAAAACGGCATGAACTGGTCGAACTCGTGAGGCTTGACGGGAAATCCGCCGTCCCACGATGACGGGGTACAAAATCCTTCAGTTTTTCTTTTTTCGCATTGCAAGGGCGGCATTCGTTTGCATCCTCCGCCCGTCCGGAACTGAGTCAGAAACATTTCGGAAACAGCTTGTGAAAAATTTCACAAGCGCCACCTTCTTCGCACCGCATCGTCCTTGCCATGGCAAATATTTTTCCCCGCTGGTCCAATTTCCTGCCTCTCAAAATCGCTGTTTGCGCTGGAACTGCAGCAGCAGGCGTCGCTCTTGCGTTTTCGTATTACGCGACCCCCAAGACCCTGACGGTGGGCTATCAACCGAGCCAGCCGCTCCCGTTTTCGCACAAGATCCACGTCGATCAACTCGGGCTGGATTGCCGCTATTGCCACTCGTTTGTCGATGTTGCCGGCCATTCGAACGTGCCGACGGGCAACACCTGCTGGAATTGCCACCAGCACGTGCAGCGTGAAAGCCCGAAGCTGGCCCCGCTGCACCGCTCGATGGATGTGAGCTACCCCGGCTACGACGGCAAGCCGATCGAATGGGTGCGGGTGCACAAATCCCCGGACTACGTTTATTTCAACCACGCAGCCCACGTGAACCGCGGGATTTCCTGCCAGAGTTGCCACGGGGACGTCAACAAAATGGAGGTCGTTTACCAGGCGCAGAGCCACTCAATGGGCTGGTGCCTCGACTGCCACCGGGCTCCCGAGAAGAACCTCCGCCCATTGGAAGAGGTTTACAATTTCGCCTACAGCGATGCCGATGTGAGCAAATACACCACGGACGAGTCTGTGAAAACCACGCTCGATCTCGGCCTCAAGCTCAAGGAGCAGTTCATGATCAATCCCAAGGAGTCCTGCGCGACCTGCCACCATTGATCGTCCCCATTTTTTCTTAAATTTCACAATTTCCTCTGTCTAACATGAGCAAGCGCATTTGGCACCATCCCGAAGTTCCCGCCGGCGAAACCACCGTCGCCTGGCGCAGTTCGGGTCAGCTTGAAGATACCGCCGATTTCCGGCAATGGCTGGATCGCGAATTCCCGCAGGGAGCCGCCGAGATGGCCAACGAGGAGGACGCGGAAAACTCGCGCCGCTCGTTCCTCAAGCTGATGGGGGCATCCACCGCGTTGGCTGGGTTCGGCATGGCCGCCTGCCGCCGCCCGGAAAGTTACATCGTCCCCTACACCAAGGCCCCCGAGTGGGTGATCCCGGGCAAGGCGACCTATTACGCGTCGTCGATGCCACGCGCCCACGGTGCGACGCCGCTGGTGGTCACCTCCTTCGAGGGCCGCCCGACCAAGCTCGCTCCCAACCAACTTCATCCGGACGCCGAAGGCACCGACGCCTTCGCCCAGGCATCCATCTTGGATCTCTACTCGCCATCGCGTTCACGGAATTTCCTGAAATCCGGGAAACCTGCCAAGCGCGCCGATTTTGAAGCCGCGCTCGCCGGCATCGCCACCGACAAAGCTGCGAAAATCGGTTTCCTCTTCGGCGCCGATGACAGCCCGACCCGCGCCAGCCTGATTAAGGTGCTTGCCGCGAAATACAGCGCCGCGAAATTCTATCAATACGAAGCGCTTGCCAGTGATGCCAGTCTCGGTGACGGCGTTAAATTGGTGGCGGATTTCGCGCTGGCGGATCGCATCCTGTCGCTCGATTGTGATTTCGCGGGAACCGATTCCCAAGGACCGGTCACTCCCTTCTTCAATCGCCGCAAACCCGAGGGCAATGGCTACTCCGCCAAGCCGGATGCGTCGAAAATGAACCGCCTCTACATCGTGGAAGGCGCATTCACCCTCACCGGCGGCATGGCCGACCACCGCCTGCGCATCGCGCCGAGCCAGGTCGCTGCAATCGCCGGGCAAGTCGCCCGCGAACTCGGTGTCAGCGTGACCGCTCCTGAAATCAGCGATCCGAAACACCTTGAGTGGGTCAAGGCGCTCGCCGCCGACCTGAAGAGCCACGCCGGTAAATCCGCCGTTCTCGCAGGATCCCGGCAATCGCCAGCGGTCCACCAACTCGCCCTCGCGATCAATCTCGCTCTCGGAAATATCGGTGAAGGAAAGCCGTTGCTTGCCTTGCAAACCGATAACACCGGCCTCGGCAATCTCGCCACCCTCAAGGCGGACATCGATGCCAGCGCGGTCGAGACCTTGATCCTGCTCACTCCGGCCAACCCGATTTACGACGCTCCGGCCGACCTCAAGTTCGCCGAGTCGTTCGCCAAGCTGAAGACCAGTATCCACCTCGGCACCCGCACCGACGCCACCGCCCACGCCGCCACCTGGCACGTGCCCGCCGCGCATTATTTGGAATCCTGGTCCGACGCCCGCAGCGCCACTGGCGTTTACACGGTCGTCCAGCCGATGATCCTGCCGCTTTATCCGGACTGCGTTTCCGAACTCGAATTGCTTCTCGCCGTGGTTTCTACCGAGGGCAATCTCCTCAATGGCGAAGGGGAAAAAGGCGCTGCCTCTCCCGCCTACGACGCCGTCCGCGCGACCTTCGCCTCCCTTGGCGGAGAAGGGAACGATCTTTGGAAAAAGCTGCTTCGTGATGGTTTCCACGCCGGATCGAAATACCCGCTCGCCACCCCGGCTGCGGCCGCCGTCACCGGCTTCAACGTCGAGGCTCCGACCGCGAAGTCTTTGGAAGTCATTTTCGCCACCGACTCGTCGATTTTCGATGGTCGCTGGATCGACAACGGCTGGCTTCAAGAAGCGCCCGATCCTATTTCCAAGGCCACTTGGGACAATGCCGCTCTCATCGCTCCGAAGACCGCGAAGGAACTCGGTATCTACGAGCAAATCATCGCTGTCGAGCCGGTGAGTTCGGTGCTCGGTGTGGAGAGCAAATATGCGAGGGTCGGCCCCGATGGTGAAGGCGAAAACCGCAAGCAACCAATGATCGAAGTTTCGGTCAACGGCCAGACTCTGGAAATCGCCGTCCTGATTTCCTTCGGCCAAGCTGAAAACACCATCGTCATTCCGCTTGGCTACGGTCAGGGATTCGACAAGGAAGATGAACTCAAGCGCGACACCAAGAACGCCGGCCACGTCGGTCTTGTCGGGGTGAACCGCGGCTTCAACGCCTACCCGCTGCGCACCTCGGCGACGTCTTATTTCGCCACCGGAGCGACCACCAAGGTGCTCGTCGGCAAGCGCTACTCGATGGCGCTCACCCAAGAGCATCACGCCATGTATGGCCGCGCGCTCGCCCGCGAGGTCACCACCATGCCGGACGAGCAGAAGGGCAGCTTCGAAAAGCAGTTGGCCAACGTCGCCACCCAAGGCAACGACTCCCACGCACCGCCAAACGTCTATCTCTACAAGCCTGAAACCTCCGCCACCTGGAATCCCGGCAAGGACGGCAAGGCACAGCCATTGATCAACGATCCGCTTCACCAGTGGGGCATGTCGATCGACCTGACTTCCTGCATGGGTTGCAACTCATGCCTCGTCGCCTGCCAAGCGGAAAACAACATCCCGATCGTCGGCAAATCGCAGGTTGCGATGGGCCGTGAAATGCACTGGATCCGGATGGACCGCTATTTCGCCACCCAGAAGGACAACACCTTCGACGACGCCAACCCCGAGCTCATCCCGCAACCGGTCGCCTGCGTGCAATGCGAATCCGCTCCCTGCGAAACGGTTTGCCCGGTCAATGCCACCATTCACACGGAAGACGGTCTCAACGCGATGGCCTACAACCGCTGCATCGGCACCCGTTACTGCGCGAACAACTGCCCCTACAAGGCGCGTCGTTTCAATTATTTCGACTACAACAAGCGCAACCCGCTCATCGCTAACAATCTTTACAAAGGTCCGCTCGGTGAGAAGAGCGTGGGCGAGGCACCGCACCTTCAGCGCAACCCGAACGTCACCGTCCGCATGCGCGGTGTGATGGAAAAATGCACTTACTGCGTGCAGCGCTTGAAAGACGCGGTTATCCGCCAGAAGCGCGGCCAAAAGCAAGGTGTGCTCGAATCCGGCAAGCCTTCCAGCGAATTCCAAGTGACCACGCAGACCCTCCGCATTCCGGTGGATTCCGTCAAAGTCGCCTGTCAGGAAGCCTGCCCGGCCAGCGCCATCACCTTCGGCAACCTTCTCGATCAGGAAAAATCCGCCCTCGGCCGCAGCAAGCGCATCGAGCGCAACTACGACCTACTCAACTACATCGGCACCCGCCCGCGGACCAGTTACCTGGCCCGCGTCAAGAACCCGAATCCGGAAATGCCGGATGCCCCATTCATCGGCAAGGCCACCATTCACATGGTCTAAGAGACACAAGACGTAAGAGAAGATGATGAAACCACCCCTATCCAAATCTCGGGCCGCAGGCCGTGTCTCCAGTCTTATGTCTTATGTCTCCAAG
This sequence comes from Akkermansiaceae bacterium, assembly GCA_040881795.1. Taxonomy (GTDB): domain Bacteria; phylum Verrucomicrobiota; class Verrucomicrobiia; order Verrucomicrobiales; family Akkermansiaceae; genus Luteolibacter. The sequence goes on from JBBECN010000031.1 coordinate 25,940, forward strand.
TCTTCTGTCTAAATCTTCTCTTCCTCTACCATGGCTTCCACCACCCATACCGCGCCGGAGACCCACACAGGAGTCAAACTCCCG
>JBBECN010000031.1:26123-43231 GCA_040881795.1 Akkermansiaceae bacterium
CATGGCTTCCACCACCCATACCGCGCCGGAGACCCACACAGGAGTCAAACTCCCGGTGCTCGAGCGCGAAAAGCTCATTCTCAGCGGACGTTCCTACCATTGGATCACCGAGCGCATTTGCGGCGTCATTGAAAACCGGCAACCCTTCCTCTGGTGGTTGCTGTTCATTCCGTCCTCGCTCATCGCCCTCATCGGCGTCGGCGGCGGCCTGACCTATCTGGTGTCCACCGGCGTCGGCGTCTGGGGCATGTCCAACCGGGTCTTCTGGGGCTTTGACATCACCAACTTCGTGTTCTGGATCGGAATCGGCCATGCCGGAACCCTGATTTCAGCGGTCTTGTTCCTCACCCGACAGAACTGGCGAACTTCCATCAACCGCGCGGCGGAGGCAATGACCATCTTCGCGGTGATCTGCGCCGGTATCTTCCCGGCCTTCCACGTCGGCCGTGTGTGGTTCGCCTGGTTCCTCGCTCCGGTGCCCAATGCCAACGCGATCTGGCAGAACTTCAAATCGCCACTGCTGTGGGACGTTTTCGCCGTTTCCACCTACTTCACCATCTCGCTGATCTTCTGGTATCTCGGCATGGTTCCCGATCTCGCGACCATCCGCGACCGTTGCAAACCCGGCATCCGCAAAATGCTTTATGGCATCTTCGCGATGGGCTGGCGCGGTGGCAACCGCCAATGGAGCCATTACGAAATGGCCTATCTGTTGCTTGCCGCGCTTTCCACACCGCTGGTGCTATCGGTGCACTCGGTCGTTTCGTTCGACTTCGCCACTTCGGTCGTCCCCGGTTGGCACACCACCATCTTCCCGCCCTACTTCGTCGCCGGTGCCATCTTCGGTGGTTTCGCGATGGTGCTTACGATCATGATTCCAGCCCGTTTCATTTACGGCCTGCAGGATCTGATCACCATGAAGCACATCGACAACATGGCGAAGATCATCCTGCTCACCGGCACGATCGTCGGCTATGCCTACTTGATGGAGCTTTTCGTCGCCTTCTACTCCGGCGCGATTTATGAAATGGACGCCTTCAAGTTCCGGATCGCCGGCCCTTATTGGTGGGCCTACGCCGCGATGATGAGCTGCAACGTGCTTTCTCCCCAGGTCTTCTGGTTCAAAGCCTGCCGCGAAAACCTTTGGGTCATCATGATCGTCGCGATGTGTGTGAACGTCGGCATGTGGTTCGAGCGCTTCGTCATCATCGTCACGACCCTCGCCCGCATGTGGCTGCCGGGTGACTGGAAAACCTATAGCCCCTCCGGCGTCGAGCTGATGACTTTCGTCGGCACCATCGGGCTGTTCCTCTCGTTGTTCATGCTCTTCCTGCGCTTCCTGCCTTGTATCAACATCGCCGAAGTCAAGTGGACGCTGCCGGAATCCGATCCGCATCATGACGACCATCACGACCACCCGGACCATGGCGTCGTCAAGGAGGCCGCCTATCAAAAGGAACTCGTCTGAGGTCACCGCCTGAAATCTAAAATCTCAAATTTCAAATTCAAAAAGTGAGCACCACCCGCAAACGCGTTTACGGCTACCTCGCCGAGTTCAAGAGCGCCTCCGCTCTTTACAAGGCCGCGGAAAAAGTCCGCGACGCCGGCTTCAAGAAATGGGATTGTTATTCGCCCTATCCGATCCACGGCCTCGATGGTGCGATGGGAGTCAAGCGCTCGATCCTTCCATGGTTTGTTTTCTTCGGCGGCGTCACCGGCTGTGCGACGGCGTTCGCACTCGCCTACACCACCCAGGTCGTGATCTATCCGACGATCGTCCAAGCAAAACCCGCGAACATCTTCACGGTGCCGGCGTTCTTCCCGATCATGTTCGAGCTGACGATTTTGTTTTCCGGCTTCGCCACCTTGTTCGGCTTGCTCGGTCTGATCCAACTGCCGCGGCTCAATCATCCGCTCTTCGCGAGTCGCCAATTCCACCGCGCCACCGACGACGGTTTCTTCCTCGCCATCGAAGCACGTGACCCGAAATTCAGCCCCAACGCCACCCGCGACCTGCTCACCGGTATCGGCGGCGCCAACATCGAACTCGTCGAAGAAGAAGACTGAGCGGGATCTCAAATTTCAAATTTCAAATCACAAATCTCATAAGTTAGATGCGTTACTTTTTCCTCATTTTCGCTCTCGTCGCGTTGCTCGTCGTCGGAATCTTCGGAATCCGCGGCCAGAAGTTTTCCAAGCCGCCTGTCCGGATTTTCCCGGACATGGACGAGCAGGACAAACTCAAGGCCCAGAAGCCGGATTCCTTCTTCGCGGATGGTCACGGTGGACGCCTGCCCGTCACCCAGACCCAGCCGCGCGGCTTCAATGAAGACGGCGTGCGTTCGATCGGTGGCATTCCCGAATACGAATTCGGTGGCCAGACCGGCTATTATTATTCCGGCCACGTCGGTGATTACTTCGGCAATGGCATGCCGGAGGAACTCGAATTGACCGGCGAAAACTCGGTGCAATTCATCAAGCGCGGTGAAGAACGCTACGGCATTTACTGCGCCGTCTGCCACGGCCAATCCGGCGACGGCCTCGGCATCACTAGCGCCTACGGCGTGCCCGCCATCGCCAATTTCCACCTCGATACCTTCAAGCAGGCGAGCTACCCCGACGGTCGCGTGTATGAAACCATCACTAACGGCAAGGGCCTTATGAGTGGTTACGGTTACAACATCCCGGTGAGAGATCGCTGGGCCATCGTCGCCTACGTCCGCGCGCTCCAGGCTGCGAAAGAGATCCAAACCAAGGCCCAATAACTTTTCCCTGACTCCCATCGAAATGGCTCACCACCACGTCACATCCGCAGACATCGCGATCCACGGCGATCACATCGACACCTCCAAGGTGGCGAAAGTGAAAAGCGTCGCCCTCATCGTGGCCGGCATCGGCACCGTCGCCAGTTTGTATTTCCTGTTCTTCGCGCCGGAGAAAATCCGCGGGTCGTTCGCCTACTCCTGGGTGTTCTCCTTTTACTTTTACCTGACGCTCTCGATCGGCGGGGTTTTCTGGACGCTGCTTCACAATGTCTCCAATTCGGGTTGGGGGACCTCCGTCCGCCGCACTTTCGAAAACCTGGGTTCCACCTTTCCCTGGATCTTCCTGTTCGGCATTCCTCTGCTTTTCCCACAGGTGCAACAGTATCTCTACGAGTGGATGAACATCCACCGCGATGGCCATGGCAATGTGAAGGAGCATCTCCATCACGTGGACCATCTCTTGTATAACAAATACTGGTTTATGAATTACCCGTTCTGGATCGGCCGCTTCCTGTTTTATGGGATCGCGCTCAGCACGGTGATGTATGGACTCCGCAAGCTCTCCACCGATCAGGACAAGGATCCAAATCCCGGCACCCGCCGTTTGTTTAAGGCGCGTTTCCATTCCACTTACACACTGATCATTTTTGCACTCACCATTACCTTCACCGGTTTCGATTTCCTGATGGGACTCGATTACAAATGGTATTCCACCATGTGGGGTGTCTATTTATTTGCCGGTTCCGCGCTGAACTCGATGGCAGTCATCGTCATCGTCTGCACCTGGCTTAAAAGCATGGGCCACCTCAAGCATGTCACCACGCCCGAGCATTTCCACATCATGGGCAAGCTGATGTTTGCTTTCACCACCTTCTGGGCCTACATCGCCTTCTCACAGTATTTCCTGATTTGGTATGCGGGTATCACTGAGGAAACCTCCTACTTCCTGATCCGCAACACCGGCAATTGGAACATCGGCATGATCGCCTTGGTCTTCGGCCACTTCGTGGTGCCCTTCGTCGTCCTGCTCCAAGCGTGGTTGAAGAAAAATCCGAAGTTGCTCTCCGTCGTTGCGGTTTACACCCTCTGCATGCACGCACTCGATCACTACCTGATCACCATTCCCGAGCGCGGTGTTTCCCTTGGCAATATCAAGCCGGAAGTTTTCGGGGCAATCCAAGTCAGCATCCCCGGCGCGTTCTGGGGTGATATCCTTGCCTTCGTGACCATCGGCGCCGCCTTTGTATTTTTCCTGGTGCGTGCCGTCACCCAGCACTCGCTCTACCCGAACCGCGACCCACGCATCCTCGAGTCCGCCAATCTTTCCAACTGATCTCTTTTCTTTTCCTCCCATGGACCCATCCCGCGACAATCCGATCCTCCGCTTCACCACTTTCTGGTGGGGCATCGGCACCTTCCTGATCTTCGCCCTGCTGCTCGCCGTCATCTGGGTTTTCGCCAAGTCGGATCCGGCCACGCTCGAAGACGCCGCCGCCAAACCACGCTACGAAACCAAGGCAAAGATCGATGCCGCGCAGGCGGCCAATATCACTCCCGAGACCCTTCAGGCTGCGGTTGAAACCCTTGGCAAACAACTCATCGTTTCCAAGCCGGTCGCTGTCGAGAAACCGGAACAAATCGTTCCCGGTTCGCCAACCGCTCTTGCCATTGCCAATGCCCCGGCCGTGGACACCACGGCGATCGATGCGGCACCGGTCGAGACGGATGCTCCGATCGATCCTGCGGTGATGGAAATCGGCAAGGCGCAATTCCTCGTCTGCGGCGCTTGCCACGGCCAAAATGGCGAAGGTGGCCCGATCGCTCCGCCACTTGCCGGTGCCGACTGGGTGACCGGTCCGATATCCAACTTGATCCGCATCCAACTCCGCGGCTTGCAGGGTGCGATCACCGTCAATGGTGTGGAATATAATTTCCCCGGTGGTATGACTCCGATGGCCTATCAGACCGACGAACAGATCGCCGGCGTGCTCACCTACATCCGCAACAGTTTCGGCAACAAGGCATCCGCCGTGACGCCGGAGCAAGTCGCAGCCCTTCGCAGTGAGGTTGGCAAGCCGCAGATCACCGTTGAGGAGCTGACCAAGCCGTAATCTTTCATTTCCCCAATTTCAAAGCCGATGTCATCCGCCATCTCTACCACCACAGATCAAGACGCCTTGCTACGCGCGGGGATTGATCGTTCGTTGCGCCATCCGGTGATGTTTTTCCTCACCAGCGGTGCCGCTTGGCTCGCGGTTTCGATCGTCCTTGGAATCATTTCGTCCGCCAAAGTGCACAGCCCGGAGTTCATGAGCGGCTTCGCATGGTTCACTTACGGCCGCATCGCACCGGCGCACATCAATGCGCTGATCTACGGTTGGGGATTTCAAGCGGCTTTCGCGGTGATCATCTGGTTGATGGCGCGTCTCTCCCGCAAGGAATGCACGTCCGCTGGCTTGATCCTTGCCGCCGGCCACGTCTGGAATCTCGGCGTTGGATTGGGCGTTGTGGGAATTCTCGCTGGATTCAGCACGGGTATGCCATGGATGGAATTTCCCGCCTTCGCCTGGCCGGTCCTACTGATCAGCTATTTTGTGATCGTCGTTGGAGCTTTCATTCAATTCCGGGTTCGTCCCGAGGGTCATGTGTATATATCCCAGTGGTATTTACTGGCGGCGATGATCTGGTTCCCATGGATCTTCATCACGGTCAACACGCTGCTGCATTGCCTTCCGGGCCATCCGTTGATGGCGGCTGGGATCAACGCTTGGTATAAATCCGCCCTGATGTTCTTGTTCTTCACCCCCGTGGCTTTGGGAACGGCCTACTACTTGGCACCCAAGGTGACCGGTCGTTCGGTTTACAGTTACTCTCTGGCCAAACTCGGGTTTTGGTCGTTGGCGATCATCGCGCCTTGGGCCGGCATGCAAAAGCTGGCCGGTGCGCCGATTCCCTATTTCATGCCTTACGTTGGCGCTGCGGCGACGGTTTTGGTTTTTGTTCCCGCGATTGCAGCTGCGATCAATCTTTTCCGGACGATGATGAGCGCTCCTGAGACGCTGGCCGCGAGCCCGACGCTTCGGTTTACGATTGCAGGCATTGGTGGGTTGGTTTTGTTGGCCTTTGCTGCTGTGGCTCTGAATCTGCCAAACAGCACCCTGCCGCTCACCCAATTTTCGCTATCGGGTTATGGGTTTGAAATTCTCGGATTGTATGGATTCTTCAGCTTCGTGATGTTCGGCGCGGTTTACTTCATCGTGCCCCGGGTGACGCGCCGCGAGTGGCTTTCCCGCCGCCTGATCAAGATTCATTTTCTGTTCTCGATCTATGGCATCATCTCGATTGTGTTGTTTGCAATCTTTGGTGGTGTGCAACAGGGAATTGGCCAAGAGGATTGGCAACAACCGTGGCAAAATGCCGCTACCCGCGCGTTCCCGTATGCCGTTGGAACCACGATCGCCTGGTGCTTCATTCTCTTCTCCAATGTCTTCTTCTTCATCCACCTCACCCTGATGTGGTTGCGCTTGGGGCGCCGAAGCTCGCATCCGACGTTGTTGCTCGCGCATCATGGGCACGGTGCCGGTCCGCACGGCGAAGAGGGCGATATCGACAATGCCGGCCCCGGTCACATGCCTGCCCACTGACATGAAATTTCAGATTTCAGATTTCAAATTTCAAATCCTTTTCCAATGAGTCTCCGCACCTTCATTTTCGGTTTGTTTGCCAGTTTTGGCGTTGCTTGGCTTGCCATCGTCGTTGTGCCATTCCTCAAAATGCGCAACCTTGCTCCCATCGAACTCAACGAGGCGACCGATGGCACTACCGGGATTTTCAATCCGAAGCGCACCGGCCGTATCGAAAACGGTGCACAGGTGTATGCGGAAAACGGTTGTTACCTCTGCCACACCCAGCTCGTCCGCCCGACCTATGCCGGCACGGATCTTTATCGTCCTGACTGGGGCGGCTTGAAGGCGGATCCCGATCGCGGCGACACCCGCCGTGAAACCAACGCCTTCGATTTTGCGGGTGAGCGCTTCGCTCAAGTCGGCGTCTCCCGCATGGGGCCCGACCTTTCGAACCTCGGCCGCCGCGTGGAATCGCTCTACGCCGTCGGCCAGAGTCCGAGCCAGTGGCTGTATGCGTTTCTCTACAATCCTCGCCACAGCCCGGAGCGTTGGAAATCGACCTGCCCCTCATTTCGGTTCCTGTTCACCGAGAAAAAGATTACGGGCAGTCGTTCGCTTGACGCCGTTTCCATCAGCGGTGATGAAAGCACCGAAGTGGTCCCTGACTCCGATGCCAAAGCCTTGGTCTCTTACCTGCTTTCCCTGAAAAAGGACCAAACCGTCCCCACCGCACTCAATTTCGCTCCTGCGAAAAGTGAAAAGTGATGGTTGAATTCATTCACTTCCTACCTAATTTCAAATATGTCTCCCTCTAACCAAAAGCCAGACCTTGAGGAGTCGATCAATGTGACCGAAGCGCATGGACGCGTGGTCCGCGAAGCTGCCGCCTGTGCCCGCGAAAAGCGGATCGTCGATAATGGAATCGAGCCGGTTTCCCTGTGGGCCTTCGTCGCCTGCGGAATCGTCCTGCTCATCGCCGGGGGCATCCTCGGTGGCGGTGGCAATCTGTTCGCCTACGGCGCAACATTCCGCCCGGGCTACGTCCGAACCCCCGCGCCCGGCGCTGCCGATACCGGCCCGGTGCCGAAGATGGCGCTTGCCGCTTACAGCTCCAAGGGCGCCAAAATTTACTCCGCCAAGTGCGGCGGGTGCCATGGGCCGGATGCCAAGGGCAATGGTTCCACCTATCCCTCCCTTGCAGGTTCCGCCTGGGTCAACGGCGAGACCGATCGACTTGCCATGGTCATCCTCAACGGTCTGCAGGGCCCTGTCAGCGATGGAAAAACCTACGGCGTGATGCCGCCTCAGGGGATCGGCATGGGACCTGAGGACCTCGCCGGAATCATGACCTACCTCCGCAACAATTTTGGCAACGCAGTCGGTGATGTGGTCACCACCGAAATGGCCAAAGCCGCCATCGAAATTTCCGGTGCACGTCCGAACGCGGGTGGCATGGTCACGGCCGAAGAACTCGCGGCCGCCCACACCAAGGCTCTCAGTGGCGCACCTCTCGATCCTGCGACCATGGTCGATCCGCTGACCCTCGCTCCTGTCGATGCCGCGACACCCTGACCCTCGCAGTTCTGCCGTCAGTCCACGCACTTCGGGTTGATTACCTCCACTCAAATTTCACCGCCCTCGATTTTTTCAAATCATCCGCCCATTCCCTGAATTTTTCATTCTGATCCAATTTCATTGAAATTCACCACGCATTTTTTGCTATTCACTTCCCATTATTTGGATTAACCAACGCCGCAAGACGGAACCATGAGCTCTCACGCCAACACACACGCCGGGCACGACGCCCATGATGACCATCACCATGATGATCATCACCACAATCCAGGATTCTGGTCGAAATACGTTTTTTCCACAGATCACAAAATGATCGGTCTCCAGTATGGTATCACCGCCATGCTGTTCCTCGCTTTCGGGTTTTACCTGATGATGGTGATGCGCTGGAGCATCGCTTATCCGCATCAACCGCTTCCGGAGTGGATGAGCTGGATCTTCACCGACGGCTGGAAAGCCCGCTGGTTGCAGGATGGGAAAGTGACCGGGGAGACTTATAACATGTTCGGCGCGATGCACGGAACCATCATGGTCTTCCTTGGCATCGTGCCATTGGGATTTGGTGCTTTCGGCAACTACGTCACGCCGCTCCAAATCGGCGCGGTGGACATGGCGTTCCCCAAGCTCAATATGATGAGCTATTGGGTGTATCTCGCCGGCGGCTTGATCATGTGTGCCTCCTTCTTCATGGAATCGGGGGCGGCCAAGTCCGGATGGACCAACTATTCACCGCTGGCGGGCTTCGCCGATGGACAGGTGGTGAACCAATGGTTGGCGGGTCAGACGCAGTGGTTGATTGGTTTGGTCTTTCTTATCACTTCCTCGCTTCTTGGTTCGGTGAATTTCATCACGACCATCATCAATCTCAGGGCGCGCGGGATGACGTGGATGCGTCTGCCATTCCTGGTTTGGGCGATGCTGGTCACCGCCTTCCTGTTGCTTCTCGCATTCCCACCGCTCGAGGCCGCCGGCATCATGCAGTTGATGGACCGCGTCGGGCATTCTTCATTCTTCATGCCGTCCGGCCTCTACACCAAGGGCGATGGCCTGGCTGACTTGTCCGGCGGTGGTTCGCCATTGTTGTTCCAGCATTTATTCTGGTTCCTCGGCCATCCGGAAGTTTACGTGCTCCTGCTTCCCGCTTTCGCCTGCGTCAGCGAAATCATCCCCGCCAACACCCGCAAGCCGCTTTGGGGGTATAAGTCGATGGTCTATTCGGTACTTGTTTTAGGATTTCTCTCCTTCGTCGTCTGGGCCCACCACATGTATATGACCGGGATGGGCGCTGCGGTCTCCACCTTCTTCCAGACCACCACGGTCCTGATTTCCGTGCCATCGGTGGTCATCATCACCGCGTTGTTGATTTCACTCTGGGGTGGTTCCATCCGCTTCACGCCGCCGATGATGTGGGCCTGCGCCTTCATCCCAATGTTCGGCATTGGCGGTCTGACCGGGCTGCCACTCGCCTTCAACCTCGCGGATCTTCACCTGCACGACACCTACTATGTGATCGGCCACTTCCACTATGTGGTCGCACCCGGGATTCTCTTCGGTTTCTTCGGTGGAGTGCTTCATTGGTATCCGAAGATCACGGGCCGCTACATGAGCAGAACGCTCAATCACCTGCACTTCTGGCCAAGCTTGATTTGTATGAACCTGATCTTCTTCCCGATGTTGGTTCAGGGCATGGCAGGGTTCCATCGCCGGTGGTACAACGGTGGCGATGCCTACCTCTCGAAAGCCCAGGACAGCGTGAACGTTTTTGGTAACACTGTCGCACAACACATCGACATGAATATCCTGATGTCCGTGGGAGCGTGGGCGATGGCCTTCTTCCAAATCTTTTTCATCATCAACCTGTTTGCCTCATGGAAATTCGGCAAGAAGGTCGAAAGTGACAACCCGTGGGATGCGACCACTCTCGAATGGGCCACTCCCACTCCTCCAGGTCATGGCAATTTCCTGACCGAGCCAGTGGTTTATCGCGGTCCCTACGAATACAGTCGCCCGGATTGTGATGAGGATTTCCTTCCCCAGTGGATTGAGCCGAAACATTCGACGCCTGCTGACAAGCCTGCGGTGACTCCTGCGGCCAAGCACTAATCCCACTCCAGCCTGCTCTTTCTCAAATGGAAATTCCTTATATCGTCACTCCCCGCAAGGACACCGGCCTCTTCAATTCGAAGATCGCAATCTGGTTGTTCCTCGCTTCCGAAGTTATGCTTTTCGGCGGGTTTTTCTCGGCCTATGTGTTCCTGCGCCTTGGTGCGGATTACCCATGGCCGGAGCGAACGCTGCCGGTGCTGCCGGGGCTGATCAACACCTTCGTGCTGATCGGTTCTTCGGTGACCGTGGTCTTCGCATGGGCCGCTTTGAAAATGCGTGAGTGGCGGAAATTTCAGATTTTCATGGGTATCACCGTCTTTTGCGCGTTGGTTTTCATGATCCTCAAAGGCATCGAATACAAGGTGAAGTTTGAGCACCAAGCGGTGCGTCTCAAGGACTACACCGTGATGGAGGGTCACTTGGGTTATGAAAAAGATGGTGAGCAATACGTGCTCGATCACAACGGTAAGAAGGTCGAGGAAAACCTGATCTTCATCGAAGCGTCCAAACTGACATTCAGCACCGTCCGCTTCCATGGACCGTGGGTTGAGGAACTACTCACCCAAGCGGAACACCGGAAGGCAAAAATCGTGCTTGGCGCGGAGATCACCGCTGTCCTCCAAGAGGGCCAGCCCGCCGAGACGATCGCCAAGGCTGGCGAGGTCCTTTCCGTGGACTTGCTCAATCGCGTTCGGGATTCCCACCTCGCCGCCCGCACCCACAACGGTGCCTACCGCACCGCCGCACTCCGCCAAGAGTGGAAAGAGGCGCTGGCCAAAAATCCCGGGAAAAAAGGCTGGCAGCTTGCTTCGGATGTGAATATCGACACTGCGGCCCTTGCTCCGAAGTTGCTCACGGAGACCTCGGCGGTGGTTTTTAATGTCGAACCACCGGTCGCATTTGATTTTAAGCCGCGTGACATCAAGGAGGCCGACGGCCAGTCCCGGTTGCGCGATGATACCGTCGTCGATGGCAAGCTTCTCGCGAGCCCAATGGTTTTCCACAATGTGGATGCAATTGATTTCCAGCACTTGGCAATGAAGGCTGTCAAGAAGGGCGTGGACCCGATGGTTGCTATCGAAAATTCATGGTTGCTTCAGAATAGTCCGTTCGCGAAGGAAGCATGGGAGTGGCATAAGGGTGAAGTCGCCAAACTGGAGGCTCAACTTCTCAAGGACTACGGCACGGATAAATCCGGCAAGCCGAAACGTGAACCCACCCTCAAGGAGCGCTACCGGATTGGTTGGAAGGAACTCGCGAAAAAGGCCGAGGAAGACGGGCTTGCCAAACTTTCCGCGACCGCAGCCTTCACCGAGGAGTTCACCGGTCCCAACTACAAGGCCCGCGGCGAGGAAACGTTCCCTGAGTTCTCCCTTCCCCGGGAACAGATAGGGTTTGCTGCGAAGTTTACGCCGGCCTGGAACACCTATTACGCGCTCTATTTTACCATTACCGGACTCCATGGTCTTCATGTGATCGGCGGTGCCCTAGTGTTGGCCTACTACCTGTTCTTCGGTCGCAAGATGTATCTTTCAAATCCCGAGTGGCTCGCCAACCGGGTGGAAGTCGGCGGCTTGTTCTGGCACTTTGTGGACCTTGTCTGGATCTTTGTTTTCCCCGTCCTTTATCTGATGTAAGGCCCTCGATTCATCATTTCTTTTCAACCACCAATCAATCAATCCCATGGCCACTTCACACGAAGAAATCCAAAAGTCCAAGCGCATCTACCTCCTTGTTTTTGCCGCCCTCATGGTCGGAACCGTGCTTACCGTGCTGGTGGCCACCGTGCCGGCGCTGGACATCGGCCGCCACGGTTTTGATGCCGCCGACTGCATTCTCGGACTCGCAATCGCCACCATCAAGGCCACCCTGGTTGCATTCATTTTCATGCACTTGAATCACGAAAGGAAGGCCGTTTATTGGTTGTTTGGTTCCGGAATCGCCGCGGTCATCAGCCTTGCCGGGCTCACCGCCTTGGCCATGGGTGATCCGATTTTCGACACTTTCTTTTACTCCGGTCGTTGATTTTTCCATCTGCCAACCCATAGTCATCCCATGTCTCTCAAAGGTTTTCACATTGTGTTCGTGACCGTATGCACTCTGCTCTTCGTGTTCCTCGCGCTGTGGGCCTTTGTGTTGGCGCCGGAGTCATCGACGATGTCCACCTCGCTCGGAGTGGTCGGCGTCGCGGGGGCTTTATTGATGCCGATTTACGGTGTCTGCTTCTATCGCAAGGCCGCCCGCATCCACATCTGATTCCAGCGTTTTTAACCTCCACAAAATCATGATCCAGATTCCTCAACTCCTAGCCTGTTCCACTTGCCGCGTCAGTATGATCGAAGGCGGCGGCGACGCTGCCGGGTGGTCGATCTTTTTTCTCTTGGTCGTCATCCTGATGATTCTCGGTGCCATCACCTTCTTCATGTTCCGCATTGCCCGTCGCGAGCGTGAGCATTTTGATCCCACGCTCTCGGACGACTACGTCCCGCGCTAAGTCCTTCCCCGTATTCCAGCATTTACCTCAATGAGTCCATCCAAGTTCCTAGGCATCCCGGAAAACTTCTCTGCCCATGGCGGTCAAGTCGATCACATGATTGATGTGGTCCACTGGTTCATGATCGTTTTATTTGTGGGATGGACCTTGTTTTTCCTCTACTGTATCTTTCGCTTTTGGCATAAGAACAATCCGAAAGCATCCTACCAGGGGGTGAGGAGCCATCTTTCCAGTCATTTGGAAGTGGGCGTGATCATTGTCGAAGCGGTGCTGCTGCTTGGATTCGCCTTTCCGCTGTGGGCGGAACGCGTCGATAGCTGGAAGGCCGTGCAGGATTTGAACCCAAACCGGGTCCGCGTGGTGGGTTGGCAGTTTGGTTGGACCTATCACTACCCGGGGGCCGACAACAAGTTTGGCCGTGTGGATCCAGACTTGATTTCCGGCTCAAACGACCTTGGTATCGACTACACCGATCCGAATGCCCTAGACGATTTCACGAGCCCGATCCTCAAGCTTCCTGTCGATCAACCCGTCGTTCTCAACATTGGTACCAAGGATGTGATTCACAACTATCACATTGTCCCGATGCGCATCCAGCAGGACGCGATCCCTGGTCGTGAAATTCCAATGTGGTTCACCCCGGTGAAGACTCTGGAAACTTACGTCGTATGTGGCCAGCTCTGTGGTGAAGGTCATGGCAACATGGTCGGCTCGATGGAGGTTATCGCGCAAACCGAGTTTGATTCCTGGTTCAAGGCTCAGACGGAAGGAGCACTCAAGGCCAATCAGAAGTGATCGCGGAATTCTCCGTGACCTTCGCCATTCACCGATGAAGTTCACGGACATTGACCAAGATGATTTCCGCAATCTCCTCGTTGAGATCGCCAACACGCGGATGCCCTTCGGGAAATTTGGAATTAAGGCCTACCCGCCTTCCGGAGTTCCGATCATCGACTTGCCACCGGAGTATTTGAGCTGGTTCAAGGAGCGGGGGTTTCCGAAAGGGCGCCTCGGCGAACTGATGGCCCAGGTTGAGGCCATCAAGTCCGTCGGCATGGATTCGGTTTTTGATCCGATTCGACAGTCAAATGGCGGTCGTTTCCGACTTCAGCCCACCCGGCGCAAATCGTTTGATTTCGAGTGAGGTGGTTTACAGATCCTTGTAGGCCATCGAGCAGGGCCGCGATGGATCCCTTGAAGCCGAAAATCCGGCCGATCGTCATCAGCAACCCGGTGCCATCACCACTCCCGCCGCCTCCATGCGACCTTTCGCTCCGGCCTTCTTCGACGTTGGTGCTTTGTCTCCTACCTTTTCATTCCATAATTGTTGAGGATCAAAACGCCTGACTGGATAGGCGATGGATGGACATGTTGCAAGCTTCCAGAAAATCGTAAGCCTATTCGCGACTCGATTGCCGGCGGTGGGGGCTTGACGGCTTTTGCCGGCGTGGCGAGTTTCCACGCATGACGCGTGAGAATTTGGCGGAGGTGTTGGAGGAGATTGCCTTGTTGCTGGAATTGAAGAACGAGAATCCGTTCAAAATTCGCGCTTATCGGCAGGGTGCGGAGACGGTGCGGAACTTCGATGGCGAGATTGTGGAGCTGGCGGAGAAGAACGAGCTGATGGGTATCAAGGGCATCGGCGAGGCTCTGCGGGACAAGTTGTACGAACTCGCCAGCACCGGACGGTTGGAGTTTTATGAAAAACTGCGGGCGGAGTTTCCGGCGGGCCTGTTCGAGTTGTTCGAGGTGCAGGGCTTGGGACCGAAGAAGGTGAAGGCGCTTTACGAAGCGTTGGAAGTGGCTTCGGTGGCGGATTTGAAAGCGGCGTGTGAGGCAGGAAAAGTGGCAGGCTTGCCAGGATTCGGCGCGAAGACTCAGGTGAAAATCCTAGAAGCGATCGCGCTGAAGGAGACGTTCGCGGATTCATTTCTGCTAGGCGGTATCAGCCCGCTGGTCGAGGAGATCCTCGAATTGTTGCGAATGCACCCGGAAATTACGCGGGTGGCGGTGGCGGGATCGTTCCGGCGGGCGAAGGAGACGGTGCATGATTTGGATTTCCTCGTGGCGACCAAGGAGCCGAAATTGGTTTGCGAGGATTTCACCACCCTGCCGCAGGTCGAGTCGATCATCGTTTGCGGCGAGACCAAGACTTCGGTGCGTTTGAAAGACGGCCTGCAATGCGATTTGCGCGCTGTGTCTAACGCTCAGTTTCCATTCGCCCTGCAATATTTCAGTGGGTCCAAGGAGCACAACGTGGCGATCCGCGGGTTGGCGCTCAAGCAGGGGCTTTCGCTCAATGAATACGGATTCACGCCGACCCATGACGCTGCGGTGGTTCCTGAGGTCAACGAGGAGAGTGATATCTATCGGGCGCTGGGCTTGGATTTCATTCCGCCGGAGCTGCGGGAAAACCGAGGCGAGATCGAAGCTGCGGCCGAGCACTCGCTGCCGAGGTTGGTGGAGTTGCCGCAACTTCGCGGCACTTTCCACAACCACACCACCGCCTCGGACGGGCGTAACACGCTCGAAGCGATGGCCGATGAGGCGATGGAGCTCGGCCTGCAATACCTCGGAATCGCGGATCACTCGAAGGCGTCGTTTCAAGCGAACGGGCTGGATGAAATCCGGCTAATGGAGCAAGTGGCGGAAATCGCCAGGCTGAATGCCGGATACGAAAAGTTCCGCATTTTCGCCGGGTCCGAGGTGGATATCCACAAGGATGGCAGCTTGGATTTCGATGATGCGATGCTCGCGAAACTCGACTACTGCGTGGCCTCGGTGCATGCGTCGTTCACTCTATCCGAAGAGGAAATGACACGCCGGATCTGCCGCGCGATGGAGAACGAACACGTGACGATGCTGGGGCATCTAACGGGTCGTTTGCTGCTGAAGCGCGAGCCCTACGCGGTCAATCACGCGATGGTCATCGATTGTGCGGCGGAGACGCGGACGATCATCGAGCTGAATTGCAGCCCGATGCGGCTGGACATGGATTGGCGCTGGTGGAAACGGGCGCGGGACAAGGGCGTGCTCTGTTCGATCAATCCGGACGCGCATTCGACGATGGGCTTGCATCACCTCGGACTCGGTGTGCGGTTGGCGCGGAAAGGCTGGCTGCGGCGTGAGGACGTCTTCAACACGCGCCCGCTGGCGGACGTGGCAGCGTTTTTGAAAACTCCCAAGGCGAAACGCTGAGCGAAGGCCGCCGTTGCTTCGTTTCGTTTGCCAAGGTGCCCGGATTAGGAAAGGGTGCACGTTCATGAAAATGCACCGCATCCTCGCCGAGGCCGCCTCGACCATCGCCAAATCCGTCTTCCGCGAGCACCGCGTCCTCGATCACGAACTCGCCACCGCCTTCGAAGAAAACCCGAAATGGGGCAAGCGCGACCGCAGTTTCATCGCCGAAACCGTTTTTGAAGTCGCCCGCTGGCGGCGCGCCCTCGGTTTCCTCGTCGATAGTGAGGAAACCACCGCCCTCTGCGCTGCCCAGTGGGTGCGTATGGGCTACGAGATCCCCGAGTGGTGGGCCTACAACGGCCGCCCGATTGCCGAAATTCAAGCCCGCGAGGCCGAGTTGGCCGCTCAACCGCGCGCGGTGCGTGAGTCGATCCCGGATTGGATCGACGCCCTCGGCGTGGCCGAACTTGGCGACGCGTGGGACGCCGAACTTTCCGCCCTCAATCAACGAGCCTCCATCTTCCTCCGCGTCAACACCCTCCGCAGCACTCGCCCGGAAGTGATTGTGTGGCTAGCAGGCTTCAACATCACCGCCACCGAAGTGCCCGGCCTGCCGGATGCGCTGGTCCTTGCGCCTGGGAAATCCCTGCCGAAATCCCTGCGCCTCGATGGGCGTGTGGAAATTCAGGACGCCGGTTCACAAATGATCGCTCCGCTGCTCGACCCACAACCCGGTGAACGGGTCATCGACGCCTGCTCCGGGGCCGGTGGCAAATCGCTGCACCTCGCCGCCTTGATGAAAAACGAAGGCCGCGTCTTCGGCATGGATGTGGATGCCAAAAAACTCTCCGAACTCGAACGCCGCGCCAAACGCGCCAATGCGAACAAGTGCATCAAGACCAAGGAAATCACCGCCGCCACCGCCGTCGATTTCGCGGAAGTCGCGGACCGTCTGCTCATCGACGCACCGTGCTCCGGCCTCGGCACTTTGAAGCGCCAGCCTGACCTCAAATGGCGTCTCAAACCCGCCGCCCTCGAGCGCGTGCAAGGCATCCAGATGGAGCTGCTCACCAGCTACACCGCCATGCTCAAGCCCGGCGGACGCCTGGTTTACGCCACCTGCTCGATCCTTCCCTCGGAAAACCGCGCTGCCGTCGATCATCTGTTAGCACAGGGGAATTTCACGCTGGTCGAAGAACGCCCGGTTTCTCCCGCCGCCACCGGTTACGACGGTTTCTATGCCGCCGCGTTGGTGAAGAATTTCTAACAGGATCGCGACGAAGTCCCTAGACTGCGGCAGCCTGCTCTGCCCATTACCCACAATTTCTTTGGCTTCGAAATAATTGATACGCCTCGGTAATATCC
>JBBECN010000032.1:0-7470 GCA_040881795.1 Akkermansiaceae bacterium
ATCATTTGAATTAGAAGAGCTGGAATTCGGCGATTGCGGGGCGACCGTCAGCCTCGATGGAGAGGCGGAATTTGTGGGCGGTTGCGGGGGTGGAGATGGGCACATCGAGAGACTTCCCGATGGTCTTGCCTTCGGCGATAACTTGCCAGGTGCCGTTGTTTTCAGATTCGATTTTCCAAGAGGAAACCGGCGGGTAGCCGCCGTATTCCTGGATGCGTGCGCGGGAGACGGCTTGTGGCTTGCCGAGATCGACTTCCAGCCAGCCGTGGCGGATCCAGACCGGATGGTTTGGGATTCTGCGGACCTGTTCGAATTTTTTGCCCATGATCTCCTCGGCCATTGCCTCATCGCGGCCGGGGGTCCAGTAGGTGGAGGTGTCGTCGTCTAGAGCGGCTTGCGCGTCGTGCATGAATTGTGGGGCAATGCTGCTGGAAACGTTGGCGGGCTTGCGGTAGGCCAGCGACTTGCTGGTGGAGGCGGGGACGATGGGGGTGAGTTTCATCGGGTCGCCTTCGATGGTGAGTTTCACGACGCTGATGTTAGGGTCTCTGCTGGCCTCGGGGATGGTGAGTTGGAACGCATCGGTGGTCTGTTGGAAGGGCACGGTGGTCCCGTCGAGAAGTGCGGCGGATTTCACCTTCGCGGGGAGTGGCGGTAGTGTGAGCGATCCGTTCTTGAGTTGGATGGCGTGGATGTAAATCGTATCGGCGGTGCGGGTGGCGGCGTAGGATTTGGTAGGGAAATACGGGCCGCCGCGTGTGCCGTAGATCGACTCGCCGTGTTTGGCGAGCCAGGCACCCATTTCCTTGAGGCGGGCGACTTGGGTTGGTTCGATTTCACCATCCGGCTTCGGGCCGACGTTGAAGAGCAGGTTGCCATCGGCGCCGACCGTGCAAACGAGCGTGCTGAGGCACTGATGGAGTGACTTCAACTTGTCGTTGGGTTTCCAATTCCATTGATTGGCGATGGTCATGCAAGTTTCCCATGGCACGGTATCGCAATAACTGCCGACGCGTTGTTCGGGGGTCGCGTAATCGCCCCACTTGCCGATGCGGCCGTGGGATTCGTCCGGATGGAGGGCTTCGAGCCGATTGGTGATGAGGGCGCCCGGCTGAAGTTGGCGGATGAGTGTGGCGGTTTCTCTCGGTATGCTTGGGTTGGGAAACCCGTCGAAGTCGATCCATACGAGCGGGATGCGGCCGTAGTGGGTGAGGAGTTCGGTGATCTGGGCGTGCATCCGCTCGACAAATTTGGCGTTCGCCTCGGGATTCCGGCAGTCGGGATCCTTCCAATCGCCGGGAGAGAAATACACGCAGAACGGGAGATCGGCCTTCTTGGCGGCGGTGGCGAGTTCGGCGACGACATCGCGCCCGAACGGCGTGTGCATGATGTTGTAGTCGCCGGTTTTTGTGTCCCATAGCATGAAGCCGTCGTGGTGCTTCGCCGTGAGAACCATGTATTTCATGCCGGCGGCCTTCGCAGTGGCAACCCACTCGGTGGCGTTGAATCTCACCGGGTTGAACTCCTTGTAGAGCGAGTCGTATTTTTCGATGCCGGTGCCATTTCTCGACCAACTGATCTCCTTGCCGGTGAGCGCCGCGGGCCCCCAGTGGATGAACATTCCGAAGCGGCCGTCACGCCACCATGGGAAATCCGGTGGGCGGACCGAGGATGAAAATGCACTGGCTTCGGCGGAAGCCGGTGATTGGGCAAAAAGCGGAGTGCCTAGCAGAAGCAGCGACGAGAGGAACAGGGATAACTTCATGGTATTTTCATGGCTTTTTGAGAGAGATTTCAGAGATGGTCGGGCCATCACTTGCATCGAGGATATTGAGGCGGATGGCGCTGGTGGTGACGGGCTCGAAGGATGCTTTGAAATGCGCGCCGAGGGCATCGCCGCTGTGGAAGGAGGTCCATTCGTCGCCTGATTTTTTCTGAAGTTCGAACTTCTTCACGCGGCTGTTGTGGCCGGCGTAGGCTTCTTCGATGTGGATGCCGTTGATGGTGGTCGGCTGGGCGAGGTCGATTTGTAGCCAGGCTTGTTTGGTGCCTTCCGGGGTAGCCCAGCGGGTCTCGATGTCGCCGTCGAGGACCATGTCCGCGCCGTATTGGGGGTCGTTCTGGAAGATTGCGGATGCGGTGGCCTTGGCGCCGGGGATGTTGGAGAGGGCGGATGGCTTGAGCGGCGCGATGTCCATGGCGTCGCCATCGATGGTCAGTTCGATGATGGTGTCGATTTCATCCCACGAGTCGGCAGGGACTTGGAACGAGAGTGCGCTATCGGCGGTGGTGGTGTTGATGGCCGGGCCGTTGAGGAGCTTGGCGGATTTGATAGAAACCGGCAGGGCGGAGACGGTGACCGGGCCATCGACTTTTTTGAGGAGATGGAGATAGATTTTATCGCCCTTGCGGGTGCTGGCCATGCGGCTGGAGGGCTTCCATGGGCCGCCGCGGGTGCCATAGATGGCTTCGCTGTTTTTTGCGAGCCATGCGCCCATTTCCTTGAGGCGCTCGACTTGGCGGGGCTCGATGAGGCCGTCCGGTTGCGGGCCAACATTGAAGAGGAGATTGCCATCGCCACCATTGGTGCGGATGAGAGTGTGGATGCATTCTTCGAGGGACTTCATCTTGTCGTTGGGTTTCCATGCCCATTGTTCGCAGATGGTCATGCAGGTTTCCCATGGGCGATCCATGTTGAATCCGCCGATCGTTTGTTCCGGGGTGTCATAGTCGCCGATGGCGATTTGATGGCCGATGCCGCTGCCGATGCCGCCGACGGAGTAGGGGCGGTTGTTGATCATGAGGTCCGGCTGGAGTTTGCGGAGCATGTTGACCATCGGGATGCCATAAGTGCCGTCGTAGGACTGGGGCACATCAAACCACATGGTGAAGAGCGGGCCGTAGTTTTTGACGAGCTCGGTGACCTGCGCCTGAAGATAGGCGTCGTAGGCTTTCAGATCAGGATTGGGGTTCTTGGTCTGGCCAGCGGGTGAGCCGAGTGGGAAGGCGGGGTGGTGCCAATCGCAGGTGGAGTAATAGGTGCCGAAGGCGATGCCGCCTTTTTTGCAGGCTTCGGCGAGTTCCTTGACCACGTCCCGCTTGAAGGGCGTGTTCATGATGTTGTAGTCGGTCTGCTTGGTGTCCCAGAGGCAGAAGCCATCGTGGTGCTTGGTGGTGAGCACCATATATCTCATGCCCGCGGCTTTGGCGACGGCGACCCATTCATCGGCGTTGAATTCGGTGGGATTGAATTGTTTGTAGAGGTTGTCGTATTCCTCGATCGGGACTTGGTTGCCGCGGGACCAGCCGATTTCGGTGCCTTTCAAACTCACGGGTCCCCAGTGGATGAACATGCCGAAGCGGGCGTCCTGCCAGTTCTTGACGGCGGCGGGAGAGGCAGGGACGGTGTCCTGGGCAAGCAAGCTGCCGGCACCGAGGAGCGTGGCGAGCAGGAGTGATGGGATTTTCATCTTGGAAATGGGGTTGTTGGAGATTCAGCGGCGGTAGCCGATTTCCGCGCCGCCGGAGACGTGCATGATGTGCCCGGTGATGAAGCGGGCCTTGGCAGAGAGGAGGAAGACGCAGGTGTCCGCAATCACATCGCCATCCGGGCAATAGCCGAGCGGGTGGATGTCATCGAGGTATTTTGAAATACCGGCGGGATCGGGTTGTTCGGATGCCCACTGACGCAGCATGGGGGTCCAAGTGCCGGCGGGGCAGACGGCGTTCACGCGGATGCCGTCCTTGGCGTAGTCGAGCGCCATGGACTTGGTGAGGGTGTTCATGCCGCCCTTGGTGGCGGTGTAGGCGGCGTGGATTTCCTGGCCGATGACGCCGACGAGACTGGAAGTATTGAGTATGCAACCTCTGGATACGCGCAAGGCTTTGATACCGTGGCGGGTGGTGTGGAGTATGCTCTTGAGATTGATGTTGAAGAGGGCGTCCCATTCTTCATCGGTAGTTTCGTGGATGGCTTTGCTGGGCGTGGCGATGCCCGCGTTGTTATGGATGGCGTTGACTTGTCCGTAGTGGGCAAGCACCCGCTCAATGGCAGATTTAACATCGGCATCTTTGGAAACATCACAGGCGAAGCCAAGATGGTCGGGTCCGAGTGCGGCGGCGGCTTGGGCGGATAGATCTCCATTGCGGGCGACGAGTGCGATCTTGGCGCCCTCCGCGGCATAGGCCTTGGCGCAGTCGAGCCCGATGCCGGTGGAGCCGCCGGTGAGGAAAATGACTTGGTCTTGGAGGAGCATGGGAGAATTTGAGATTTGAAATTTAAGATTTGAAATGGAAACGTTAAAGGCTCATTCAAGATGATAGAGCTCTTTGGTATCGGACCAGATTTTACCGGCTTTAAGGGCGCCGGGGAGTGGGGCTTGGCAGGGGTCGGTTTCTTTCCACCAGCGCTGGGTTTCGGGGTCTTCGCCCATTTTTTTCATATCGGCAGCGAAGTCCTTGCCTGTGTATTCGAGATAGGCGAAGAGATAGGTTTTTCCGGCGATTTCGCGTTCGAAGATAGAAAAGTTCCGGATGTTACAGGCCTTGAGGTTGGCGTTGACAGCTGGCCAGGGATTGGCGTGGAGCTTGCGGTAGTAGGCGGCTTTTTCCGGCTTGAGGCCGGTGACCCAAGCGTGGCGCTGGACGGGTGTGGGGACGCAGGATGCAGTGAATGCCAGTAATCCGCAGATCGCGGGCAGGACGAGGTGTTTCATCGGTTGGATTCCTTTCGTATTCACGAGAAAATGAAAAACAGGGTTGCCATGGTGAGGAATAGAAGTAGGGAAAGGAACTTGTAGTTGCCGATGCCTTGCCAACCCGGGTCACGAAGTGCGGCGGATGGGTTCTCCCACACCAAGGCGGCGCTTTCCTCCGTGTGGGTTTGCGGGAAGAAGGCTGAGACTGCGAAGAGAATGACGGAGCAAATGACAAACAGATAAAATGCAGCCATCAGGAATGGCACATTCCAGCCGGTGGATTGTTTGTTCCAGTCCAATAAAAACACACCAAATCCTAACAGTGTCCCGACGACCAAGGTGGTGGCGGCCCCGGTTGCAGAAGCGCGCTTCTGGAAGACTCCCCATAGGAATACCGCGGTGATCGGTGGCGCGATATAACTGATGAGAGACTGGATCCCTTGGAAAATACTGGCGTAGCGGCCGAGCTGCAGTGACCAGACGATGGCGATAATCATAGTAACGAAGACGGTGATGCGGCCAATCCTGACGAGAGAGCGACCTTCGGTGGCGGGTCGCCAACGTTTCACCAGATCATAACTGACGAGCGTCGAAACCGAGTTGAGTGCGCCGGAAACGGTACCCATGAGCGCGGCGAGCAGGGCGGCGGTGATGACCCCGCGCAAGCCAATGGGTAGCAGCTCGCGGATCATGAATGCATAGGTATCTTGGGTGTCCGGGGCTCCATTCTTCTGTGCCATGTTGGCGGCA
Source organism: Akkermansiaceae bacterium (assembly GCA_040881795.1). GTDB lineage: Bacteria > Verrucomicrobiota > Verrucomicrobiia > Verrucomicrobiales > Akkermansiaceae > Luteolibacter. Next base: position 5,448 of record JBBECN010000032.1, read on the forward strand.
TCGAGGGTGCCGTTTTGGACCAGTGCATAGCACATCAAGCCGGGTAGGACGAAGAGGAAGACCGGGAGGATTTTAATAAAACCCGCGAACAAGGGGCCGACGCGGGCGTGGTTTTCATCCTTGGCTCCGAGAACCCGCTGGACGATCGTTTGATCCGCACACCAATACCAGATGCCGATGACGGGATAACCGAGCAAAACGGCATACCATGGCAATCCGGAACTGTCGCCATGCGGGCGGATGACTGTCATTTTAACGGGCTCGACATGATCGATGAGTTCCTGCCATGAGCCGAGTTTTTGGAAACAAATCACGGTGATGATGACGGCACCTAACAGGAGAACCACCGTTTCGATCGCTTCAGTGATGACAACCGACGCGAGACCACCGAGGATGGTGTAGATGGCGACAAGTGCACAAATGGCGATGATACTTACGGTGATATCGATGCCGAACATGCCGTTGATGACCACGCCTCCGGTGTAGAGGGAGAAGCCGATGTGGATGAAGATGGCGGAGAAGACCGAGATGATGGCGAGCATGTCACGGCAGGCCCCGTTGTAGCGTTTTTCGAGGAAATCCGGGAGGGTGGTGACCTTGGCGCGGATGTAGAATGGGACGAAGAAGAGAGCGAGAACGATGAGGGTGAAGGCGGCCATCCACTCGAAGTTGCCGTAGGCGAGGCCATTCACATAACCTTCTTGAGCGAGAGCGACGAGATGAATGGTGGAAATGTTGGTGGAGAAGAGTGCCAGACCGATGACCGGCCATTTGAGGCTGCCGCTGGCGAGGAAGTAACCCTTGGCGGCGTCCATGCCCTTGTTTTTCTTGGCACCGCGCAGGCCGACCCAGACGCCAAGTGAAACGATGGAAAGCAGGTAGACGGCAATGATGACGAGATCGATCGTGTGATTCACGGGTTTCTGTGGATGGGTTTGGGATATCGATTGGGCATCGCCCACGACGGACTCGAGCGATACCTTGTTTACTAGAAACCAATACCCGGGTCTTGCAAGATTGCGCGGCGAAGAATATTGAACATTTTGTGAAAGACTCGTTCCCTCCACCGATCTACAAAATCGGCACCAATCGCTATCAAATTGACACCTGCGCTCCGCAAATTCAGGCGGTGGAGTCTGGCAAGATCGAATTACGCGCTCTTTCGAAAGGGCATTACCCGGGGATGCGAATGAATTCGAACATCCTGCCGGGTTTGGCAAACGTGGGTTTCTGGAATGCGCGGGGGGCGCAGGATTGGGGCTTGGATTTCCACCGGAACGAAGGTCTTGAAATCGTGTTTCTCGAAACCGGCGGGACGAGTTTCGCAGTGGACGGGCGGAGCTACGCTTTGCAGGCGGGGAACCTGACGGTCACGCGACCCTGGCAATTGCACAAGTTGGGAGATCCGAACATTGGCCGGGGCAGGTTGTTTTGGTTGATCCTTGATGTGGACGTGCGGCGGCCGAACCAGGAATGGAAATGGCCGTCATGGCTGGTCCTGACTCCGGAAGATTTGTCCGAATTGACCCGCAAACTTCGGCAGGGTGAACAGTCGGTGTGGATGGCAAATCTTCGAATCCGCGAAGTTTTCCGTGATTTGAGCGATTGTGTTTTAAGGTGGGGAGAGCCAGGGGTGACATCACGGCTAGCGGTGGGGGTGAATCGACTGTTGGTTGAGTTGCTGGCTGTGCTTGCGGAGCAGCAATCGGAGGAATCTCCCGCACTGGTGACCCGCAGGCGGACGGTGGAGCTTTTTCTCAAAGATCTTGCGGATAATCCCGCCAGCAGCGCGGAACCATGGACGCTTGAGTTCATGGCCAAGCAGTGTGGCATGGGAATCACGGCGATGGCGAAATATTGCAGGGAGTTGGAAAACATCGGGCCGATGGCATTTTTGAACCAATGCCGCCTCGATCATGCTGCGAGGGGACTGTTGGAAAAGCCGCGCGTCTCGGTCACGGAGATCGCGATGAGTGCTGGATTCAATTCCAGCCAATACTTTGCAACCCTATTTCGGAAACGG
>JBBECN010000033.1:0-42995 GCA_040881795.1 Akkermansiaceae bacterium
ACAGACGACAAGGGCCGCACCGGCTCCGGTCTCGCCTTTACCCTGGGCGAGGGCAACGACCTCGTCTGCAAGGCCGCCGAGTTCTATGCAGCCCGCCTGCAAGGCCGTTGCATCGAGGAAATCATGGCAAACTTCGGCGTGCTACAGAAGGAAATGGCCGATGAACAACAATTCCGCTGGCTCGGCCCGCACAAGGGCGTCGTGCAGCTCGCACTCGCCTCGGTCACCAACGCCTGCTGGGACCTCTGGGCGAAAACCCGCGGCCTACCGTTGTGGAAACTCCTACTCGAACTCACACCCGCCCAAGTCGCCGCCACGCTCGATCTCTCCTACCTCGAAGACGTGCTCACCCACGAGCAGGCCGTCGAACTGCTCACCAACCCAACGACCACCCGCGCCTCCCGCGAGGGCATCCTAACAAGCGGCTACCCCGGCTATGATACCTCCGTCGGCTGGTTCAACTACAGCGACGAACAAGTCCGCGAAAACTGCAAGCGCGCTATCGACGCGGGCTTCACCGCCATGAAACTCAAGGTCGGCTCCAAGGACCCGGAACGCGACCTCCGCCGCGCCCGCATCGTCCGCGAAGTCGCCGGACCGGACGCCCGCATCATGGTCGATGCCAACCAACAATGGACGCTCCCCCAATCGCTCGACATCTGCGCGCGCCTCAAGGAAATCAATCCGTTCTGGATCGAGGAACCCACCCACCCGGACGACATCATCGGCCACAAAACCCTCGCCGATGCCATCGCCCCGGTGAAACTCGCGCTCGGCGAACACGTCCCGAACCGCATTATTTTCAAAAACTACCTCCAAGTGGAATGCGCCGGTTTCATCCAGGTCGATGCCGTGCGCGTCGCGGGTGTGAGCGAGTTCCTCGCCGTCAGTATCATGTGCAAAAAGTTCGATGTCCCCGTGGTCCCGCACGTCGGCGACATGGGTCAGCTCCACCAGCACCTCGTGCTCTTCAATCACATCGGCCTCGACCTGCCAGCCATTTTCCTCGAACACATTCCCCACCTCCGCGAGCAGTTCGTGAACCCGGTGCGTGTCGAGGACGGCGTCTATCGCACCCCGCAGGACATTGGCTCGTCGTGCGATCTGAAGTGACAACCCGTTTTTAAAACCCCACAGCAGACGTCGAAAGATATGAGAACCATTGGATCCATGATGATGGCGATGTCATTGACCGCTGCCGCCGCCGAGCCTTCACCCGTTCGGAAATGGCGCTCGACCAACGGGCATGAGACGCAAGCCAGCGCGATAGCGGCCACCGCTGCTGCTGTCACACTTGAACTATCCTCCGGGAAAAAAGTAAGCATCCCCCTTGAAAAACTCCTGCCAGAGGACCGCGACTTCGCCCTCAAGCATTTCGGCGTTGTGCCACCCAAACCGGGCGATGTCCAGCGGAGCACGGATCCACCGCTCCCCAAGGAAGGGTTGGCGCATCCACTCGGAGAGATATCCGGTCCGGTGGAGTCCGCTCCAGGCTCGCATTACCACATCTATCTGCCGAAGTCATTGCGCGTGGGCCGCAAGGCCCCGGTGCTACACTTCAATGGATCCGGCGGAGGAGGTCCCGGCGAGATGAAACGCTACATCGCGGGCTGCGATCGCTTCGGCTGGATTCTCGTGGCGAGTGTTGAGTCGCATAATAGAACCCATGGAGAGATCAACCTCCGACACGCGGCAAACAACATCAAGTCACTTCGCGCGAACCCGCTGGTCGATCCCAAGCGGATTTATTTCACCGGCCAGTCCGGCGGCGGGGCGATGAGTTGGTGGAACACGGTCAATCTGGACGGTGCGGGAACCATGCCTGCGATCGGCTATATCCCTCCCGAAGCCACTGTTCGCAAGGGCCACCACTTCATTCTCGGCGGAGCCTCCGATTACAATCGATACCATGGAGGTCGGGCGGCCACTCAAGTCGGCAAGAATGGTTTCTACCGAATCTATCCAGGGGGCCATTCGTTTCCGAAGGATCATGCGATCCTGCATGAAGGAATCGGGTGGCTCACCGGAAAATACCTGGCTGGGAACAAAGCGGAGGGTGATCTCGCCGGAGAACGCCTGGATTATGAAGCGGCGATGATCGACTGGATCCGCGAACTCTCCGCCGGCGAGCCATGGCTGGCCTGCCATCTCGGGGAAATGCTGGTGGATACCTACGGGATCAGCGGTCGGAACGGCGATGTCCTGAAAGGAATTCTCTCGGAATTAGAGAAATCCCCGCAAAACGTCGCTTTCGCCGAGGGAGTCAGGGCGATTCACGAGTTTGGCGTGAAGGATTATGGTTCCTACAGTTTCACGGGAGATGCCAGAGGCAGAAACAATGATACTCATGTAAGGGCTCTCCAGAAAATCTCAGAAAAGTATGCCGGTATCGTTTTTGTGGAGGATACGTTACGGGAAATGGCGACTCCGACGACGAAGTAGCAATGAACTGTTTCAATCTCCCACGAATCGAGCCTTACCCACACCTGTTCATGTCCTGTATCATTCCGTCCTATCCATCCGTATGGGTGAGGATCAACGTCAACCGTTTCAGCGGGCGTGCGTCGCGCACGTTCCACCTTAAGCCAATTCATCCCCAAGCACTGTGAGCACCTCACCAACCATTCAAGGCATTTTCGTTCCTAACATTGTGCCCTACGACGCCAAAGGCCGCATCGATGAGGACGAGCTCCGCCACATCATCCGCTGGGTCGGCGACAAGGGCGTCACCGGATTTTATCCGAATGGCAGCATGGGCGAATTTATCCGCCTGAGCTACGAGGAACGTCGTACTGTCGTGCGCATCGTCAGCGAAGAGGCAAACGGCCGCCCCATCCTCGCCGGAGCCGCTGAGGCGAATATCGAACTCGTCCTGGAAATGTGCAACTATTGCGCGGACCTCGGTTGCCGCGCGGTTTCCATCACTGGTCCGTATTATTACAAGCTCACGCAGGAAAGCATCGAGGCCTACTTCCGGGAACTGGCTGCCAGGTCGCCGATCGACATCGTGGTTTATAACATCCCGGTCTTCGCCAACGAAATTTCCCTACCCGTGCTCGAACGCCTCGCCATGGACTGTCCGCGCATCGTCGGCACCAAGGACACGTCCAAGGACATGGGGCGCTTCCAGCAGACGCTGCACACCATCAAGCGCCAACGCCCGGATTTCTCCGTGCTCATCGGCTGGGAGGAATTGCTCTGCACCGGCCTCTTCATGGGCGCGGACGGCGGCACGCTCTCCAGCGCCGGAGTGGTGCCGGAGGTGGTGATGAGCCTCTATCACGCCGCCCGTGCCGGAAACTGGGAGAAGGCGAAGCAAATCCAATTCGAACTCCTGGACCTCTTCTCGCTGATGGTCGGCGCGCCGAATTTCCCCGAAGGCTTCCGCACCGGCTACGAGCTCCGTGGTTTCAAGGCAGGCAACGCGCGCTTCCCGCTCTCCCCCGCCGAGCAGGGTCTCATCGCCGAGATGCGTTCCAAACTCGCCTGCGTGCTCGCCGGCTGCGGCTTCCAGGAAGCCGCCGGTGAGTGCAGCCTCGGAAAATCAAAGTCATCACCGATGAACGTCGATGCCATCGTCCAGGCCGTGCTGAAAAACATCGAAGCCGCACAAATCCGCTAACAACCCATGCAATCACTCGGATTCATCGAAGCCCCCTTCCTCAGTATCTCCGCGATGCTCGCCCAGGAGGCGGCCACTGCGGCGGACGTCCACATTCTCGGGTTCGAAAGCACCGGCAATGAAAACCTGCTCATCCGCCTGTCAGGCGACGTCGCCCAGATCCGCGCCGCGCTCGATGCGGCGGAGAAGCTCGCCCCGCAGCTCGGGGCCACCATCGTCACCGGCACCATCCCCCGGCCCGCCGAAGGATTCGGCCCGATGATCCGTTTTCCCAACGCTCACAACCCGCTCTACGGCGGCCGCGATCAACTCCTGCCCACCGATTATCCATCCCATCCCGACTCTCCCACGCATATGAAACCACAAGCCATCGGCATCCTTGAAACCCAGGGCCTCACCGCCATCCTCGAAGCCACCGACGCCATGCTCAAGGCGGCGGACGTGAAACTCGTCGGCAAGGAAAAAATCGGCGCGGCCTACGTGACCGTCATCGTCAGTGGTGACGTGGCAGCCGTTTCCGCAGCCATCGAAGCGGGCAAACAGGCTGTCGGTTCGCTTGGCAAGGTCATTGCCGCGCACGTCATTGCCCGGCCCCATGACGAGCTGGTCGCGCTGCTTCCCAAGTAGTCCGAATCAGGTAACATGGGCGCTCTTGCTGATCCCTTGTTTCGCGAGGGGAAAACCGAATGTGGGCGTCCTTTTCACTGACGAGCATCCCGACGTAAAGGTCCATGCCGGCGAACAGCCGGAAACGGTCGCCCGCCTGCGTGCGATGCACGGGAAATGGCTCGCTTGGATCTCGCCGTGATTCCCTGGCCACCCCTCTTTTACGGCTTCAGTTTGTCGTCTGTGGTTTTCTTCACCAACCACTGGTCGGCGAAGTCGAGATAGTGCCCCCAGTCTTCCGGGGTGATCTCGTGCGGGCCCTCGCGCAGGTGGTAGCCCATCAGGTGACCCACGCGTTTGCCGGGCGGGGGGGCTTCGGTCACGCCGCCGAAGGGGTTCTTCTGATAGAGTTGGTAAATGATCTCGGCCTGCTGGAGCGCGAGAAATTCGCCCCTCGGGTCCGCCCAGCGGTCGTCGGTGGCGCTGGCAACATACACCGGGCGTGGGGCGATGAGTCCAATCAACTGGTGCTGGTCCACCGGCAGGGCGGATTCGTTTTCACTGTATGGTTTGAATGCCCCGGCGAACCAATGGGGGAAGTTGCCGTTGATGCGGCCGACCGTTTCGCCATAGGCGCGGCGGCTCAGGGCGGCCCCCCCGCAGCCGGAGTTGTTGGAGACCACCATGGCAAATCGCGGGTCCCGAGCCCCGGCCCACAGGGCGGCCTTGCCGAGCCGCGAGTGGCCAATCACCGCCACCCTGCCACCATCGACCTCATCGATTTTTTCAAGAACCTCCCGCAGTCGGCTCAGGCCCCAGGCCCAGGTGGAAATTGTTCCCCAGCTCTCGGCGGTGCGCGGGGTGGTGTCGAGCGCATGCACGCCGTTGCGGAAGCCATCGTCGAAGTCCGGATCGAAGTTGCCGCAGCAGGCGGTGGCGAGAGCGTAGCCGCGGCCGATAATCAGTTTGGCGGGCCATCGCCCGGCACTGGTTCCGCGGGATGCTTCGGTGGGCCGGTTGCCCTTCACCTCCGGGTCGTCGTTGCCGATGACGTAGCCGGTTTCCATCGTGATCCACGGGTCCGCCTCGACGCGCTGGTTGCCTTGGAAGTTCAACCCGAGGAAAGCCGGCACCGGTCCCGTCGTGTTCTTCGGCAGGTAGAGCAGCATCCGCACGGGCACCTTGCCTCCGATCGTGATCAGGTATTCGCGACGGATGGCGGTGCCGTCCAGAGCATCGCCGTCTTCCCGATCCAGTTTCCATTCCAGCTTCGGTTGGAAATCCGCCGGTTCCCGGCCATGGATGTGGTCTTCAAAAAGCGAAAGCGTGCGGGGTCGGCCGCCTGACTCCCATGACGCACGGTCGGTGACGGCGGGACCGCCGGCCGGTGCCAGCGGATCCGGCAGAGTGTAGGCGGGGACCTTCGCTTCGTCGTAGTTGGGGATAAAATCCTTTTCTGCGCCATGCAGCGAAAGGGCTCCGAACAGGGTGACGAGGACGGGGGATGAAAATTTCTTGAACACGATGTTTATGCTACGTGATCTTGCTGCTAACTTTTCAACCGGCTCAGTTACCCCACCATTCCGATATGAAAAATTCATCACCCCGGAATCGTTTGAGCGAATCATTACTCTTCATGAAAATCCCTGCAATGCTTGCTGTCCTCGTTGTGCTTCTCGGTTTCGCATCCCAACTGATGGCCGATCAGCCGAGCCCCAATATCGTTCTCATCCTCGGCGATGACCTGGCATGGACCGACTACGGGTTCATGGGGCATCCGGTGATCCAGACGCCCCACCTCGACCGCCTCGCCGGGCGCTCGCTGGTCTTGGATCACGGCTATGTCGCCGCGCCGCTGTGCCGTCCGTCGCTGGCGTCAATGGTCACCGGGCTCTACCCCTTCCAGCACGGCGTCGTCGGCAATGATGTCGATGGCGCTCGAAACCGTGCGGCGCTCGATGTTCCTGTCCAGGAGGCATTCCACCGGCATCCAAGCCTGGTGCGTGAGTTGGTGGCGGCCGGCTACCTTGCGCACCAGTCGGGGAAATGGTGGGAAGGTTCCTATCAGGATGGCGGCTTCACCCACGGCATGACCCACGGCGATCCGAAACGTGGCGGCCGCCATGGCGACGCCGGATTGGCGATCGGCCGCGAGGGTCTGAAGCCGGTCACCGGTTTCATCGATCACGCGGTGGCCGCGGACAAACCTTTCCTGCTTTGGTATGCGCCCTTCCTCCCCCACACGCCACACAATCCGCCCGAGCGCCTGCTGGCGAAATACCGCAAGGATGGCGTCGCCTTGGATGTCGCGAAATACCGTGCGATGTGCGAGTGGTTCGACGAAACCTGCGGCGAGTTGTTAGGGTATCTCGACAGCAAGGGGCTGACTGACAACACGATGGTCGTATTCATCTGCGACAACGGCTGGGCCGCACGCAGCACCAACGCGGACGACCCTAAGCAGGAAGCCTGGAAGGGATATGCCCTGCGCACGAAGAGTTCGCCCTTCGACAACGGGATCCGCACGCCGATCCTGATTTCCTGGCCGGGGGAAATCGAACCCGGCCGCTCCGATGACCTCGCTCATGCCATCGATCTTTTCCCGACCATCGCCGCAGCCACCGGCATCAAGACCCCCGCGAAACTGCCCGGTATCAACCTGCTGGACAAGGCAATCCGCGGCGCGCGCGAACGGGTCTTCGGCGTGACGCACGCGACCCACAACATGACTCCGGGCGATCCCGACGACAGCATGCAATATCTTTGGTGTGTCGAGCGCGAATGGAAACTCATCCTCCGCGCCCACGGCAAAGACACCACCGAGTATCGCGTCCTTCACGACTGGGACAAAACGCCAACACGGCTTTTCCGCATCCGCGAGGACCCACAAGAGAAGAAGGATCTCGCGGCAGAGCGGCCGGAAGAGGTGGAGCGGATCAAGAGCCTCATCGAAACCTGGCGTGGAAGTTTCAGCGACTGATCTTCGATTCGTCATCAAATATCTCACTCTTAGCCTTGCCTTCTGCTCGACTCGAAATGGAAGGACCCCGAAACCCTGCTCGAATGGCCGGACTGGTTTCAACAAGTCCATCGCGCCCCGGGACGCAGATTCACCTTCACCACCAACCGGCACTGCAGAAAATCCAGCCCTCTCCAGCCCGGCGGCCTGCTCGGCCCGGTCAAGCTCATGGGGGGGCGGTGAACCCGTTTCGAATCATTTCCCCGGTGCCGGTCCAATCGTCCCGCCGGGCACGAAGCGCGCGGGGTGGAGAACCTGACGGCGGTCATTCCTGCCTGTTGCTTTGCCTCGCGGTCAATCTCGCCACGCCCGCTACATCGCCATCGAGAGCAACCCGCGGTCGCGGGAAATGTATGCCCACCACGAAATTCCATGCTTTTGGGTGACGGTGGAAGGGACTTGCCTGAGCGACGAAAAGCGGATGATCAACCGGTTGTAGCGATGGCCGACGGATCGTTGACCTTGCTGTGAGCTGCCGCAGGCGCTTGTGTTGCAGAGCAAGCTAAGATTGGCGAAGTCGATCCGCAGCTTGCGTTGGACTTTGGCGTTAATCGTGTGTGCCAGTGAAAATTTTCCGTGGACAATTTAAGAAAAACGTTTAAGCATCTTATGCAGAGATATTCCGAGGACTGCTTTTTTTGTCCAGAAGGCTTTGCCAGCGATTTTGCCACCAAAAGATCCACACAATGAAAGGGACAGTGATCCGCGTCGAATACGGTGCCATCCTTTATATTCCCACAACACCTCATTGATCGCTGAAATGCCCGCGTTGCCTCAAGATTCATAACCGCGCATTTCCCTAAAGCACAACGACTCACTCTGATGAAACGATTCTCTATTTCTAGCCTATTGTCCTTTGGCATGTTTGCACTCACTTCGGCTTACGGGGGTGGATTCACCTCCATTTTCAGCGGTAAGGACCTGACCGGCTGGAAGGCCAACGAAGAAACGCCGGGCTGCTTCAAGGTGGAGGATGGAGCGATCAAGGTGAGTGGCGGTCGCGCGCACCTTCTATGTCGGGGCGGACGGCAATACGCCTCCGGAACCAATCCCAGGCTCGGCTCGTCGGTCGCCAGGCCCGAGCTGCGGATCGGCTGCCTTAAATCCAAACACTGCCGCTCCGAATTCCATCTCATTTCCCGCAATCCATAATGATCGCCGTAACCCGCCCATTTCCCATGATTGCGAGCCGAAAGCCCCGGGGCTTTGCCCTCGTGGTCACGCTCTCCTTGATGGGTCTCCTCACGGTGGTGGCTGTTGGTTTACTGACATTATCGACGATCTCTTTGCGCTCCAGTTCGCAAGGAGCTGCGATGTCTGTGGCCCGTGCCAATGCCCGCCTTGCCCTCATGCTGGCACTTGGCGATTTACAGAAGGAACTTGGGCCGGACCAGCGGATTTCCGCGCCAGGCGGGCAGCAATTCGCGGAGGGGGATAAGTCCGCCGGCAACCAATGGATCGGCGTTTACGACGCTTGGCCGGCAGGCGATGAAAAACGCCCTTCGCCTAAGTTTCGCCGCTGGCTGATTTCCGGCGATGATAGCGTGCTCACCAATCCCACCGCTGCCAAAAGTTCGGCATCGTCGGCGAACAAGGTCCCGTTGGTGGCCGCGGATGCGGACCATCTTGCGGTGGAGGCCGGACTCATCAAAACTCCCACGGGCAACTGTGCTTGGTGGGTGGGAGATCAGAACATGAAAGCCAAGCTGGGAGGCGCGGTGGAACCGGCCGTCGATAACGTCGGCGCTTCCGCTCGCCTACAGTCCGCGCCCCGCGCTGCACACGAGTTTTTTTTCGGTGATACCGCGGTCGCCGCCGATGCGCCGGAACTTGATCGTTTGGCATCCGGAAGGACGGCCGAACTCTTAGGAAAACCGGTGAAACCGCTCTTCCATGATGCGACAGCGGATTCGCTCGGCCTGCTCACCAACGTCCGCGCCGGAGGATTCCGCAAGGACCTTAATTTCCTGATGGAAACCCCGATGCCAAAGCCCAACTCGCCGGAAGTGGCTCCGCTTTACACCGCGGGCTCCACGCCGGGAATCAATCTCGGCGAACTGTGGGTCGATCACAACATCTGGGCCGAACTCGAATTTCCCGCCAATCCACCCAAACATGCCGATGGCGGGACGATTCCTTCCGGAATACCCTTTCTCGTCACCAAAGATAGCAAGACCGACCCGTTTATCATCTACAAGCACCTGCCCAGACTCCAACTCACGCTTCTCTACTCGCTGATCAGCAAGAGCCGGATGGCCAACGGCAAGAAAGTCTATGACCTTTCCCTAGTCGCCGATCCGGTCTTCACGATTTGGAACCCATTCGACGCCTGTCTTCAAGTGCCCGCGTCCGCCTTTGCCACCTTCAAGAGCTGGGCGATTCCGTATGATCTGAAGATGAACCTGACCGGTGGGCCGGCGGGTAGCAAGACCTCATACTCCAAGTCGATCAAGGAGCTCTCCAACAACCGACTGTTCTTTTTTTACGGCCAGCTGGGTAGGGAGCAGAACTTGGTCATGCGGCCCGGCGAGGTGCAAGTCATCGCTCAAGGATTCGGCGAGTCTATCAAGAATCCGGGCAAGGGTGCCTGGCAGTTCGACGGAAAGCTTGGTTGGGAGTTCGCCTCCGGCTACGCCTACCCGATCCCTTACGAGACCAATCCTGCCCTGATGAACGGTTCTCAGCGCATCACTTATTCAATGACTCCCAACACCGGAAAGAGCGATGCCGGGATGTTTCTTTGGAGCTACAACATCGGGGAGCTTGTGGATGGTGCCGGGACGACCAACTACGTCGGAGGTTTCAACATCGATCTGATTTACTCCCGCCTTGCGGGCGAATCGCCGATATCGGCATCCAATTTCCCGAAAATCTTCCCCCCGCTGCCGCTCGATCCATCAGCCGCGAAGACGATCGCCGAGCTGGAAGGGAACAAGTGGCCGATCTGTGTTTTTACCTACGGCTTGAGGACGGAGTCCGATCCCATGTTCGAAGGGGAGGGGAACCCGGGAACACGCTTTACCGGTCGTGCCATGCTGCGGGCCAACGAAACCTCCGTGTCGCAGGACCTCTACAATCTCGATCCGGACATCGTCCGCACTTCGCCACTGCAGGTCGGGATGCGGCGAGTGAACAGCCTCAACAGCCCGATCATCGAATGTGACGCCAATGGGCTGGGTTATTATGGCGCGGAATATGGCGCGTCCGGTGGCGTTTCGCATGTGATCACCCGCTCCATTCCGCGGGTGCCGATCCATTCGCTCGGGGCCCTGCAACATGGGGCTGCCGAGGGGACGAGATTCGGCCAGTCGCGGGGCGAGCGCTCCTGGTTCATGCAGCCCTCCATCAGCCATGCGATCTCCAACTCGTTCGCCCCATCTTGCTTCGCACCCTCTGAAGTCCGTGGCACCCTTGCCAAACGAGATGCGGCAGATCATTCGTATCTTGCGAATCTGGCGCTTTGGGATAACTATTTCTACTCGTCCATTACGCCTCGAACGACATCCGCCCACCGCGATGAAAACGCAGCCTACCGCGAGCAGAAGAAGCGACTGGAGTCATTCCTGACCACCGATAGCGCCACGCACCAACCGCTGCCCAACGAGCGGATGAGGGCCTGGACACCCGACGCCGCTGCCACGCTCCGCAGCATTTTCCCATCGATCAAACCGGTCTCCGATGCGGCCGATCGCACCGGTTCTTTTCTGATGGTGGATGGAATGTTCAATGTGAACTCCACCTCGGTAGCGGCATGGCGGAGTTTTCTCTCGGGTCTGAAGGGCACCAAAGTGCCTGTTAGTCCCACTCCCGCGCTCAAGAAGGAGGCGGACCTGGTCAACACCTCGGAAACCCCCGTCGCCGCATTGCTTGCGCCGGGTGCCGGCGAGATTGATGATGCCCGCCTCAGCGATCCGGCGGATAACGACCAATGGCTCGGTTTCCGCAGTCTCGATGACGGACAAATCGAGGAACTCGCCAAGGCCATCGTCAAACAGGTGCGTCTCCGCGGCCCCTTCCTTTCCATCGCGGACTTCATCAACCGTCGTCCCGACAACGATAAGGATCTCGCCTTGTCCGGCGCACTTCAAAGCGCGCTCGATGACAAAGACGTTTCCATCAATCAAGCATACCGCGATGGCGAGCGTGCCCTCAGCACGACTGATGCCGCAGCGCAAGGTTTCCCGTTCCCGGAAGCTGAGGCCGGTGCCAAGGCAGTCGGTGCCCCGGGCTACGTGAAACAGGGTGACCTGCTTACCCCGCTGGGCCCGCTGATCAACGTGCGCGGCGACACCTTTGTCATCCGCGGCTATGGCGAGTCTCGCGATGCTACGGGCACCAAAGTGTTGGCGCGTTCATGGTGCGAAGCAGTGGTTCAGCGTGTGCCGGATTTTGTCGACCCCTCGGATGCGTCTTACAACGCCGTGCCGAAATCCAAGAGCAATCTCACTTTCGGACGCCGCTTTAATATCGTTTCTTTCCGTCACCTCGCTTCCGGGGAAGTCTTGTGAAGCTTATGAGATTTCAAACTGCCAGCACGCCAGTATCATGATTCGTCTTCTTCTCAACATCTTCGCCGCTGCCGCCTGTTTCGCCGCGTCCTTGAGCTTCGGGGAGGAGTCTGCCGGGCCCGGCGTCCGCGCCTTGCTGCTTGTGCCCGGCGGCCCGGTGATCAAAATCCACCCAATGGTCGGTGAAACAACAGGTGAAGCCGTTCAGATCGGCGCACGCGGCCTGAGCGACTCATTCAAGCCCCCGGCCCGTGAATTTTCCCTCGCGATCCCGGACCCAAGTCAGGAGTCCGGCTACCGGGCTGTCGGCAAAGTTTCGCTACCGGAGCAGGGCAAGGAATTCATCATCCTGCTGGAACCTGTCAACAAGGCTTTCAAGTCCCATGTGATCAATGCCCGGGAATCCCGCTTTGCCGCAGACGGCTTGCTGTTTTTCAATGCCTCGGACACCATCCTGGGAGCCAGTCTCGGTGCGTCAAAGGTGCTCATCAAACAGCGCGAGGCCGTATTCGCAAAGGCACCGCCACGTGGCGACAAACCGTTCTATCAGGTTACGTTCTATCAGCCAGACAACAGCAAGGCGCGCCCCTTCGCCAACACCCGCTGGCCCCACCGGGACAACAGCCGCTGCTATGTGTTCTTCTACCGCAGCGAGACCGGGCGCCTCACCTATCAGGCGGTTGACGAGCGTCTGGCGTCCGTCGCCGCGGCAGAATGAATCCCTTTGCGAAAAACCACCAACCCACCCGCCCCATGACACTCCGCCTGCCTCTGATTTTTCTCACAACCATCAGCCTTCTGTTATGCGCCCATCCGGCTCTGGCCCGCAAATCCGAAACGAGCATCACTCTGCGCCTAATGGCCTGTGAGGTCACCAAGGAACAGCCGAAGGTGTTCCTCGAGACGAAGGATTCCAAATCCGATGCGTTCGACCTGCCGTCGTCGGCCCTCACCGCCTCCATGGAAGTATCCGGACGCGCGGTGGAGCTCAAGGCTGCCGACGGCAATGCCCTGTTGTCCAGCATTGCGCTGCCCGATCAAGGAGCTTCCTTCGCAGTCCTGCTGGTTCCGCAAGAACCCTCCGGATTCTTGCCGATCGTGGTCAGGCTTGACGACGAGTCATTCAAGCCCGGTGAATATTGTTTCATCAATGGTTCGGACAAGACCGTGGTGGTGAAACTCGGCGGCACGGAGGTGGTAGTCGATGCGGGGAACGCCGTGAAGGCTCACCCCACCGAACCGGTTCACAACCATCACTACAACGTCACCATGAGTGCCCGCAGCGACTCGGGAGATAAACTCTTCGCCTCCACCCGCTGGCCCCTGAACAACGCCGTGCGCAGCTACATCATGCTCCTATCCAAGCCGGGTGGTAAAATCAATTACCGTTCTGTGGACGAATCCGTCGAGAAACGTTAGGCCGGGACAAATGAGCCGGACGCGGGTCAGGTGCGGCTCGCGTTTCCATGGTGCCAAATCCAATCGCTGCCAAATAAGGCCGCATGATCGCCGAGCTCGGCGGCGACGATATCCGGTTTCCTACCGCTCCATCGTGCCGAAAAAGGCGGAATGTGAGAATCTATTGGTGCCTGTTAGTCTCTCCGCCTCGCACGTCGCCTTCGGCTCGATTCGGATGGAGCCGGTGTTCATGATCCTCGGCCAGAGCGCCGGCACCGCCGCCGCACTGGCCATCGATGGCAAACAAGCCATACAGGATGTTCCTTATGCCAAACTCAAGGAACTGCTGGTGAAACAGGGACAGCAGCTTTGAGATACTCACACCGGAGACTGTGCCGGAAAGCTGGGTATCATGGGCGGTGTTAGATTCCGTCTTAATCATCAAAGATTCGCAAGATTCGTCTGATTCGTGGTGCCAAAATCTTCTTAATTCCCGGCATCTCAGGGTTTTTTCCATACCGGGCGGGCTCCGGTCTCGATGACAGTGTCGAGTTCAAGCATGCGCTGGCGCATTTCATCGACGAGTTCCGGTTTCTCCGCAGCGAGATTGCGTTGCTCACCGACGTCCTCGGCGAGGTTGAAGAGCATCATGCCTGCGTCAACTTTGCCGCGCTGCGCTCGGACAAGCAGTTTCCACTCGCCTTTGCGGATGCCGGCGACTTGGCCGTTGGGCGCGTAGTAGAGGAATTCCTCGCGCGGGGACTTGGCGGCGCCTGTCAGCAGCGCGGAAATATCCACGCCGTCGATGGCGCGGCCGGCGGGGAGCGGAGTGTCGGTGATCGCGGCGATGGTGGGAAGCAGGTCGATGGTGGAAGCGAGGGCGTCGGTTTCCGTGTCTGCCGGGATGCGGCCCGGGGCCCACATGATGCAGGGCACGCGTTGACCACCCTCGAAGGTGCTCATTTTTCCATCACGCAGCGGGCCGGCGGATCCACCGTGGTGCTTGAATGTGAGCCACGGTCCGTTGTCGGTGGTGAAAATCACATAGGTGTTTTTCGCGAGGTCCAATTCGCGGAGCGTGTCGAACAATCGTCCGACCTCGGTGTCGATGTGTTCGATGGTATTGATGTAAGCCCGCTTGGGATCGGGGTCGCGGACGTCGTCGGGCACATACAGCGGGATGTGTGGCATCGAATAGGGAAGGTAGAGGAAAAAAGGCTTATCCTTGTTTGCCTTGATGAAAGCGACGCCGCGGTCGGTGCAGCGGCGGGTGATGGTGCGCTGGTCCACTGGGACCTCGACGATCTCCTCGTTTTCGATGAGCGGGGTTTTCCACTTGGTGAGGGTGGATTCGGGGTCTTTCCAAAGGGCGTCCATTCCCTGGGTGCCGCCCTTGGGCTTGCCCTGATTGTCGGGATGGTTCATGTCGTTCGAGTAGGGGATTCCGAAGTAGGCGTCGAAGCCGTGCTGGCGGGGAAGCGTTTCCGGATGGTGGCCAAGGTGCCACTTGCCGAAACAGGCGGTGGCGTAGCCTTGCTGCTTGAGGTGGTCGGCGATGGTGTGCTCGTCCGGGTTCAGCCCGGTGGTCGATTGGGGAAAAAGCACGCCTTGGTGCATGCCGACGCGCTTCGGATAACATCCGGTTAGCAGCGCCGCGCGCGACGGCGAGCAGACGGACGAGGCGACCAGGAAGCTGGTGAACTTGCGCCCTTCCTTGGCAAGGCGGTCGAGGTGGGGCGTGCGGATGGTGGTCGAGCCGAAGCAGCCGAGATCGCCGTAGCCCTGGTCATCGGTGAAGATGAGAACGAAGTTGGGTTTTGCTCCGGCGGTCATGGACGGGAGGAGGCTGCCGAGAAGCAGGAAAAGTCGGAAGAATTTCATGGGTTGGCCGGGGTTTTGCATCGAGGGTAGGAAACGTGCTGCGGTGGCATTTTCTTGCGGCCATTTTTTAGCGGACATGAAGCCGGGAAAAACCATGCATTCGCCAGACTAACAGCGAAGGTCCAGGCATTGTCGGGACGACTCCGGACGCTGGATCACCCGGGGAGGCGGTGCATTTTGGAGGGGGGGACTTTTCCTGCGTTCCATTGGCAGAGATAGAGATTCTCCTCGGAATCGACGCAGACATCGTGGCCGTTGTGGACGAGATCGCCTTGTTTCATCAGCGGCATGAGCGTTCCGTTCTTATAATGTGGAGCCTCGCCGCCGGGGCAGGAGATGACCTTGTTGTCCTTGTCGAGGATGACGATGAAGCCGCGTCCCGTCCACATCCGGTAATCGTTTTCGCGGAAGCCGAAGCAGACGGCGGAGTAGAGGTTTTCGCCACGGATCACGGGCCGGCTGAGATACGCTCCCGGATAGTATTGAGTATGCTTGTGCTGACCATCGAGGGTGAACCAGGCGAGTTCGTTGCGGATCCGCGCGGTGCAGACGAGCAACGGTTCCGGGCCGCGGGTGTCGAGGGCGATGCCATGCGCTTGCAGGAACGTCCCCGGCTTCTCGGGCATCGAGCTTTTCCCACCGAATTTTCCCAGAAATTTTCCCTCCTTGTTATGGCGGAGAATAAACTGGGAGCCGTAGCCATCGATGACATAGATGTCGCCGTTCGGACCGATGGCGGTTTCGGTGGGCGCGTAGGGCATTGCGGCGTTGTAGGCCGTGGTCTTGTGGGGGGGATCGATTTCTAGCAGCACTTCGCCGTCGAGGGTCGTCTTCACGACTTTTCCCTCGGTCAGGGTGATGAGGAGGAAATCATGGTCGCCCTCGCGGCCGAGGGTGAGGCCATGGGCGGTTCGCGAACCGAGCGTCCAGTGGCCGAGAAGGGTGCCATCGGTTTGGTAGGTGAGGACGTTGTTCTTCGGGTGGTCGGTGACGAGGAACAGCCGACCGTCGGGGGCCTGGATCATCTCGTGGCAGTTCTCTAACGGAACCTTCCCGTGATCCGCCTTCGACCAGTTTTTCTCCACCCGGTAGCGGTGCGTGCCGTGGCCGACGATAACGGGCGGCTCCGCGGTTTTCGCGGTGGTGAGGATGTTCGGCGCGGCGGCGAGGGCGGCGGTGGCGAGGAAACTGCGGCGTTGCATCATGGGATCTTTTCAGGGTTATCTCGTAGCACTTCGTTTGATGATTTCATTGCGGCATCACGGCATTTTGCACGCTTGCCCTGGGATCGGTGGCACTTTAGATTGTCGTCATGCAAGCTCATCGTACCGAAACCACTTTGTCCGAGGATGGCGTGATTACGTTGCGCGGCATTCCTTTCCGTCGCGGCCAGTCCGTCGAGGTCATTGTCTTTCCTTTCGCAACCGTTGCCTCCAACGGCTCCCGCTATCCGCTGCGCGGCAAACCGGTCACACTTCTTGGCCCCACGGAACCTGTGGCCGACACTGACTGGGAGGCTGCGGGGTGATTGTCCTCGATACTCATATCTGGGTTTGGTGGGTTCATGGCGATTCTGCGCTGTCCGCATCGACTCGCGCGTTGCTTGATGAGGCCGAATAGACGGAAATCGGTGTGAGCGCGATTTCATGCTGGGAAGTCGCCAAGTTGGTCGAGTGCGGTCGGCTTACCTTGCCGTGTCCTGTTTACGAT
This sequence comes from Akkermansiaceae bacterium, assembly GCA_040881795.1. Lineage (GTDB taxonomy): Bacteria > Verrucomicrobiota > Verrucomicrobiia > Verrucomicrobiales > Akkermansiaceae > Luteolibacter. The sequence goes on from JBBECN010000033.1 coordinate 16,745, forward strand.
TGGATTCAGCAGGCTCTCGCCTATCCCGGCATAAGGCTCATCGAACTTTCCCCGAGCATCAGCGTGGAGTCCACGCAGCTTCCGGGCACATTCCACCGTGACCCCGCTGACCAAATCATTGTCGCGACATCCCGCATTCTGGACGCTCCACTCGTCACGGTGGATCGTAAGATCCTGGAGTATCCTCACGTAAGTCTTTTCCCAACGAACTTCTGAAGAGTCATTGAAGCAAAGGGCGGAATTTCCAAGCGCTATGCGATGGGCAGGGCTGCGGTGCATGGCGGCTTCAGGCGAGGATTTTTTTCACCACGTGGCCATGGACATCGGTGAGGCGGAAATTGCGGCCCGCGTATTTGTAGGTGAGCTTGAGGTGATCGATGCCTAACAGGTGAAGCATGGTGGCGTGGAAGTCGTGGACGTGGAAGGGATCCTTGATGGCCGCAAAACCGAAGGGGTCGGTCTCGCCGTAGGTGGTGCCGCCGCGGACTCCGCCGCCGGCCATGAACATCGCGCCGCTCTTGGTGTGGTGGTCGCGCCCGTTGCCGCCCTGGCTCATCGGCGTGCGGCCGAACTCTCCGCCCCAGATGACCAAGGTGTCCTCTAACATGCCGCGCCGTTTGAGGTCGGTGATGAGGGCGGCGGTGCCTTGGTCGATCTCGCGGGTCTGCTTCTTGATCTTGGTGTCGATGCCGCCGTGGTGATCCCAGCCGGTGTGGTAGAGCTGGATGAAACGCACGCCGCGCTCGGCCATGCGGCGGGCCATCAGGCAGTTCGAGGCGAAGCTGCCGTCGGGTTTTTCGGCGGTGCCGTAGAGATCGCGGGTGGCGGCGCTTTCACCGGCGAAGTCCGCGACGTCCGGGACGCTGGTCTGCATCTTGAAGGCGAGTTCGTATTGGGCGATGCGGGTGCGGATTTCCGGATCGGCGGCGTGCTCGCCGTAGATCGAGTTCAGCGAAGTGATGCCATCAATGGTTTCACGCTGGAGCGCGGAACCGATGCCGGCGGGTGAGCGCAGGTAATTGAGCGGATCGCCCGCGGAGTAGAACTCCACGCCGGAATGTTTGCCGGGCAGGAAGCCGCTGTTCCATGCCACCTGCGGCACCGGTTGGTCTTCCTCGCCCGAGCGCATGACAACGAAGTCCGGCAAATTGTTAGCGATATTTCCAAGGCCGTAGGAAACCCATGAACCCATGCTCGGGCGGCCGGTGATGGCGGTGCCGGTGTTCATGAACATGTGCGCCGGATCGTGGTTCACCTGATCGGTCATCTGGGTGCGGATGATGCAGATGTCGTCCGCGATTTTCTGGATGTGCGGGAGGAGGTCGGAGATTTGCTGGCCGGATTTTCCGCAACGTTTGAACGCCGACTTGCTGCCGTAACATTTCAGTGCCTCGTTCTGGAGAAATGCGAGTTTCACGCCTTTGGTGAGCTCGGCGGGTAGCGGCTGGCCGTCGCGGGTGCGGAGCTCGGGTTTGTCATCGAAGGTATCGAACTGGCTGGGGCCGCCGGCCATGTAGAGGAAGATCACGCGCTTCGCCGTCGGGGCGTAGTGCGACAATTGCCGGAACATCTGTTCCTCCGCCATGAGCTGGCTGAGGGCGGTGCCCGCGAGTCCGGTGGACATGCGGTTGAGGAAATGGCGGCGGTTCATCATGGCTGTGGATGGGTTTTCAGGATCTTGTTAGAAATTCATGGAGGTTGAGGACGAGCCTCGCCATGTTCGTCCATGCGGCGAACTCGGCGGTATTGCCCTGCTCCTTCGTGTCGCCGAGCAGTGCTTCCGCCTCGCTCGGGTTTTCCGTGAAATGGGTTTTCCAATTCCCGAGGTAGGGGTTGAGGATTTCAGTTTCGCGCGGCGACGGTTCTCGCTGGAGGGCGAAACGAAAGAGGTTTGTTAGACGCGTTTCCTCATCCGGTGCGGAGTCGATCGCGCGGCGGGCGAGCAGCCGGGAGGCTTGGACATAAATGGGATCGTTGAGCAGGGCGAGCGCCTGGGCGGGCGAATTGGTGATGGGGCGCTGCGCCGTGCATTCCTGCCGCGTCGGCGCGTCGAAGGCGAGCAGCGAGGGGTGCGGGTTCTGGCGTTTCCAATAGGTGTAGAGGCTGCGCTGGTGCTGGTCTTTGCCCCGATCCGTTTCCCAGATCTGGTAGCGGCTGCCGAGCATGATCTTGTTCGATTGCGCCCAGTAGGCGCCCGGCTGATACGGGAAGAACGAGCGGGTGGGGATGTCTTGCGTTTTCCTAAGCACACCGGCGGCGGTGAGGGCGGTATCACGGATTCCCTCCGCTCCGAGTCGATGAGCGATCTGCCGGGTGATGAACCGGTTGCGCGGATCGATCTCCGCCGTTTTCGAATCGGGTATCGAGGAGAGTTGATATGCCTCGGTGGAAACCATCAGGCGGATCATGTGCCGCACGTCCCAACCGCTCGCGATGAACTCGGCGGCGAGCCAATCTAACAAATCTGGATGGGATGGCCAGTCGCCCTGGTTTCCGGAATCGATCAGGGTATTGCTGATGCCGCGTCCGTAAAATTGGTGCCAAAGGCGGTTGACGAAGACACGGGCGGTCATCGGGTTTTCCGGGGAGGTGAGCCAGTCCGCGAGATCGAGGCGGGTCAAATTTTTCTGAGCTTCGCCTTTCGTGAAATGCTCGAGGAAGGCGGGTTCGAGCACAGGGCCGGAGTTGTCCATGAAGTCGCCGCGGTTGCGGAGGCGAGTGGTTTTGCGCGGGCCGGTTTTGCTGACGAGTGTGGTGTCGGTGTCGCGGCGCAGCAGGGAAAGTTCGCGGTGAATGCCGTCGAGTTTTTCCACGAGATCCGGACGCTTGATTTCGGCGAAGGCGATGCGGATGGCCTTTTCATGGATGGGCCGCCGCTCGGCTGTGGGCAAGCGGACGGAGGAGTCCACCATGTCGGGGAACTTGTTGCGGTCGTCGCGGTTGAGCGGCAGTTCCCACCAGTGGCGGAGCAGGGGTGTCTGGAGACGGTTGAGGTGGGCGCGATGGGGATTGGTGCGGTAGCCGCTCGCTCCCCAGGTGACCGTGCCGCCGATGTGGAGCCATGCCATGCCGACTGGAACATACTCCGTCTTGGAGAATTTGTTAGATGGTATGTCGAGGCGGATGGATTTTCCAGCCTCGGGCAGCGGGCCCATGTGGATGAGTTTCTTGGGATCCAACCATGGGTAATGCTTCTTCAACAGCCCGTGAGCCTGCGGTCCCCAATAGTAGGTGGTGTGATAATTCTGATGCCAGCCGAGGCGGCCATAGGCACCGTTGATGGTTTGAAAAGCGATCAGCTCGGGAGGATTGACGGAATCGAGCGTGACGTGGGTATAAAGCCCTGAGACTTCAGCGGGCAGGGGACCGGTGATGAATTCGGCGGCGAAATGGCGGGCGAGCGAGCCTTCCGGCGCAGTGCTATGGCGTCCTGCTTCCATTTGTGTGAACTCACCATCGATGACCTTTGAGGGCGGCAACAAGACAGGCACGCATTCGAAATCAACCGGCTCGCCTTTCGCTGCTTTCTTCGTCGCATCGCCCGTCGCGATGACGGATTTTTCCCACGCCACGAGTTCGGATGGATCGGGTTCGGGCTCGTAAAGTTCCTCGCGCACCGCATCCGCCATGGCGCTGAGTTCCGCGTCTTTGCGGGAGTTGGCGGAATTGGAATGAAGATGATGGATCGGCGCGCGCCTGTCTCCCGGCTGATAGACACCGACCTCGACGAGGTCGTCGAAAAACGCGCCTAGCGCATAATAATCCTTGGCGGAAATGGGATCATACTTGTGGTCGTGGCATTCCGCGCAGCCGGTGGTCGCGCCGAGCCAGACGGTTCCCAATGCACGCACGTGCTCGCCTTTAAGCGCGTGCAGCGCCTCCTCCTCGATCACGCCGGCCTCGCTGTTGGTTTTAACGAGGCGGTTGTAGGCGGAGGCGGTCAGTGTGGCGTCGGTGGCACTCGGCAACAGATCTCCGGCGAGTTGCTCGCGGGTGAAACGGTCGAAGGGCATGTTGTCGCGGAACGCCTCAATCACGTATTTCCGGTAATGCCCGGTGGCGATCGGTTCGTCGCTGACCATGCCGGTGGAGTCCGCCCAACGCACCAGATCAAGCCACATCAGCCCCTGATGCTCGGCGTGCTCGGTGGATTCCGTCCATTGTTTCACCAGCTGCTGATAGGCTTCCGGCGAGGGGTCTTTTTCGAACGCGGCGACTTCTTCGTGCGTGGGTGGCAGGCCGCGCAGATCGAAGCTCAGCCGGCGGAGCAAGACGCGCGGCTCCGTTTTCGGCACCGGGGAGACGCCGTGTTCTTTCCAAGTCTGCCGCAGGAACGAGTCGATGGGTGAAGCCGCGCTTTCGTCGGGCACGGCAGGGCGTTCGAGTTTTTTGTATGCCCAATGCTCCTCGTAGTTCGCGCCTTGTTCGATCCACAGCCGCAGGGTCTCCTTCTGTTCCGCCGTTAGATGATAGACCGAATCTGCGGGAGGCATGACGTCATCCGGATCGCTGGTGGTGATGCGCTTGAAAAGTTCCGAGGTCGCCGCGTTCCCCGCGGTGATGGCCGATTCCTTCGCTCCCTCCTCAGTATCTAACCGCAGGTCGGCCTCGCGTTTGTCCTTATCGAAGCCGTGGCAGAAAAAGCAATTTTCCGAGAGGATGGGGCGCACATCCCGGTTGTAGCTGACCACGCGCTCGCCACCCCGGCAGACGCTGGTGAAGGCGACGAGGGGGATTGCGAGCCAATGGTATTGGGACATTCGGATCATCCTTCACATGTTGCCATGGTTTTTGGGAAAACGCTTGGATTGGCTCGCTCTTTTTTTGTATCAAATCGGCATGGGAAAAAAGTTGGATCAAGGTCCCGAGGCGCTGAGGTCATCGTTTTTCGATGATCTACGTGGGGTTTCCGAGATTGTCCGGCTTTTGGACTGGACGCCGGAAGTGCATTTTTTCGCGAAGGATCGTGTCGGGCGTTTCATGGCGGTGAACCGCGCCTCGCTGCAACGCCATGGGCTGGATTCCGAGGACCAGATCATCGGAAAAACCGATTTCGATTTTCACCCTCCCTCAATGGCTGCGGCATATGTGGCGGAGGATCGCCGGGTGATGGAGTCCGGCGAGCCGCTGCCTGAGCAATGCTGGCTGGTGCATGACAAAGCCGGAACGCAGCGCTGGTTCCTCTCGACGAAACATCCGCTCTTCGGGCGCTCGGGGGAGGTGATTGGCATCGCGGGTCTGATGCGGCCGCTGGCGAGTTCTCCTTTCCTCCACAGCGGATACTCCCAGCTCAAGCCCGCCGTCGATTGGTTGCTGGAGCATCACGCCGAGAAGATCGCGGTGCCGGATCTCGCGAAGATGGTGGGATTTTCCGTGAGCCGCTTCGAAAGGAAATTCAAGGAGCAGTTCGGCATGTCGCCCACCCGCTGCATCATTCTCGCCAGGGTGAACGCGGCCAGGGCCATCCTCGCGCAGGGCGACGACTCGCTCGGCGAAGTGGCGCACCGCTGCGGATTCTACGATCAAAGCCAGTTCAGTCGGCTCTTCAAACGGGAAACCGGCATCACGCCGAAGGAATACCGGAACTTCTTCCGCTGAGATTTGCGATACCGCAGCATCTTCGTCATTTTGTTGTGTCGGTCTGGGGATTTCGCTCACGGTTTTTCCCTTTCCCTTTCGTTTTCCCCTTGGGCTTCGCGGCGGCTTGGCCTTTGGCAATGATCTGCGGCTTGGCCTCGGGATGGGTGGCGAGCAGCTTTTTCAATTCCGCGACGATTGCGGGACGCTCGGAGGCGAGGTTCTTGGTTTCGTCAGGGGCCTCGGCGTGGTCGTAAAGTTCGAAAACGGCGGTTTTGGACGGCGCCAACATCAACCCAATAAGATGAATTCATCCCTCACCACTAAAAATCTTTTTGGTTTTTCACCTCGGCTGCTTGACAACCGACCCATCAAATGAATCGTTGCATCGTCTTTGATAAAACGTTTTTTCAAATCCCTCACTGAGGAGCGTCGTGCCCTAGTCCAGAACCATCCACCAACCCTCCGCCAACCATGAAACACCCCAGGCAATCCAATCCCTCGCAAACCCGTGCCACACGCGGCTTGCGCCTGAAAGGCTTCACTCTGACTGAGCTTTTGGTGGTGATGCTCATCATCGTGGTTCTTGCCGCCTTATCGACCCTCGGTGTCCAGCGGATCAGGTCCTCAGCACGAGGGGCCAACTGCATTTCCAATCTGAGGCAGATCGGGGTGGCGATGATTTCCTACGCACAGGAACGCAGCGGGCAGCTTCCCGCCCTGGAAGCGAAGAATCCCAACGGCAGTGGCAACGGCAACTGGGCGGTCCTGATGGCCAGGGAAGGTTATCTTTGGGACACCTCCATCCCCGGCCCGCCAAAATTGAGTGAGGGCGTGTGGGCCTGTCCGGAATGCGATTTCCGAAACAACAACCAGCGCGGCTATGGCGTGGTCGAAGGCACGATCTTCCAATACAGCGACAGGGTTAGCACGGTGAACTCCCGACTCGGCAAGACGGACAAAGGTTCCTTGCGCCTCAATGCAATCGACGACCCGGCGCGCACCTGGCTCGTCGGCGACGCGGCGGAGAGCCCCGACAATATCAAGAGGAGCTGGTTCGCGATCTGGCCGCAGCCCACGCGTTGGGCGAACGGTCACACACCCGCCGCACGCCACGGCGTCAAGGTCAACGTTTGCATGGTGGACGGCCATGTGGAGAGCCTGACGATGCAGGAGCTTAAAGCGACTGACAAAGACTATACGATGTTCAAGCCTTAGTTTCCAGGTATGTCTGGAACCTGCGTGAAATCCGGGCAAGTCATCGCGAAACATTTTCCTGACGGCAGCGTAGATCGAGGTTTTCCTTCACTCCCGTGCTTTGGTAGCTGCGCCACGTCTAGAACAGCGCCGCTCCGAACACAACCCATTGGCCTCATGGCGCGGGCCGAATAAAAAAACGAAAAATGAATGGGCTCCGCAATTTTTCCTTTACACCTCGTCGATAAAGGAGAAACGTTTAACCACTTCTTGAGAAACCGATCCCACTGAATCAAGAATTCCCGCCAACACTCCCCAAAAAATCCGCAGAACAAAAATCCCATGAAACCAAAGTATTTCCACCTCCTCGCCCTCGCTGGATCCACATTGCTCTTGCCCAACCTCGCTCCCACCGCCGATGCGGCGGATTTGACTTGGGATGCGGGCAATACCGGCAACGGCGCGACGATCGATCCCTTGACCGGCAACTGGAATCTCACAGCCGGAAACATCGTCTGGAACAACGCCGGCACGAACGTGATCTGGAGCCAGAGCACTACAACTGACGGCAGCAACGCCGCCATCTTTGCCGGGACGGATGGCACGTTGAACGAGTATGTGGTCACTATCGGTGCCACCAACATGGCCACGGAGTCCATCACCTTCAACAGCAGTGGCTACCAGATCACCGGCGGCACACTGGCTTTGCGGCCCACCACGACCACGAACGGAACCATCACTGTGGCCTCCGACAAGACCGCGACGATCAACTCCGCCATCCAGTATTCGGGTAACTCGCAGGCGTTGATCACGGTCAACAGCGGGTCCATATTGAACCTCGGCGGCGGGGCGACCATTGCCCAGTATCGATTCCGAGGCGATGGCACCGTCAACATGACCGGTGGAAATTACCTCCAGACAATCGGTGAGGTGAATGTCACCAATTTCAACCACAGCGGCGGAACCTACGACGTCGGGCCAGGCAACAACCTCGGGCTGGACATCGGATTGGATACCCGGGCTGTGAATTACACCCTCTCCGGAACCGGCACGCTGGCCTTGGCCGACAGCAGCACAAACACGGGTTCTACTGGTAGGTATGTTGGCATCGGCACCAACACCGCCGGCATGAATGCCACGCTGACAGTGCAAAGCGGAGGTAGCTTGAACATCGCCACGGTAGCCGGCCGATCCGGTGAGTTGCGGATTGCGAATGGAGCTTCCTCGAACGGCACACTCGATGTGCAGGGCGGCACGGTCACCGTCGGTAGCGGAGCCACCACCAACCAGATCTACTTCTTCAAGAGTGGGGCCGACGCCAGTCGCACCGCCACCATGACCCAGTCCGGCGGCACCGTGACCACCAACGGCATCCAGTTCGGCGGTGCCACCGGCACCTACGACGCCGCCTCGTCCGCCACCCTGACACTCAGCGGCGGCAGTCTTTACATCGGCGCGCAAGGCATCACCCGCGGCTCTGGTGCCGCAGCACTCGCCACCACCATCCAGCTCCAAGGCGGCACGCTCGGTGCCGACCAGGCCTGGTCTTCCTCCCTCGACATGCAGCTTGGCACTTCAGGTGGCGGCGTAACCATCCGTGCGCAGGACGCTGCCAGCGCCACGCGTAACATCACTCTCTCCGGTATCCTTTCGGACGTCTCCGGACAAAATGGCAAGATCACCAAGACCGGAGCGGGCACCCTGACGCTCAGCAATACCGCCAACACCTTCGCCGGCCAAGTCCTCTCGGATTCCGGGACGATCCAGGTCACCAAGTTGGAGAATAACGGAACCGCCAGCAGCATCGGAGCGGGCACTGGCTCGATCCGTCTGGGCAATAATGCCACCGCCACCCTCGAATACATCGGCACCACCGACAGCAGCGCCAACAAGGTCATCCAAATCGGCACCAACACCATCACCAACACGGGCAACGCGACGATTCTCAACAACAGTGCTTCTGGCAAACTCACGTTCACCGCCACCAATTTCAACGCAAATGCAGGCGGCGCCGTCACGGTAGCCCGTGCGCTGACCCTTGGCGGCACCTACACCGGGGCAGCCAACGAAATCACAGGCATCATCCGTGACCACAACACAGCCGGCGGGGGTATCGTCTCGCTCACCAAGACGGAAGCAAGCACCTGGGTGCTCTCAGGCGCGAACACCTACACCGGCGCGACAAACGTCACCGGTGGCGTTCTCGCTGTGAACGGCTCGCTGGCGAACACTTCCACCACTGTCGGCAGCGGCGGCACCCTTCAGGGCAGCGGCAGCATCGGCGGCTCGGTTACCGTGCAGGACGGCGGCACCCTTGCCGCAGGCAACAGCATCGAGAGCCTCACCACCGGAGCCTTGACCTTGGAGGCCCTCTCCACCCTCGCCTATGAGATTAACAATGATGCCCTTGCCGGCGTGGCGGGCGACCTCACCGCCGTCACTGGCAACCTGACCCTCGACTTGGGCAATGCGGCGCTCCTCACACTGGGCGAGCTCGGAAGCGGTGCATGGAGCGTGGGTGAGAAACTCACACTGATCAGCTACTCCGGCACATGGAACGGTGGCCTCTTCAACTACGGCGGCACCCTTGCCGACGACTCCACCTTCACCTTCAGCGACATGCAATGGGTGTTCAACTACAACGACACCGCAGCGGGCACGAACTATACCGGCGACCTGACTGGCAGCAGTTTTGTGACCATGACGGCTATCCCCGAACCCCGCGCAGCGCTGCTCGGCGGTCTGGGTCTGCTCGCCCTGCTCCGCCGCCGGCGTATCGGTTGATTCCATGAACTGAATCCCGACGGCCGATTTCCCAAATCCTCCCTAGAAAATCATCCGGCGCTTCCGGCGCGGCCCCCCAATCTTCCTTCCCGGACTGAACCCAACAAACCGGTTGAAGAGATGGATTAAACGTTTATTTTCAAATCTCTCGGTTTCCGAAAACCCAATCCATGCCTTCCACACGCATCGCTCTATTCCTCGCATTGACGGCCCTTGCCGCCAACGGGGACATCGTCGCCAGCTTTGCGAATGCCGGCCCTGTGGACAGCGGCACTTTCCGCACTGCGGCGAATACGCTCGGCAACGACACGATCACCCTCGCCTACAGCATCGACGGCACGGGAGCGGTCTCGCTGGACGCCTCCACCACCAACACCAACGCCACCTTCGTCAACCTGGTCAACCAGTTCGACAAGCCTGGCGGCACGGCGGGCTCGACCACCAACAGCGGGTTCTTCAACACTGCCTTCAGCCTCAAGATCGTGCCGCTGAGGGTGGGTAGCACGACTCCGCGCCTGAGCATCACCACCCTCAACGGTGGCGGCCTTGCCGTAGAAGGACAGAATTCCAACCGCGTGGACGGCCGCACCCTCGACCCTTCCGCAGCCCAGACTCTGCAATTCGAGCTGACCGCACCCGCGGGCATGGATCTGCTGTTGAAAAATTGGTCATGGGTGGACGGGTCTGGAGGCGACATGCGTTTCTCCACCGGGGAGTCCACGCAGGGTTTTGTCAATTTGTCGGCATCCGGCACGAGGGTCTTCGACACCAACACCGATCCCGAGGGCGGCGCCCTCCTCATTGGCAACACCGGCATTCTGACCTTCGGCGAAACTCCGGACTCCACCAGCGGCGCGGGCCTCGGCGGCTTTACCTTCGACATCCTCGGCAGCCCGGTGAACGAGGTGACCGGCGTCGATGTCGATTTCTCGCACACCTATACCGGCCCGGCCGGCGAAAATCCCCAGAACACCGGTGCCATCACGCTCGCCTTCGCGGTGGATAGTCTGGGCTTCGTCACGCTCGACGCCTCCTGTGCCGATGCCGACGCGCTGCCCTACATCAACGGCTTCGATGGCCCGGTGGGCAAAGTCGCCGACATTTCGATGCGAGGGAAAAATTTCACCATCGTCCTGTCGAACAGCGGAAGCGGCGCTCTCCGGATCGACAATACCGGCAGCGGCCTGGCCATCCAGGGCGGCACCGCGCAGTTGATCGACAACAACAACGAGCAGCTCACCGCGACGGTCACCGCCGCCGCGGCCCAGTTCAATCTGCAGGGCATCGGCTTCGCCCAGACCGCGGGCAGTCCGCAAATGAACGTCGCGGGCATGAATTCCACGCTTTACGGGGCCAGCGGACTGCTCGATGTCACCGCGCAAGAGATCATCGGCACCTTCACCATCGGCTCGTCCGCGAACAGCATCGGCCAGGGATTTGTCCTCAGCGGGCTCCGTTTTGACCTGGTTCCCGTGCCCCCTCCCTCCGGCTTCAGAAGTTTCGACAACAGCTCCGGCGATAACCTGTGGACCACCGCCACCAACTGGAATCCCGACGACCTGCCGGTCGATCCGGACAACGCCCTCATCGACGGCTACAACGTGGTCGTCAACAGCCCCGTGACCACCGGCCCGGCCAACCTTGAGATCATCGATGGCTCACTCACGGTGAGCGGCAGCGGTGCCCTCACGATGAAGTCGATGAACATCGGCCGGACTCTTGAAAAGAACGTGCGGCTGGTGATCCACGGCTCGGGCGTTTCCTTCGGCCAGTCCACTTCATCCGCCGCGGACGATTTTGCCGTTGGCTCGGCGGCCACCGTGGAAACCAAGCCGGACGCGCTTGGCTGCGAACCACTCGAACTCGGCCCCGCCCGACTCGTGCTCGCCATCGGCTCGCAGTGGATCCTCGACGGCACCAACGCTGCCGGTCCTTACACTCCCGGCGATCGCTTCGTGCTCGCAAATTTCGGCTCGTTCTCCGGCAGTACTGGAGGCGTGCGCACACGCAACTTCGACCTGCCCACCGACCGCCGGCTGGATCTGGTTCACACCCCGACCTCGCTCTACTACGAGGTCGTCGCACAAACCGCCGCCAGCGGGCCGAACATCATCATCATCAACGTGGACGACATGGCCGGCGGCCAGCATTTCAACTTCGAAGGCCGCAGCAGCATCACGCCCACGATGGACAGCCTCGTTTCCACCGGCCTGCGTTTTACCTCGGCCTTCTGCACCTCCCCCGTCTGCGGGCCGTCGCGCTACTCGCTCATGACCAGCCGCTGGCCCTCGCGCAACACCAGCGCACAGTTCATCGCCCGCTATCCACTCAACACCCTCGGGCGCTTCGGCGTCGCGGACACCGAACTCGAACCCGACGGCCAGAACCTCGGCGCATGGCTGCGTCAGGCCGGCTACCGCACCGGGATGGTCGGCAAGGGCCACTTCACCGATGACGACCTCAACCAAACCTCCGCCTGGGCAGCCAAGGGTCTTCGCAGCTACGCGCAGAACGCCAACCCCGCCACCGACGCCACCACCAACGCGAAGATGAAGCACAACCACCGCGTGCTCTGCCAACGCATGCGCGCCTTCGGCTTCGACTACGTGAACAGTTATTACAAGGCGAACCTGCTCGAACTCTACAACGAAGCGCTCAACGTCCACAACCAGGAATGGATCACCAAGGGCGCGCTCGACTTCATCGAGGAAAATCACGACGAGCGCTTCTTCCTCTACATGGCGCCCACCATCAACCATGGTCCTGTTAAAAGCGACCTCACCAAGACACTCAAGGCCGACGTGCGCTTCACCGGCGAAGGCTACCTGCCTAATGAGGACTACTCGTTCATGCCGGGGCGGCAGACCATTATCAATGAGGTCACCGCCGCCGGCAAGGATCTCATCTCCGCCCGCGAAACCTGGCTCGATTACTCGATCCAAGCCATCCTCAACAAGCTCACCCAGCACGGCATCCGCAACGACACGCTCATCATCTTCACCTCCGACCACGGCGAAAAAACGCTCTCCGGTCCGCTCGTGTGGGGGAAATCCTCGCTCTACGACCTCGGCATGAAAGTGCCGCTGGTGATCAACTGGCCCAACGGCATCACCTCGCCGGGACGCGTTTACAACGAAATCGTCAGCCACGTGGATCTCGCACCCACGTTGCTCCAGCTGGCCGGTGCCTCCGGTCTGCCGACCCGCCCGGTGGACGGCGTCAGCCTGGTGCCGGTTTTCAACGGCAGCAACGCCGCGGTGCGCGAGGATCTTTTCGCTGAGGTCGGCTATGCCCGCGCCGTCCGCACCAAGGACCGGAAATACATCGCCCTGCGCTACACGCCCTCGGTCTATAACCAGGTCGCCAGCGGATTCCTCTGGCCAAACTTCGCCAACGGGCAGACCACCGAGCCGCGTCCCTACTACGTCAACAACTCCTCGCTCGGCTCACTGGTGGCCAATACCGAGCCGACCTACTTCGACGACGACCAACTCTACAACCTCAGCACCGACCCGAACGAGAACACCAACCGCTACGGCCAGGAACCCGCCACCACCTACGACCTTAAGAAACGCCTCGCCAACTACATCGGTGGAATCCCCAACCGGCCTTTCCGCCAGTTCGGCGACAGCTCGCGGGAGTTCTCGCCCGCACCCGCCGCGACACCGACATCCCCCGCTGCGCTGAACATGCAGTTCCTCAATCCCAACAGCATCCAACTCAACTGGTCCGACGCGGCCACCAACGAACTCGGATACGTCGTCCGCAAAACCGTCAACGGCGGCACGCCGGAAATCATCGCCGAGCTGCCATCCGGCACCACCAGCACCACCGCCGCGCTCAATCCCGGCGTCGAGGACATCATCATCGAAGTCGCCAGTTACAACTCCCTCGGCGACGCACCCGCCGCCGTGCCGATTGATCTGTTAGAGCCTGAATCCTGGCGCTTCCGCACCTTCGGCGATGTCGATCCCAGCCTCAGCCTGCCGATCAGCCAGTGGAGCCACGACGCCGATGGCGATGGCATCGTCACCCTGTGGGAATACGCCTACGGCACCCACCCGCGGCTCGCCTCCTCCGTCGCCCGCTCCGAGCTGCGCCTCGGTTCTGTTAGCGGCGATTCCTTCCTCGAATACTTCGTCCCCCGCCAACGCCGCCGCAATGTTGAAATCACCGGCTCGGTCTCGCTCGGCGGCTTGTCTTCCTGGCAAAGCGGCCCGCCCCACTGCATCGTCGTCGAGGACGGCGAAAACCACCTGCTTTTCCGCAGCCTCACCCCGATCAACGAAGAACCCCGGCAGTTCATCCGTGCCGGAATCACCGAACCCTGAATCGCCCTAACAGCTATATTGAAAGTATCCGACATCCAACCCAACCTGACAAAACCATGAAAAGTCGATATCAAAAAAACCGCTTCTTCGCCGCCATCGCCGTGGCCGGCTTCGCCTTCGCCGCTCCTTCCGCCCACGCCGCGGACTTGACTTGGGACGCGGTCGCTGGCGACGGCACGGACATCACTGCCGGCAGTGGCACTTGGGACACCAGCGCCACTGCTTGGAACGATGCCGGCAGCGACGTGGCCTGGTCCCAGACCGACACGATAACCCCTCTGAACACCGCGATCTTCGCCGGGGCGGATGGCACGGTGGACCAGTATGGTGTCGCGCTCGGTTCGCAGATGGCGGCCAGCGGAATCACCTTCAACAGCAGCGGCTACCAGATCACCGGGAGCACGCTGTCACTTGGAATATTAACCGGAGCAACTGGAACCAATGGCGCAATCACCGTGGCCGCCAGCAAGACCGCCACCATTGATTCCACTCTCAAATACACTCACAACAGACCGGCGACCGTCACCGTGGGTGCTGGTGGCATCCTGAATCTCGGTGGTGGCACCACAGCGACCTTCAATCCCCAGTTGAATCTCTCCGGTGCGGGCACGGTCAACATCACTGCGGGGACTTATGCTTCCAACATCGGCAGCGTAGCCAATGCCATCTTCAACCAAACTGGCGGCATCTACAACATCACGCCCGGAAATAACGCCGGTTTCAACATCACCAGCGCCACCCAAAACGTCGCCTACAACCTTTCCGTCGGCACTCTGAGTGTGAATGGCAACGCCTCGACGGCCACCGTCAACAACGCCTTCTTCGGCATCGGAAACGGAACCAGCACCTTCACATCCTCCTTGAATGTGAGCGGCACCAGCATCATGAACGTTGGCACCACCGCCAGCCGTTCCGGCGAGATTCGCATCGGAAATACCGCCGCATCCAATGGCACGCTCGACGTGTCGGGTGGCACGGTCACCGTCGGAACCGGCAGCGCCGCCAACAAGATTTACTTATTCAAGGCCGGGTCCGGTGCTGACTTCACCGCCACCATGACCCAGTCCGACGGCACGGTCACCACCAACGGCATCCAGTTCGGTGGTTCCACGGGCGCTACCACCTATAACGCCACCTCAGCGGCGAACTTGACTCTCACCGGCGGAAATCTTTACATCGGTGCCGCAGGGATTACCAAAGGTTCGGACGCCGCCAGCCTCGCAACCACCATCCAACTCCAGAATGGCACGCTCGGGGCCTCGGCGGCCTGGTCTTCCTCTTTGGACATGAAACTCGGCACCGCGACCATCCGGTCGGCCAACAGCGGTGGCACGGCGCAAAACATCACCCTCTCGGGCATTCTCTCCGATGATAGCGGTCCGGGCACCCTCACCAAGACCGGTTCAGGAAGTCTGACTCTCTCCGGGTTGAACGAATTCACCGGTGCCACCGCCGTCAACCAAGGCACCTTGGTTCTCGCCAACTCCGATGCCTTGAGCACCTCCAGCTCGCTCACGATTGCCGACGCCGCCGCGCTCTCGCTGACCACCACACCCAGCACCGTGAAGACCCTCACCTTCACCAACACCGGCACGCTGAATTACGACCTCGCGGGTGGCGGCACGACCCTAACGGTGAACACCTCCAACGGCGTCACCAATAGTGGTGCGGCCGGTTCCATCACCATCAACATCACCGGCACCGCGCCTGCCAACGGAACTTATACGCTGGTTTCATACAGCGGCAGTTTGCAGGGCAGCGGCTTCAGCGCTTACCAACTCGGCACCTTCCCGGCCGGCAAGAGCTACTCTCTATTCAACGCTGCCGGTGCCGTGCAACTCGTCGTCGCGGACCCTTACTTCTGGACCGGCGCGCAGACCAGCGAGTGGAGCACCAACACCATCGCCGGTTTGAAGAACTGGACCCAAGGTGCCAGCCCAGCGGATTACGTCAATGGTGCCGCCGTAATCTTTGACGATAGCGCGACCACCTACACGGTGGACGTCTCCGTAGCGGATGTGACGCCGGCGAGTGTCATCTTCAACAACAACGGAGCCACTCCCTACACGCTGCAAGGCAGCAAGGCCATCGCGGGCTCTGCTTCGCTCACCAAGCTTGGCAGCCAGACGCTCCAGATCTCCAACCCCAACACCTACACCGGTGCCACCACCATCTCTGCCGGGACCCTGAAACTCGGCGCCTCCGAAGTTCTTCCTGACGGCATCGGCACCGGCAACGTCACGATTGACGGCTCGCTCGACCTCAACGGTTTCTCCGAAACCATCAACGGCTTGAGCGGTGCGGTTAGCGGTGGCGTCGACAACACGGCCGTTGGCCCGGTGACCCTGACCGTCGGCAACGGCGATGGCTCCGGAAGCATCTTCGGCATCATCCAGAACACCGGCGGCAGCCTTGGCATCGTCAAGACCGGCAGCGGCCAGCTCTTCCTCAGAGGCAACAGCAGCTTCACGGGTGGAGTGCTCGTCAAGAACGGATCATTGAACGGTGGCACCAGCGCGAACGCCATTGGCACGGGTGGCGTCACCCTGGGTGGCAGCGGTTCCACCGGGGCTGCCTTCATCGGTGGACAGGACTTCAGCGCCAATGTCAACGTCACCGTCAACCCTCACGATAGCGGCACCTGCGTCATCGGCGCGAATGGTGCCGGGTCCAACATGCAGATCGGGTCGATCACCTTGAATAACGCCGATGTGACGGTGGAGACCTTCACGGCCGCCACGACGGCCGCCACAACCGTGAAGGGCGGCGTCACCGGCACGGGCAACCTGCTCCTCAACAACCTCACCACAAACACCTCCAGCAATCGGGTCATCTTTCTGGCGGCAACGGTTGTCAACCACACCGGCACCATCACCGCTCAAGGCACCGGGACCACGACTAACTACATCGGTGCCGACATCGGCTCGAATGTCACGGGTGTCATCCAGAACAGCGCCACTGCGCTCCTGCTCCTCGACGGAATCAACAGCTACAGCGGCAACACCACGGTCAATGCGGGTATCCTCAGGATCAACAAAGCCGCAGATCCGCTCAATGCCAACCCTAACAATGATGCCTCCACTGTCAGCATCGCCAGCGGGGCACAGATGAACCTGCAATACACCGGCACCGACATCGTTGACAAACTGTTCTACGACGCCGTCCAGCAACCCTCGGGCGAATACAGCGCCAGCAGCGTTCCTCCGGGTGCGACGATCCCGACCAACCGCTTTTTAGGTGGCGGCACGCTCACCGTCTCCAGCAGCCCGGGCGGATCCTATGCCTCGTGGATCGATAGCTTTTTCCCGGGTGAAACCAACCCCGCGATCATCGGTGCCGGCGCCGACCCCGATCGTGATGGCATCGACAACGGCGTGGAAATGGTCATCGGTGGAGATCCAAAACTCGGCATGGACACCGCCCTGCTGCCAACCATCGAGTTGGTCACCAATCCCGTCAGCACGCCCGCCATTCCTGCCGGAAACTACCTGCTCTTCACCTACCGCCGCAGCGACCTCTCCGTTGCGGCCGGCGTAACGGCAACCTGTGAGACCGACACCGATCTCGTCGCCCCATGGACCGTCGCGACGGACGGCGTCTCCGGCACAGTGATCCAGGTGGACGACAACTTCACCTTCAACCCACCGGCTGCGGCGGACACCGACCGGGTGCGGGTCTATGTGCCACGCGGCGCGAACACCAAGCTCTTCGGCCGTCTCGACGTTCAGGTTCCCTGATCGGTCATCCTTCAGTTCGAAGGGAAAAAATTTCGGAGTTAATGGGTTTATCTCCGGATCCACTGAGGGGACGCCAACTGGAGGGTTGGCGGCCCCCCATCTTATTTTCGAATGATTTTCCAATGACTCGATTCCAACTCCTGATCCTCGCCATCACTTCCAGCGGGCTATGTGCCGGCGCGGAGGCGGAGAAGTCTCCCAACATCCTGATCGTCCTGGTGGATGACATGGGCTACGGCGATCCGGGCTGCTACAACCCGCAATCGAAAATCCCGACGCCGCATCTCGACCGGCTCGCGGCGCAGGGCCTGCGGCTCACCGACGCCCATGCCGCTGCCGCCGTGTGCTCGCCCTCGCGCTACGGATTGCTGACGGGCCAGTATCCGTGGCGCACCCGGCCGGGCGGCGGTGCCCTCGGCACGTGGGCCGCCCCCATCATCGCGCCGCAGCGCCTGACGCTGCCCAAGCTGCTCCAGCAACACGGCTACGCCACCGCCTGCATCGGCAAGTGGCATCTCGGCTGGACTTGGCCGACGAAGGACGGGAAGCCGCCGCAAACCGGCCCGACCAACCTGAGCAATGTGGATTTCTCGCAGCCGATTGCCGACGGCCCGACCACGCGCGGGTTCGATTACTACTTCGGCACCTGCGTGCCCAATTACCCGCCGTATTGCTTCATCGAGAACGACCGCACCGTGGGGCTGCCAAGCGAGCCGAGCACGGAGTTCGAGACTCCGGGGCCGAAGCTTCCCGGTTGGAACCAGGAGCAAATCCTGCCCGAAATCACCCGCCGCGCCGTGCGCTACATCGAGGCTGCCGCCCAATCGAAGAAACCGTTCTTCCTCTATTTCCCGCTGACCTCGCCGCATCACCCGATCCTGCCGACTGCGGAATTTCGCGGCAAGAGCGGGGCCGGCGACTACGGCGACTTCGTGGTGCAGACCGACTGGACGGTGGGCCAGGTGCTGGAAGCACTGGATCGAACCAAGCAGGCGGAGAACACGCTCGTTGTTTTCACCAGCGACAACGGCCCGGAAATCACGCGCAAGAACAACCTCGGCACGAAGGTGGTCGTCGCGGTCGGCGCCTACGATCGCATTCAGAAATACGGCCACGCCAGCATGGGACCGTTGCGCGGCATCAAATACGAAGCTTGGGAGGGTGGACATCGGGTGCCCTTCCTCGCGCGCTGGCCCGGCAAGATCAAACCCGGCGCCGTCAGCGGCGAACTGCTGTGCCTGACGGATTTGCTGGCCACCTGCGCCGCCATCGTGGGAGACAAACTTCCCGCCACTGCGGGTGAGGACAGTTGGAACGCCCTGCCGGTCCTGCTGGGCGGAAAAGGCGGGCGCAGTTCCGCGGTGCTGGCCAGCGCGGCCCGCCCGCTGGCGGTGCGCCAGGGTGACTGGGTGTGGATCAACGAGGCCAGCGGCTCGAACCCGGAACCGGATTGGTTCCAGCAGCAACGCGGTTACACGTCCAACACACACCCCAGCCAGCTCTACAATCTGCGGGATGATCTTCCGCAGCGCCGCAACTATTTCGCCGAACAACCCGGCAAAGTCCGCGAACTTACCGCGCTCTTGGAGAAGTATCAAACCGAAGGCCGGAGCACGCCCGCAGCACCGTAAGGAACAGACCCACTCTCTCCCCGATTCCGATCCCCCGACACGCCTGGTCGTCAGGGATTCAGTCGCCAAATGTTGATCCGTCCGGTTCCCAAAATTTTTTTGACAGCAGATGAAAAAACGTTTTACTCGATACAATCAGTGCATCAAACTCAAACAACCGAAGAACCGCGCCACGCGCAACTGATCGTTTTATGAAGAGCCTGCATGCTATATCCCCAGCGCTTGCTATCCTCCTGCTGGCTTTTCTGGTGGTTTGGCATTCGCAAGAGCGACCCGAATCTGAATCCGTCGCCGGGTCTCAGGCGGCGGCTCCGGCGAGGTCTGTGCGGGGCACGTCCGGTGGAGAGCCATCGGAATTCCGGTTGCCGCTTTCGTCGCGCGGCCTGAAGGCGCCTCCAGCGGGCCTTTCCGACATCAAGCTCCCCAAGCGGCCGGATTTCTTTTGGGAGGAACCCATGTCGGAATCGCTATTTGAGGAGTTCCGCCGCTGGGCGACGGCGCCACCTGCCGCCAGAACGGGCGCCGGCCTTCAGCACGGCATCGAACTTGCGCGGCAGCGCCGCCATGAGCTGCTGAATCTTATCGAAAGGAACCCGCAGCGGGCGCTGGAACTCGCAGTGCCTTATGCCATGCGGCAGCAGATGCCGGAAGAGATCCGGGCCTTGCTTGAGGAGCGCGTGGATGCGCAGGGCGACCTGCTGGTGCAGTCCACGACCTTGGACAACGACCGCGGCTGCATCACGACGCGTATTGCCACCCTGCAGGATGGCAAGGTGTTTGATGCCTACACCTACGGACGCCGCAGCGCGATGCCGACCCGCGACAATATCGCCATCCATGGCGTGGCGCTGGATGGCAAGCTCGCCCTTTCGGATCTCCCGGGCCGTGTCTTGGAGCCGGCGGAAGTCGCATCCAGACTGGCGGCAGGCATTGAGATGGAAGAATCTGCCGACCTTCCCGGCTCCGGGCATCAAATGGATGCCAGCGATGAAGTGGTGATCACATTGGGTGCCACACGGATGGCCCGCTACCGCGATGAGATCCACGCCATCGCCGCCCTGCTTGATGCGGAGGGTGCCGAGCAATCCGGTGACACTGCGGCCACAGCCGGGGACTTGGACGGCGTGATCGCGGCCAGTCCATGGACCGAGGGTCAAAAGTCCCTGCTGATCATCCGCGTGGATTTCCCGGACGCGCCCGGGCAGGTGGTGAGTGACGCCACACTGGGGCCGCTCATCGCGAACATGAACGCGGTCTATACCGACATGTCCTCCGGCAAGGCGTCCTTTGCGCTGGTCGGACAGGGTTCCGCGATCACACCGACGGTGCGGATGCCAAAGACTTCATCGAATTACAGCAGTTGGACCTCGCTGAGCAAAGTGTTGGATGACGCCCGTGCCGCGGCTGCCGCGGCAGGCTACAACTATTTGGATTACACGCATGAAGTAGTCGTCACGGGGCCTACGCCCGTGGTCGCAGGCACTGCCGGCGTGGCAAGGGTGGGCGCGCGCGGGGCATGGCTGCACAACTCGCAGTGGAACCTTAAAACCTGCGCCCATGAGTTGGGTCATAATTTCGGCCTGCCGCATTCCGGTGCTTGGGACACGGATAGTGGCAGTGTCATCGGCCCGGGCGAGGTGTGGGCATACGGAAATGTCTTCGACATGATGGGTGTGGGCCCCTCGCCGCATCCCAGCCGGCATTTCGGTGCCAGCTTGAAGGAGTTTCTGGGCTGGATGCCTGTCACTGACGTGGTGAAGATCACGACCAATGGCAGCACCACCACGCGCATCCGTGCCATGGACAAGGTGCAGGCCGACGGAAACAAGCGGGCGCTCGTCGTGGAACGCCCCGGCAGCTCGGATGATTACTGGATCGAACATCGTCAGCTTTATGGCACGAACTACAGCATGCGGGACGGCGTGCTGGTGAACTGGGCGAGCATCAACGGCGGTTACCAGCAGCCGCTCTTGCTCGACATGAGGCCGGATACTTCTGAAAAGACCGATGCCGTCCTGCCGATCGGCATGACCTTCTCCGATGCCGCGGCAGGCATCCATATCACACCGGTGGCCCGCGGCGCGGACCCGGACGGGGTCAACTGGATCGATGTCACGACGACCCGCGGCAGCGTCCCGGGCAATCTCAAGCCAGTGGCGAACCTCAGCGCAACAAGCTCCAACCCGGCGGTCAATGGCAGCGTCACCTTCACCTGCACCGCCAGCGATCCGAATGGCGACACGCTGGCCTATTTCTGGGATTGGGGCAATGGAACGACGACGACCAGCAACAGCTCCATCGCCAGCAAGAGCTGGCCTGCTGCCGGAGTCTATATCATCCAATGCACGGTTTCTGACATGAAAGGGCTCACCACCACGGCCGACTATGTGGTCCAAGTGGGCGCGACCAGTACGTTTTTCATCGAGGGCGTGGTGAGATCAATTCAGGGCAATCCCCTGCAAGGAGTCGTCGTTAGTGCTTCCCCCACGCAAAAAGCCACCTCGGACGCGACCGGTCGATACGTCATCACCGGTCTGGCAGCGGGCAATTACACACTCACCGCGTCGTCGGGCACACCGGATGGTTTCACCAACCCGGTGACGGTGGGGCCCAGCCAGCAGGACAGGAACTTCGTTCGTCAGTCGTATCCCTTGGCATGGGATGCGAATGCGGGTGCCGCCGGAGCCCAGGACGGCGGTGGCACCTGGGCGTCTGGCGCCGGAAACTGGCGTAATCAAACAACCGGCGCGAACAACCAGAACTGGATCAATGCCAACCTCGACTCCGCGACGTTCGGTGCGGGCACGGATGGCAGCTATGCGGTGACTCTTTCGGGAACGGTTCAGGCCGGTGGTGGAATCACCTTCGACAACAGCGGCTACTCGCTCTCGGGAGCCGCGCTGCTGCTCCACGATGGCACGAACAATACCCCTGTCAGCGTGGCCGCCGGCAAATCCGCCACGATCAACTCCGCCATCACCTATCAAAATAACAAGCCGGCCGCCATCACCGTAAACTCGGGCGCGGTCTTGAATCTCGGCGGCGGCGCGACCAATTCGCAATACAACTTCAACGGTTCCGGCACGGTCAACATGACCGCTGGAGCATACAATGCCAACGTCGGTAGCATGGCTGCCGCCACCTTCAACCAAACAGGGGGAGACTTAAACATCACGCCCGGCAACAACGTCGGTTACAATGTCTCCAGCAACAGCCGCAGCGTGAATTTCACGCTTTCCAGCGGCACCCTGACTGTCAACGGCAACAACACGACGCCGACCGTCAACAACGCCTACCTCGGCATCGGAAACGGGACCTCCATCTCCAACACATCCACCATGACGGTGAAAAGCGGGGCCACGGTGAATGTCGGCACCACCGCCGACCGCTCCGGTGAGATTCGCATTTCAAACACTCCGGAATCCAACGGTATGCTCGATGTGCAGGGTGGCACCCTCACCGTTGGAACCGGAAACACCGCAAACAAGATCTACTTTTTCAAGGCGGGCACGATCGATGCTCCTTACCTCGCCAGCATGAGCCAGTCCGGTGGCACGGTCATCGCCAACGGCATCCAGTTCGGCGGCGATTCCGGCACCTATGACCCGGCTTCAACCGCTGTCTTGCAGCTCAGCGGCGGCAGTCTCCATGTCGGCGCCCAGGGCATCATCCGTGGCTCCGCCGCCGCCGACCTTGCAGTCGAGATCCAACTACAAGGCGGCACGCTGGGCGCCAGTCAGAATTGGAGTTGCTCACTCCCCATGCAACTCGGCACGGCCGTGACCATCCAGGCACAGGACAGCACCGGCAACGCGCGCAACATCACGCTTGCCGGCAACCTTTCTGACGATGGCGAGGTGAGCGGTTCCCTGATCAAGACCGGTTCGGGCCTGCTTACCCTTGGGGGCGCGAACACCTTCACCGGCGGCGTCACCATCCGCAACGGCACCTTGAACTCCGTAACCACCGAGACCACGCTGGGCACCGGTGGAGTCAACATCGGTGGCAGTGGATCCACCGGTGCCAGCTACATCACCGGACGACCCAACTCAAACGCCTTCACCATCAACTCTCCAGACAGCGGCGAGATCATGATTGGAGCCAATGGTGCCGGCTCAGGGTTCGCGCTGTCGGGTGGAATCAGCTTGAATGGAAATCTGACGCTTCAAACTTTCGATAACGTCATCAGCGGCACCACCAGAGCCTCGACTAACATCACCGGTGGCATCACCGGCACCGGCAATGTGGTTCTCAACAATCTGGGGTTCGCCGCCAACTTCATCAACATCAACACCGCCGCGATCAATCACACGGGCAGCATCACCCTGCAAGGCACCGGCACCGGCAACACCACCATCGGCGCCAACATCGGCCCGAACGTCACCGGCATCACCCAGAACAGCACCACCTCGGTCCTGGTCCTGAGCGGTTCTAACAACACCTTTGCAGGCAACACCACGGTCAACGCCGGCACGCTCCGCATCACCCAGGCCACGAACCCGGCCAACGCCAATTCCGGCAACGACGCCTCCACCGTCACCATCACCGAAACCGGCGCAACCCTTAGCCTCACCTACACCGGCACCGACAAGGTGGCCAAGCTGGTTATCGGAACGACCGAGTTGGAGACCGGCCGCGTCTATGGAAACTCCAGCTCGGTCCTCCCGGTCATCGGCATCCCCCAGATCACCGGCTCCGGCACCTTGACCGTCGGCGAGGCCGCAGGCTTCTCCTCCTGGATCACCGGCGAGTTCGCCAATGGTCAGGTGCCAATCGACCAACGAGGCCCCAACGACGACTTCGACAACGACGGCATCCGCAACCTCGTCGAATACGCCATCGCGGGCGAGGACCCGACGGTTCCCAATCCGACGGTCGGCACCTTCACCGGTCTCGAGTTGTCCTTCGCCAAGCGCGCCGGCACGACCGGCCTCAGCTACCTCATCGAGCAGTCGACGGATCTCGGGGTGACCGATGACTGGGATCCCGTCGCGGCGTCTGAGGATGCAGGCTCGATCTCCTACACGCTAACCGGCACCAATCCGATGGACTTCTTGCGGCTCAAAGTGACCCAACCCTGAGCGGACCGGAGGAATTCAAGTTCCGAGAGCCGTTTCGCATTCGGCCATTCAGAGGTGCCTTGTTTGAACCGCAGATGAACACAGATGGACATTGATTTTAAGACACATTTAAAGAATTCCCGTTTCATCCTGACGGTGAAACCGACAATCGATGCAACTCTTTGATTATCTGCGTTAATCTGCGTCCATCTGCGGTTCTATTTTCCTCTTCAGGTTTATAGACGGCATGATCGGTGAGGTGAAATTCTACCAAGGCAAGATGACTCCGGAGGAGTTCACCGCCGAACAGGCTGCGCTCACCACCAAGTGGATCGGTGCGCCGGCCGGCGGGTTCTCCGCATGGCAAATCGCGATCTGCACCGCCGAGACGCTCGATCTGGATCACGACTTCGACGGCGTCGTTACCGTCATCGACATTCGTCCTCAATATCCCATGACACCCAGCCCTGGCACGCGATCAAACTCGCGCTGGTTGTTGGTGACCACCGCCATGCCATGCACCAATGCGGTGGCCGCAATCCAGAGATCGTTGGTGCCTATCAGTGTGCCGCTTCCGGCGAGCAGGCGGTAGAGTTCGCCGTATTGCCAGGAGATCTCGATGGTCCATGGCAGCACGGCATAAGGGAGGCACAAGCGTTCCCATTGCGCCCTGGCGGCGGCGGATTGTCCGCAGGCGAGTTCACCCGCCACGGTGAAGGTGATGAAAAACGAATCTCTGGGATGTTTGGCGAGGAACGCATCGGCCCTCCCGACCACGCACCGATTCGCCTCCCGCTCGGCGGTGATGACGAAGTTGGTGTCGAGGATCAGGCCCATGGATCTTCGGGAATGGGGTCGTGGGAAGAGGCCCGTTCGGCAGTATCGAGATACTCGTCGCTTACGAGGCCTCCTCCGCCGCGGTAGTGTTCCCGAAGGGTTTTTCCAGTTGGCGCGCTGGCGGGAATGACCGCCCGCCGGACGACCTCCGTGAACGACTCGCCCCCACGCTTCGCAGCCCGCAGCTTTTCGTAGGCATCGATCTCGAGGGTGATGGTCTTGGTGGGCACACACGAAAAATACACGAATTGCCCGAATCTGCAAGGCTGGAGTTATGGTTTGCGGGCTTGGTTGGCTATTGAAATATGCCCACTCACCCTGCCGTTCAGGGTCATGTGCTCTATTAGATCGCCCCAGGGCCGGCCGGTGGCTTGTACCATCAGTCATCTCCTCCCCAAGCACGAGCGGCTGCTCGTCGCCCTGGGCGAGAATCTCAGGTTGGCGCGGCTGCGGCGAAAGCTCAGCGCGCAACAAGTCGCGGAGCGGGCGGGGATCAGCCGCTCGACCCTTCATCTCCTGGAAAATGGGGCGGCGGGTGCTTCGTTGGGCAAGCTGGTGCAGGTTTTGGCGGTTCTGGGGCTGGAAGAGGATCTTTCCCGGATCGCCACCGATGATGTTCTGGGTCGCAAGCTGGAGGATGCCCGCCTCACGGAAACCCGGCGACGAGCACCGAAGAAAACAAAATCATGACCCGCCGCTTCGACCGCGTGCCGGGCAGCCACGGAAGCAAGCGGCTTCATTTCGCTTCGGCAATGACCTTGCTCGGACACGCCGATGGCGACGATCATTTTGCCGGAGCCAGCTACCTGGAGATTGTCGGGTTTCTCAGCCGCCAAGGAGCGCGACCCGCCGGAGATCTTGAGGAACTGTGGCGGCGCATCGTCTTCTCCATCGCCGTGAGCAACACCGACGATCATCTGCGCAACCATGGTTTCCTGTTCACCGAAAACGGCTGGATTCTCTCACCCGCCTACGACCTGAATTCCGACCCCGGCGGCACCGGACTGAGCCTCAATATCTCGGAGACCGACAATGCCCTGAGTTTCGATCTGGCCCTCGAGGTCGCGCCCTTTTTCCGACTCAAGCCGGCGGCGGCG
>JBBECN010000034.1:0-7246 GCA_040881795.1 Akkermansiaceae bacterium
CCTTTTCCACTTCCAATGACAACTCGGTGACCATCGATCCCCGCGAAGGACTTGCTGCTTCGAAAAACCGTGGCGAGGGATTCCTGTTAGCCCGCTTCCACACCTTTACCGAAGGCTCCCAAGCGATCGTCGTTCCGCATGATCCCAACTACAAACGCCCGGAAATCGCAGCGTCCAATTACGTCGATACCCACGTCCTGGAGAAACTCAACAAGCTGCGCATCATCCCGTCCGATCTTGCGGACGACGAATCCTTCATGCGCCGCGTGTTCCTCGATATCGTCGGTGTGCCGCCGACGGTGGCGGAGCGCGAGAAATTTCTAGCAGACAATCGTCAGGAGAAACGCGACGCGCTGGTGGATGATTTGTTAGGCCGCAAGGAGTTCAGCGAAATGTGGGTGATGAAATGGGCGGAGCTGATGCAGATCCGTACCTTTAACAACGGCCCGCAGCAGGTTTCCTACAAGGCCGCGCTCAACTACTATCAGTGGCTGCGCGAGCGCATTGCCGGCAACGTGCCATTCAACCAACTCGTCAAGGAACTGCTTTCTGCCGAGGGTGGAACCTTTTCCAGCCCGGCCACCAATTTTTTCCAGATCGAGCAGGATGTCCTGAAGCTCACCGAGAACGTCGCCCAGGTCTTCATGGGCACGCGCATCCAGTGCGCCCAATGTCACAACCACCCGTTCGATCGCTGGACGATGGATGATTACTATGGATTCGCCGCGTTTTTCGCCCAGGTGAAACGCAAGCCCGCCGAAGACCCGCGCGAGCGTGTCATTTTCGATCAGGGCGGCGAGACCCAGCATCCGGTGAGCAAACAGAACATGGCGCCCAAGTTCCTCGGCGGCCCGCAACCGGACCTCAAAAAGCAATCACGCCGCTTGGCCGTCGCCGATTGGCTGGCCTCGCCGGAAAATCCTTGGTTCGCCAAAAACGTGGTCAACATCGTCTGGGCACACTTCAACGGGGTGGGCATCGTCGATCCGGTCGATGACGTGCGCGTTTCCAATCCTCCCTCAAATCCGGAACTGCTCGATGCGCTCGCGGAGAAGTTTGTTTCCTACAACTACGATTTCAAAAAACTCGTTCGCGACATCTGCACTTCGAGGACCTATCAGCGATCCACTCGTACCAATGAATCCAATCTCAGCGACAATAGGAATTTCTCCCACGCCATGATCCGGCGGGTGCGCGCCGAGGTTCTGTTGGATTCCATCTCGCAGGTCACCGGCACCCCTAACAAATTCAAGGGCCTGCCGCTCGGTGCGCGTGCCGTCCAGATCGCGGATGGTAACACTTCCAATTATTTCCTCACCACCTTCGGTCGTGCCACCCGCGCCACCGTATGTTCTTGCGAGGTGAAGATGGAGCCGAACCTCTCACAAGCCCTGCATCTGCTGAATGGCGACACCACCCAGCAACGCATCCGCCAGGGAAAAAAGGTTGAGAAGCTTCTTTTGGAAAAGAAGAGCCCGTCTGAAGTGATCGAGAGTCTCTACCTCACGGTCTTGAGTCGCGCGCCAACGGACATGGAGGAGGAAAAACTACTCGCCGCTGTGGCCGAAGCCAAGGAGCCTGCGCAGGTGAAAGAAACTCTGGAGGATATCTTCTGGGCGCTGCTGAACTCGAAGGAGTTCATTTTCAATCACTGAACAACCATCAATCTGCTCACGGATTCACCTCGGTCACCGGCCGCGGAGTGACTGGTGGCGGCAGATAGATGGGCGTTCGCGGTAGATCCAGCACATCGGGCCAAACCGGCTCACCGATCGCGGCGGCCTTGGCGCTTTTCGCACTCTTGGCGCTTTTCGCGCTGGTGCCTCCATCACCGCTGTGTGGGACGAACTTGGCGAGCAAGGCCTGCACCGCGACGATCGATTCCGGCATGGTGGCGATGGCGCACTGGGAGACAATACGCATGGTGTCCGGCGCGATGGTGATGGCCGTTTCAACGATCGAAACCACGAGTGCCACATCCGCTTCGCTGGCGGTGATCGCCAATTTGACGATTTCGCAGGCGCAACGGGTATTCGCACCGACTTCGGCCGCGACGATTTCAAGAACCTTGCTGTGATCCAGTCGGATCCGTTGTTCGACCGAGAGGCCGATTGAGTTGCAATCGGAGCCGGGATCCGCTTTGCCAGCTTCGCGATAGAGTGCGGAAATCCGCGCAAGGCCGCTTTGCAGGCTATTGGCGACGATTTCGTTGGCTACGCCCTTGGCGCTCACTGCGACTTTGCGGTAGGGTGAAGGGCTGCGAAGCACGTTCAAATCGACCACCGACTCGACATCGCGCGAGGCAGCCGACCGCGTGTTGAGAGTCCGGGTATCCTGTGCGGCATAGACCGGCTTACCTTCGGAAATCTCACCCTTGGCTTTGTTCAGTGACGAAACTTCGTAGCTCCCGGGAATCGGGGAGCCTGCTGCGAAGCGGGAATCACAAGTTTCGTCAAAATCATCGACTTTGACGCTGACTTCCGAGTTGCGGGGGGCGCTGGTGAGATTCTGAGCCGACAACGGGGAGATCGCGCTAAAAATCGAAACAGCGGCCATGCGGGGGAGCATAGACGGTTTCATAGGTATGGGAGACGCCGAAAGGTCAGTTGAAAAATCGATATTTGGCAATTATTGATGATCACCATGCCTAACTTGGGCGCAGTTTAAAAATTGAAAATGGCTAAAAATCAAAGAGTTGTAATTTAATTTAAAATAGGTATCGATGAATGATTGAGAATTTTAGATCTTTAGTCTGCTTAAATAAAATGCGGTGCCGGCCGAATCGAGTCGGTAAACCCAATGCCGTGGGTAGCCAGTCGCCGCATTTTCCCAACGGCTTCTTCAAGGGCTTGCTGGAGTCGCTGGCTTGTGCGAAATAAGGCAAATTTCAGAGATGATTCCGACCCCCACTCAAATTTTCGCCAGCTTCGAACGAGGTGAGATCGACCGTGATGAGGTTCACGCGCTGATGGCGCTGCATGCGCGCGAGTTGATCCAGGAAATGGAAGAGGATCATCAAAATCCGGCGGCGGCGTTGATCGAAAGTCTGCTGGCGAGGCGCTCGGCCGGGCGTCTGGTGCACCGCCATGGCGGGCGTTTGTTGCGGGAAATCCTGGTGGCGATTTCGGAGGTTTCGGAATTTCCGGCAGCGAGGTATCTATGGAATGCGGCGCATCCGGATGTGCCATTGCATTGTTTCCTGCGCATGCGCCGCGAGCCGGTTTTCAGGGTCGCGGCGATCAAGCCTAGGGGCGAGGTGATCGACGTGGAGGTCGAGCACGGGGCGGCCGGACGGGGGCGGGGGAGTAAGAAAACATTTGTCTTGAAACGCGACAAACTCTGGCGGCTCAGGGTGCTCTCCTAACTTCCGGGGGTGGCGATTTTTAGGAACGGCTCGATTTTCTTGAGTGACGCCGGACCGATGCCAGCGACCTTGAGAAGGTCTTCGATGTTTTGGTAAGGGCGGGCCTCGATGATGGCGTCCGCCGTTTTTTCGCCGACACCGGGGATACTCATCAGTTCGTCGCGTGCGGCGGTGTTCGGATCGATCTGGGTGGATTCATCGGCCACTTTGTTGCCCTTTGCCACTTCCAGTTCAGCAAGTTCGTCGCGGGCTTGTTTGCGGAATTCCGGCAACTGTTTCCAATCCGTCTTCGCCCAGGCTCCACTGGCGGCGCGGGCAGCGGTGAGTTCCAAGTCAGCGAGTTGCTCCCGCCACTCGCTGCCACGGGTGCCATCAGGACGTTGGCGGACGACGCCGAAGGCCCGCGCCAAGCCCTGCGAGACCAACCATTCGGTGAGATCTTCACCATCGGCCGTCACCACGAAGGCATAGACCCGGCTGAAGCGACCGTCGCCACGGCCGTCTGCGAAGGTGGTGTGGATCGTGAAGGGACCGGTGAGTTTTTTAAAGGTTGCGGCTTTGGCGGCTTCGCCCATGGATTTCGCGACCAGAATGTTGTCGATCCCGAAATGCCGGCGCTGGTCGCGCAGGCGGCGGGCATTGGAATCATCTCCCTGAACATGCATTTCGATGCAGTCCGCTCCATAAAGCCGGATCGTCTGTTCCCTGCCGTCCGGGAGGCGCACTGAAAAGCTGTCGCCATCCGCCCAATCTGTGGGGATGAGCCGGCAATTCGGGATTTGGGTGAGTTCCGAGCCGAACAGGGATGGCGCAAGTAACAGAAATGCAAGCAGCTGGACGAGTCTCATTGAGAAGACATTATCGATGTGGCGCGATTCCACAAGCGCGGGCCGAGGGTAACACAGGCGACAAAAAGCCCCGCTGCCAAGCCCCACCAAACGCCGATCGCCTCAAGCTGGAGCCCGAATGCCAATCCCGCACCCACGGGGAGTCCCACGATCCAATAGGCAACAAAACCTATGATCGCCGGAATCCGCGCGTCCCTCAGGCCGCGCAACATCGCAGAGGAGACGACCTGCAGGCTGTCCACCAACTGAAACACGCCGACGATCGCCAGCAGCGAGGCCGTCAGGGCGATGACTTCCGGAGCGTCGATGAAAAGCCCTGCTAGAAATTTCCCGAAAATCAGAAACACCGCCGCACCCAACATCGAGTAGCCAGCAGCCAGCAGCCAGCCGGAAACGGCGATCGGCCGGAGTCTTGCCATTTCGCCCGCGCCGTGGGCCTCGCCCATCCGCACGGTGAGGGCCATCGAAAGTCCGAGGGGCAGCATGAAAGCGGTGGCCGCCAGCGTGATCGCGATTTGATGCGCCGCCATCGCGGTGGCATTGAATTTTCCCATGATCAACCCGGCCAGTGAGAAAGCCGAAACTTCGCACGCCATCTGGAAACTCGCAGGCAGCCCGATGGATAACAGGCGTTTCAAATCTCCGAAATCCGGTTGGCGGAACCAACGGTAAGGCACCCACTGACGCAGCCCTTTGGCATTCACCAGCCACACCATCATTGCCACCAGAATCACAGAACGCGAAATCAGCGTCGCCCATGCCGCACCCTCGAAACCCAGCGCCGGGCAGCCGAGTTTGCCATAAATCATCACCCAGTTCAGGCCGATGTTCAGCGCCACGCCACCCAGGAAAATCCAAAACGGAGGCCACGGGCGGTTGAGCGCGTCTGCGTGGTTCTTGAGCGCGATCGATGCCAGCGCCGGCAACAAGGATGCCATCACAATCCGGAAAAACACCGTCGTCCGCGTGGTCACTTCGGGAGGCTGACCGAACAGATCCAGCCGATAAGACAGCGCCCAAGAGACGCCGAATATCAGCAGTCCCAGCACGAGCGAGAGATACAACCCATGCCGGCAACTCCCACGAACCCGCGCGTCGTCCTCGGCTCCCCGTGAATTCGAGGTGAACACGGAAATCCCCGTCAGCAGCCCGATCCCAAACACGAGCGGCACGTGAAATAGCGAATTTGCGAAAGTCAGCGCCGCCAGATCCTGCACCCCAAGGTGGCCGACCATCACGGTGTCCGCCACCCCGAGCAGCATTTGGCTGAGCTGCCCGATCATCAGGGGCAGCGCCAACCTCAGCGTTAGGCGGGATTCGTGGAACAAGGACATCGGCGGCAGGTGTGTCGGCTTGCCATCCCAATTTGTCGATGAGATTGTCACCCCAACAGTAACGGGGTAGGGGACCCTTTGCGGCCGGCTTGGGATTTAGTTAGGAAACATTAAAAATTGACGTTTAAGTAATTTAAATGTATCCAGCCCTTAAAGAATCCGCACCGATGATGAATTCCCTCAGATTAAGCCCCCTTCCGTCAATCCGCGCAGAAGGTGACTCCGATTCGCGCCGGTTTGAGCGGGACGGGTTCGTCGACGAAGCCGTGGTCGCGGCCATGGCCTGTCACCGTGAGATCGGTCTGCGTAAAGTGGCGAATCTTGAAGATCTGGTTCTCGCGGCGGATGATTTGGATTTCGCCGGTTGGCAGTTGCCTGCCGCCGTGCCGGTTCAGAATGTGGCACGGCACACGCCGATGGGAATTCCGCTGAGGCGCCCCGCACCGCCGGTGGTCGACGAACCCGGACTGGGCCAACCCCATTCTGGCTCCCACCGTTGGTGGTTCGCCGGTCTGGCTGGTATACTCTCGACGATGCTGTTTTCGTTGCTGCTGCTCACTCTCGCCACGCGGCAAGGCTCTCAATTTGAACCGCTTTTGCAGCTGCCTACAGACTCAGCACCGCCTGCAGCGCTCCACGTCACTGAGCCGGAAAGCACCCCGGATCTAGCGGAAACGTCTGCTGCAAAACCGCAGTGATTGACGCAGTGATGTCCGGTAGGCACTCTTCGCCCCGATGTCGCGTCCCGGATTAATTCTCAAGCTCAGTTGCCACGACCAGCCGGGCATCGTTGCCAAAGTTGCCAGCTACGTCGCCAGCCATCGCGGGAACCTCGTTGAGTTCGCCCAATTTTCTGACAAACTCGCCGGCAAGTTTTTTGCCCGCCTGCAAATTGAAATGATGGATCTGGATGTGAACGCCCAGGATTTCATCGATGGATTCGGCACACTCGGCCGCTCGCTGCAAGCGGACTGGCACTTCCGGCGTCTCCCGTATCGCATGCGTACCGCCGTCTTGGTGACCAAGACCGACCACTGCCTCAATGAAATTCTTTGGCGCTCGGAACTCGACGAACTTCCCATCGAAATCACCTCCATCATCGGCAACCGTGACAACTGCCGCCCGATCGCCGAGCGCTCGGGGATTCCATTTCACCGCATTGAGATGGATGGCGAATCCCGTGCCGCCGGCTTCGCCGAGATCCGGCGGCTGATCGCGGAGCAGGACGTGGAATTGATCGTGCTGGCGCGTTTCATGCAGATCATCCCCGATAATTTCTGCGCCGACTTCGCCGGGTGCATCATCAACATCCATCACAGTTTCCTGCCCGCTTTCATCGGCGCAAACCCTTATAAACAAGCCTACGAACGTGGTGTGAAACTCATCGGGGCCACCTGCCACTACGTCACTGCCGATCTCGATGCCGGGCCGATCATCGAACAGGAGGTGGATCGTGTGCATCATTTCCACACGCCAAACGACCTGGTCCGCCTCGGCCGCCATTGCGAACGCATCGCTCTGGCCAAGGGCATCCGCTACCACGTCCACGACCGCACCATCATCGACGGCCACCGCGCGATTGTTTTTCCTGACTAAGTGAAACTGGAGGCTTTACAAGCCCCGGTCGCCCGCCCACTTTTTCGCTCCGTTCAAGGAGAGGTGGTCGAGTGGTCTATGGCACCTGATTCGAAATCAGACGT
>JBBECN010000035.1:0-41696 GCA_040881795.1 Akkermansiaceae bacterium
ACCACGCCCTACCTGGTAGGGATGGACCGCTGGGCCGTCCCACTTCACGTTCTTCCGCCGGAGGCTATTCTTTCGTATTTCATTTGCATCTCGCGCCGCTGGCGATAAGTGGGCGCGGCGAGGCCGACCACGCCCTACCTGGTAGGGATGGACCGCTGGGCCGTCCCACTTCACGTTCTTCCGCCGGAGGCTATTCTTTCGTATTTCATTTGCATCTCGCGCCGCTGGCGATAAGTGGGCGCGGCGAGGCCGACCACGCCCTACCGTTTTCCCCTCCCATTTCCATCGTCCTGGCTCCGCGTCCCTCTGCGTCCTCCGCGCCTCTGCGGTAAACTCTTCCCGCCTCCCGCCTCCCGCTTCCCTATGCGAATGACCCATCAGCCTGAGACCCGTCGGCATTTTCCCGTTCCAGAAGAGGAACATGGCGGCAGCGGGATCGCTCTGGGGTTGTTGGGAGCCATCTGCTTTTTGAGCTGGCTCTCCGCATCGGCGGATCGTGATGCGCTGACCGGTGGCGCTTTGACGGCGGCGGGCTTGTTGATGTTTTGGCAACCGGTCCGGCAGCGGGTGCCGGCAGGTTGCTGGATCGCTGCAAGCTTATGGCTGATAGGCAGCCTGCTGGCGTTTCTGCCGGTGGATGGCTCGACTTGGCCGGCGTGGCGGGTGGCGCTCGCCGCGGAGGGAGTCGATACGGGAGGGCGGTTCACGCCGCAACCCTTGGCGGCGTTTGGCTCGCTCGCGGTGATGGCTGCGACTGTATTGGTCGCGCTGTGGGCGGCTTGCCAGAGCAAGGGATCCTCGCAGCGCCTGGGTCTCGGCTTCTTGGCATCGGTGGTCCTCTACGCGCTCATCGCCTGGCTGGCTCCGGATTTACTGAACTTCCAAACCAACGCTTCCGGCAGCTTCGGCTTTTTCCCGAACCGCAATCATTCGGCGACCTTGTTGGTGATGGGAAGTATGGTCTCGCTGGGTCTGCTGGTGCAAGGGGTGCGCTGGCGCAGTCCTTGGAAGATCGGGGTGGCGAGCTTGGCGCTGGTTTTTCTGCTAGGCGTGTTGTTCAGTCTGAACATTTCGCGGGCCGGGATCTTTTTGTTGGTGTCCGGAGCGGTGCTGTGGCTCGTCTTGGCCGGTCCGCGCTACCTGGGCGGGCATGTGGGCAAGGCGGTGGCATTGGTGCTTGGCGGCTCCGCCCTGATTTTCTCGCTGCTCGACACGCCGGTCCGGCAGCGGGTGGAGGATTCTCTTGGGAAGTTCACGGTCACTCCGGACGGCGATCTTGGTGTGCCCTTGATGGAGCGTTTGGAAACGCTCGACTCGCGGGTCGCGATCCACCGCGACACCGTGGCGATGATCTCGGACGCACCCATGGGTGGCTGGGGAGCGGGGCAGTTCCAATTCATTTTCCCACAATACCAGGAGCAGACCGCCAACCTGAGCGAAAGCACCTGCCTGCATCCCGAGAGCGACTGGCTGTGGATGGCGGCGGAATGCGGGATCCCGGCCACGCTGGCGCTGGTGGGACTGGCGGCGGCAGTGCTCATCCCGGCACTGCGGAGCATCCGGAACGGCCGCGCGCGCGCCTTGCGGGCGGGCTTGCTGGTGGCGGCCTTGATCCTGCCGCTGCATGGCTTGATGGATGTTCCGGGGCATAAGTTCAGCCTGCTGTGGGCGGCGGCCGGCTTGCTCGCGCTGGCAACCGGCGGACAGGCAACCGCCAAATTCCCCCGGGCCTCGGCCGTCGGTTGGCGGCTGGGCGGATTGGCGGTGGCGGCCCTCGGGGCCTGCATCGTCCATGGCAGCGCGACAGGCAGGCCGCTGCTGGCGACCGACCGCTCGGAGCTCCTCCTCGCCGAGGCCGGCAAAATCTATTTGGAGGAGCAACGGAAACCCCACGAGGAAGAAACCACCGCAGCACCGCCGGGAGAGGATCCTCTGGAGCATGGAATTGAAATACTCAAGCTCGCTGCCGCACTGACCCCGCTTGATCCGCGGGTCGCCGGGCTGACCGGGATGTTGGCACTGCACTTCGATGACAAGGACGCTCTCGCCCGCCAGTCCTTCGCCATTCAAGGGATACTGGAACCCAAACGGATCAGTTTACCGCTGGGCCAAGCGGAAGCTTGGTCACAAATCGACCCGCTCGAAACCCGGGACCTCTGGCTCGAGGCGATGCGGCGGGCGCAGCGGATGGGGAGACAGTTTCCTGACACCCCATGGGAGACGCTGACCTACGAGCGGATCTTGCAGCGCACGCGGGGCGCACCTGCACTCTCGGACGCCGCCATGGAAGCAGCGGGGGAAGACGCCTCACGGCTACAAAAGGCAAGGCAGATGATTCCCAACCAAAAAGATGCAAAAGATGCACGATGAAATCATCGGTTCATTTTGACTCCCGCCTGATAATTAACATGATTGCGCTATGAAAAACAAACCAACTAGGATTTTTCTTCTCGCCAGTGCCGTAACTTTAATCGTGATGCCTGCTGTCCAAGGAGCGAGAAGAAAACCCTCCATCACTCCTCCTCCACCCGTGGTGGTCGAGAGCACCGAAAGACCGGTGATCAGCGCCCTTTGAGTTATCTATAATCTGTTCACCTTTCCCTATGAAACACTCCTACATCATCGCTTCCGTAGCGGCAGGGCTATGCTCCCTCTCAGCGCAGGCCGCATCCTACACCTCAAACTTCAGTGGACTCCTCCCGGGAGGAGCTTTCGTCGGCGTGGATGGGTGGACCCAAAGTCAAGCTAATTTGATTGACGGCGAAGTGATTCCATGGGCCTTCGGAGTGTCTGGCTCCGACAATGTTACGCGGGCAGCGGTTGGCGGCTACTACAATACCGATATCACGACCGCCGGAAGCTTTTACACCTCTCACACGTTGTCCATCAGCCAAAACATGCTTTTCAGCATGAACTTCGGGATCATCGACAGTGAGGGATTTCAAGTTGACGTCGGCGGGCCATTTTTCGGTAGGGAGCGGAATTCCTTCCAGATCGCGTTCCACAATGGAAGCGCCGAGATTTTTGCGCTCGTTTTCGATCCGAACCCCAATGTGGGAACCAACCCCGAGGACAGTTTAAATGACACCTGGAACATATCTGCCTCGAGCGGTGGAGTCAAAAGCACGGCGAGCATGGCCATCTTCGAGTCCCAGTTTACAGCCTTGGCAGTGTCCCTGACAACAAACGGATCAAATCTTGATTACATGTTTTCGCTGACTTCAGGAAATACCGCCAATTCCAGCGGCACCTTTGCAGGGCTCGGCGGCTTCACAGTCGATGAGATGCGAATCGGAATCGCTCCAGAAAGTGGCCAGTATGGTACCAATTTCCTTTACTTCGATGGCATCGTTGCGGCAGTTCCGGAGCCATCTTCGGTCTTTCTTCTTGCCGCAGCAGCTGGGGGCCTAGCCTTCCGCCGCCGTCGGATCTAGAACAACTCCCTCTTTAGTTTTTAAGTTTTCATGTGAAAACGATTCTCCGGCCAGATAGCCGGGGAATCGTTTTTTGGTATGAATCATCAAAAACGCACCATGAATCACCACTGGATCACTGGCTGTTTGTGGATTTTAGCAGCCGCGTGTTCCATCGGCCAAGATATACGTTTTACCGACGTTCAGCCCACCTACGACGGAAGTCCTGCACATCCGCGGATTTGGGTGAACGGCGTTGCGCGGGAAGCGGCGTTTTCCTACCGTGAAATCGACACCGAAGAGGAAACCACGGTATTCAGCAACCGGATTCCGGATATCCTGCCATTGACTTATTTTAGTTATGCTTTCGCCGCAAACTCCACGAGTGCGTTGGGCAACTTGGTTCAACTGGGAGGCAGCCAACGGGTGGCAGACTGCGTCGAAGTCGTCATGGTGACGTGGGCCAGGGCGGCGAATTACTCAGCGCTGGCCGCACGCGACCCCAGCGGCTACCAGCACCCGGTCAGCGCGAGCATCTACGAACTCAAAACCAACGCCGCCGGTGCCATTAGCTTGCAACTGCTCGACGAAGCCACCACCCAGGTCCAGATCCCGTGGCGCCCCGAACGTTTGCCAAACGGCTCGAACTACCCCTACAGCGGTTACGCCTTCAAGGCCTTGATCCCGCTCGACGCTTCGATCACGGTTCCTGACGCGTGTATCATCGCGATCTCCTTCAACACCCAGAACGTCGGAGCGACTCCACTGGGTGTGCCTGGCCCATACAACGAGCTCAATCTCGCGCTTTCTACCTCGGCTCCAGTGGTCGGCAACGATCCGGACACCGATGTGGTTTTCCGGATCAAGAACGGGGAATGGCAATATCCGGCGAGGGATTGGGGCAGTGTGGGCGCGCCGATACTGAAGCTATTTGCCCGTGCGGTTCCCCAACCCTCACCGGCACTCGACCCAACTTTCATGCCGGTGAATGCGGGCATTTACCAAGCGCGGGCGGAAATCATGCCGGAAGACCTAGCGGTCGACACCGTGTTTACGATTTCCAAAGCCCCCGTGGATTTCCAAACTGCCGGACTCACCAAATCCATCGCGGATTCCGATCCTTTCATCACCGTTCTCAACTCCTCACCCGGACTGGTGACGGAAATCACCTACAACGGCAGCACCGCCGTCCCCGTCAGACCGGACAGATATCCATTCACCATCGCTGCCACGGATCGGAATCACAGCGGTGCTCTCACAGGAGAGTTCCACCTCACAGGGAAAACCTACGCACAATGGTATCAAAACGAATTCCCGGAAGGCGACCCTGCGGGACAGTCGACGTGGCTGGCATACGCAACAGGCGGTGAGCCACGGATCAATGGCCAACCGCTCGGCATACAAGCGACTGCAGGCGGCATGAGCGTGCGTTTCCTTCAGCGGCGGGAAATGAGCGGCGGTCGCATCGCGCTGGAATTCTCTTCGGATCTCAGCCGCTGGGATGAGGTGCCGACTCAAGCGTTGACCACCGATGATTTCTGGGACACCCACTCCAGCACGAGCGCGGCTTCCGATGGCTTTTTCCGGCTCAAGGCCGTAACCGAGTCAACTCCGCCGTAGCGAAGAGAGCAGGCTGTGCCACTCTTCGATGCTTGCCTCGATAACGGTCCGTAAATCCGCGTGAAGCTTCGAATTCAGCGGCTTTGGAGCGCCCGTAAACGCATCGACCGCCCGGCTGATTCCGCTAAATCCGCACGTGCGAGACGCGCCGGACAGCTTGTGCAAGGTCACTAATAATTCCGCAGTGCTTTTCTCCGCTTGTTGTTGTTCGATGAGATGCAAGTAGCCGGTGAGTTCGCGGGTGAAAGAATCGAGAATCAGGCAGATATCAGGGTTTCCCAGTCCGCCAATCTCCTCAAGCCGATCTTCGTCAATCATTAGACGTTTGCGGCTTTTCAAAGTTCTCACTGCCTTCATACCTTGAAGTATCGGGTCAGTTCCCCAGCTTCTCAATGAAAAATTGCAGTGGGTGGCGTAACGGTTACAGCACAACTCGTTGGTTAGGAAGGATAAATCGAGGGATAATCACCGGTCAGCCTTGTAAATACGGCAAAATTCAAGAACTGCATGGATCTCCTGAGTCTGACGGAAAACTTACAAACTCATGCAATTTATGCACTCAAATCAGCCGGTGAACGCTTTAATTCTAGAGGTTTCCACGATTTACCCTTGAACCGCGCCGTGATTATCACTTGACTCCTACGTTTAACAAATTTGATGTCTTCTACCCAATCGAGTCCCAAGCATCCAGAAGAGATTTTCCCGAAAGTAGTCGTTCTGGAAGATGACCAACCCACTTCCCAGTTGCTTTGCCTGATTCTCAAGAAGGCGGGGTTTTCTCCACTTCCGTGTGCCACAGCCCATCAGGCAAACGAGCTTCTCAAGGATGGGTCACGGATCAGCGCGATGCTGATCGATCTCTCGCTGCCGGACGGGGACGGGATCGAGGTGATGCGCTCAGGGCGTAAAATCCACAAAGATCTCCCGTGCTTCGTGCTAACGGCGCAGAATGCGGTCGCCTCGGTGGTGCAGGCCATGAAAGCAGGCGCTGAAAATTACCTCATCAAGCCCTTCGAACCGGAAAAATTGATCTCTGCGCTCAATGTTGCGATCAGTGCCTACCACGGCACGCAACAGGCTTGGAGCGAAAATTTCGTCGCTCCCCAAGGCGTCCGGCGATGGAAGTCCCCAAAGATGTGCAAGGCCATCGAGATCGCCGGCCATGCGGCCAAAGTCGCTTCACCGGTGATACTCTCTGGCCCTCCCTACAGCGGAAAAAGGAGTTTTGCTCAGCTCATCCATAAGGGTGGGAAATTAAAGGACAAGCCCATGAGCACGATCAATCTCGCTGGATTGTCCCCGTTCCAGATCGAGATGGAACTCTTCGGAGTTCCGCTGGAAAAACTTCAAGAAGCGCCTCACTTCAGCAGTGGGAAAATGGACAAGTGCCGCGGTGCAACCCTCTACATAGAGAATATCGATCGCCTGCACCGGGCCGCCCAATCTCACCTTTTGAGCGTCATCCAAGACGAACATCTGGCGCCCAAGGGTAAACCGTCTCCATGCCGCATCATCAGCTCCACCTCGCTGAATCTCCAGACGGACATCAAAGAAGGCCGCTTCAGACAGGACTTATGGTATGCCCTGTCCGTTTACCAAATCCAAATTCCCAGCCTTGCGGAACGACTCGATGACATCCCCTTGCTTTGCGAGAACATGATCACCCGCATCTGCGTCATGCGAAAACTCCGCCGCCCGTCCCTGACTCGCAGGGCGCTGGAGCGGCTGCTCGACCATTCGTGGCCCGGCAACCTCGACGAACTTTACAACTGCTTGGAACACGCCGTTTCCCGCACCAGCGACGGCTTGATCGGTCCGGAAGATTTCCCGCTGCTGCACCGGCAGCCGGAAGGTATTGTGCACGCGATGCTTCCCGCAGGAGCTTCCGGCATCGAGGATCTTACCAGGATGAGCCTGATCGCCGCTCTGGACGCCTGTGGGGGCAACCGGCGGAGGGCTGCACAGCGCCTCAAGATCAGCCTGCGGACCATTTACAACATGATCGAGCGCTACGAACTGCCGAAGAAGCAGAAAAAGAACCTGGCACAAGACTCGGGCGAGTCCTGAAGCGGATCATTCCGCCACGGCTGCATCCAGCAACCGAGGAAACCGTTTGAGACACGGAGGGAAACTTTCCGGGCATTTTTCGGTTAGCTGAAAACTGGATTTGGCAAAGAGCGGGCTTCCCCAAGAGTGGCTGCCACCGTTTCTAGCAGACTCTCCCTGCGGATGGGCTTGGTCAGATAGCCCGTGCAGCCGGCCTCGAGGCAACGCTCGCGGTAGCCCTGGATCGCATGGGCGGTTAGAGCCAGAATCGGCACCGCCGCGCGCCCTTCCTCCCGCTCAGCCCGGCGGATCAAGTGGGTTGCCTCCAGGCCATCCATTTCCGGCATCTCGATATCCATCAGGATCAAATCCACGCCCCTCGCCCCAGCGACGGCATCCCGGCCATCTGCGGAACGAATCACTTCGTAACCCGCCTTCTCCAGGAAAATCTTAACGATGGCAAAGGTCGCGTTGGAGTCCTCGGCAACCAGAATCCGCAACGGAACACCATCTCCCAACTCACCATCCCGCGGCCGCACCACTTCCACGCTCTGGGCTGGCCCACGCTCCGAAGCCGCCACCAGCGGTAAAACGACGCTGAACTCAGCGCCTTCCCCGAGCGTGCTTGTCACGCTGACTTGCCCACCCAGCGCTTCGACCAGCGATTTGACAATACTGAGTCCCAAGCCAGCCCCGCCATTGCTGCGAACCGAGGATCCCCCCCCCTTTTCGAAGCGAAGGAAAATCCGGCTTTGCTCCTCGGCCGCAATTCCGATCCCTGTATCGATCACCCGGATTTCAAGCGTGGCCTCGCCGCCGTGGCTGGCTCCCAAACGGGACAGCTCGACATGCAGGCACCCCCGGTCAGTGAACTTGATGGCATTCTCGACGAGGTTGCCGACGATTTGCCTGAGTCGCCCCGGATCCCCCATCACCCAGGGCGGCAGCGACTCGTCGAAACTCAGATCAAAAGCAAGTCCCTTCGCCGCGGCACGCGCGGCCAGCGGCGTGAGGATCCCCTCGAGGCAGGTCCGAAGCGGGACAGGAACAAGCTCCAGATCGAACTGCCCCGCCTCAATCTTCGACACGTCGAGCATGTCGCAGATGATGCGCAACAGAATTTCGGCGTTCTCATCGATCCGGGTGAGGTGGGATTGCAGGACAGAAGCATCCACATTCCCATCGAGCGCGAGGTCGACGGAGCCGAGAATGGCATTGAGCGGCGTCCGCATTTCATGACTGACCGTCGCCAGAAGCTGGGTCTTCGCCTCATTGGCAGATTCAGCCCGCTTCTTGGCCTCTTCC
Source organism: Akkermansiaceae bacterium (assembly GCA_040881795.1). GTDB lineage: Bacteria > Verrucomicrobiota > Verrucomicrobiia > Verrucomicrobiales > Akkermansiaceae > Luteolibacter. The sequence continues at coordinate 8,385 of JBBECN010000035.1, forward strand.
AGTTCAAGACTCGTCTTGCGCATCTCAGTGACGTCCGTCTGCACCGAGATGAAACGCTCGATCCTGCCGTTCGCACCGCGGATCGGCGTGATCTGCATTGAGATCCAGTAGGCTTCACCCAGACGTGTGTAATTGAGCAACTCCACGCAACAGGAACGGCCTTGCTGGAGCTGGGCACTGATCCGCTCAACGGTCGCCGGGTCGGTATCCGGCCCCTGGAGGACACTCCCCGGCTTTTTACCTAACATGTCGGCAAGCGTGTAACCGGTCCGGATGATGAACGCTTGATTGAGCCATTCGGTCAGTCCGTCGCGATCCGTCATGATGACTAGGCTGTCGGTATCGCTCGCGACCAAGGACAGCTTGGCCAGCTCGTCTTCGGCTTGCTTGCGGGAGGTCACGTTATGAAGCGCGCCGACCACTCCGCCGTCGCTCATGCGGGTGACGGAAATTTCCATCCAAATCACTCCCCCATCGGCATGGCGCAGGCGGAGGCATGTCCCGTCCTCGGCCCGCCCCTCGACCATGATTCTAGCGCAACAGGCACCATCCTCCTCGATCACAAACTTGCACATCCGCCGTCCCAAACAATGTTCGACGAGGTGCCCGGTGGTGGAAGTCCATGCCTTGTTGAGGAATACCAGCATCCCGGACTCGTCGGTCTCAAAAACCACCTCGGACAGCAAGTCGAACCGCCGCAGCATCCGGCTCTCTGATTCCGGCAAAGATTCAGCCTCCGTTGAGTGATCCATCAAATCGTGGCGGACGAGAGTTGTTCCATCAGTTGGCGGTTGTCGAGCACGCCACCATCGAGCGGGAAGATCGGTTGGCCGAAAAAATTCGGCTTGGTCTGGGTGTGGGAGGAACCACCGTCCGACAAGATGCTCACCCGGTAGCCGACGAGGATGATCGCGGTGGTTTTTGAGTTCATTTCAACAAAAGGATGCTGCCGTTTCGGAAGATCGCACAAGAATCATGCCGAAAAATACGATACAATCTACCTCAAAAGAATCTTTTTACTGGAAGCGCCCCAAGGCCTCGGTGGCCTCGGTGGCCTCGGTGGCCTCTTGATCGTCCTCAGCTCGCCCCCCCAGTGAGCGGGGCAGTGCGAAGGAAAAAAAGCTCCGCGCTATTTTCTCCAGACCGTCTGGATCTCGCTGGAAGTCAGTTCGCGCCATGCGCCGTGGCCGGGATCGATTCGCAGTTGCCCGATCGCCCGCCGGATCAAGCGCAGTGTCGGGAATCCGACGGTAGCGGTCATGCGGCGGACTTGGCGATTTTTCCCCTCCGTGAGCGTGAGTTCCAGCCAAGAAGTGGGAATCGCCAGGCGATCGCGCACCGGCGGATCGCGCGGCGGGATTGCGGGGTCCTCCTCGAGCAGGCGCGCGCCGCATGGCAGGGTTTTGTATCCTTGAATCGCCAGACCACCCTTCGCCAAGCGGCGGATGGACTCCGCCGTGGGGACACCCTCGACCTGTGCGAGGTAAGTGCGGGGATGGGCGGTTTTCGGATCTAACAAACGATTGTTAAAACCCGCTTCATCGCTCAACAGCAGCAGGCCCTCGGAATCCATGTCCAAGCGCCCGACCGGATAGACGCCGGGTGGAAAGCCGAAATCGGCCAAGGTCCGTTGGCCGGGTTGGTCTTGGGTGAACTGGCAGAGCACGCCGTGGGGTTTATGAAATGCGATGACCATGCAGGGAGAAGAGCTCAACCGCAACCGCGCGGCTTACGAATCGGCGAGCTGAAATTCTTTGCGCACCCACTTGCAACGGAACGGGGTGCCCGACTCATTGGGCTTCCAGCCGTTTTCCTGCCCGAAGTCGATGGCCAGGGTGACCATGTCATAACTGACGATGCGTGGCAGTTCGGCGATCAGGTTCTGGCCGTTCACCGGGGCGCTGGCTTCGATGACCAGCTCGTTGGTGCCTTTGCGGTTCTGCATGATCCAGCGGTATTGGACGTCGCGATGATTGATGGTTTTGTAGCCTTTTTGAGGAGGTGGCATGAAGGTGGTTCGGGGCAGATGGGATTGGGAAAACGCAGTTCTGCCGGATTCCGGGGCGATTGAGAATGTTTATCCAAAACAATCTCCGGCGTGGCGGGTCAACATGCAGCCGGCGGGCCTATTTCTTTTCGCAGTCGTTGATCATGCGGCGCAGGTCTTTGGCCAAGCCGAAGAGCACGAGGATATCGTCAGACTCGAACTTGCGGTCCGGCAGCGGGATCCCAAGCACCCGGTTGATCGGGTGGCGGGTGGAACTGAGCGCGGTCATGCCGCGGCCTTTGGCGATGGTGACGAGATTGAGGTCGTAGCGGCCACGCAGCTCGATTTCCTGCAAGGTTTGCCCGACCATCGGCGGTGGCACCAGGATTTGCGCCACCTCGTAGCCGCCGCCAAGCTCCAGGCTGTTGATCACGTCCGGCGTCTTCAACGAGCGCGCCAACCATGCGGCGGCCATCGCTTCCGGGACCATCAGCTCGTCGATTTTCAGCAACTTCAACAACCGCCCATGGAGCGGGTTGATGATGCGGCTGATGATGCGCTTGGCACCAAGCTGCTGGACATTGGAGGCAATGCTGAGGGAGGCCTCGAAGTCTTCACCGATCGCCAGAATGACGGCGTCGCAGCTTTCAATCGGGATTTCATAAAACGCGCTCAGGTCGGTGCAGTCCGCTTGGATGAGATATTCGATTTCATCCTTGAGCAAGTTGATGTGCGCCGGATCGTTATCGACCGCCACGATTTCATGCCCCTCCCGGCTGAGCTGGCGGGTGAGGTGGGTGCCGAAGGTTCCAAGGCCGATGATGCAAAATCTCATGGTGAAAAAGGGGATCAGGTGAGGAGAATATCTTCCGTCGGCTTGCCGGATGCCGGGCGTTTGTCCACCGGGATGAGCGTGGCCAACACCGTAAGCAGGCCGATTCTGCCGACAAACATGTTCGCAATCAAGAGAGTCTTGCCACCCTCGGTGAGGGCGGGCGTGAGATCGAGCGAGAGGCCAACGGTGGCAAACGCACTGATCAATTCAAACAGCAGGGTGGTTTCTGAAATGCCGCTGCCCGCCTGCAAAATTTGGAAGAGGATGAAATTGCCCACCAGCCAGATTCCGGTCAGCACCATCAAACCCAGCGCCTGGCTGCCGGTTTCCTTGGGAATGGTGCGGTTGAAAGCGATCATCCCGCGGCGGCCCATCCGGAGTTGGTTCCACAAATGACCCAGACCCACGGCAAAGACCGTGGTGCGGAGACCGCCCGCGGTGCCGCCGGGTGAACCGCCGATGATCATCAAAACCATTAGAATCTGGACGGTGAGGGTGCCGACTTGCGTCATCGGCACCGTGTTAAAACCGGCCGTCCGCGCCGTGACCGAATGGAACAAGGCGGTGAGTAACTTCCCACCATTCTCCGGGCCGTCCCAAAGCAGGAACTCGCTGGTCAGGATGATCGCCGCGCCGCCGAAAATGAGAATTGCGGTCACCAAGAGCACCAACCGCGTGTGAACACGAAGTCGCTGATAAGGGACTTCCCTCCCCCGCGACCGCCGTAGCTTGGCCACCGACCAACTCGTTAGATCCTCATTCACCAGCGCGCCAAGTCCGCCGATGACGAGCAATCCCATGATGCAGCCCTGCCAGATCCAATTGCCATTCACCACCCCGCTGGCCATGCCGTCGGGGAAAGTCGAAAATCCGGCGTTGCAGAAGGCGGATACCGAATGGAAAACCGAGTGGAACAGGCGGTTTCTGAAATCCATATCACCATCCATCCCGGCGAATAAAATCACAGCACCAATCCCCTCACAGACAAATGTCATGCTGACGATGAACGCCAAGGTCTGACCGATCCGTGCCAGCCGGTCTTCTTGCAGCATTTTTCCCAGCAGCAGCCGATCATGCAATGAAAGCCCCTCGAACAACACGACCGCGACGAAAAATGTCAGGGTCATGATCCCCAATCCACCGATTTGAATCAGCAGCAGAATCACCATCTGCCCCGTGTGGCTGAAAAACAGCGCCGTGTTGTGCACTGTCAGGCCGGTCACACAAACCGCGCTGGTGCTGGTGAAAAACGCATCCAACCACGAACACGCCTCGCCCGGCATCACACAACGCGGCATTTTCAGCAACAACGCACCCACCACGATGATGCTGATGAAAGACACGATCAGCACCAGGCCAGGATGAAACGCCCTTGCCGTGAAGCGCGTCTGATGGTGGACCATCGACGCCAAACCCGAACCGATCACGGCAAGGTGGATGAAAACATGCCCACTCACAAACCATTCGCCGGACGGCGAAGGTGGTTGAAGCAAAAGCACCACGGACACCACCATCACAATCACGCCCAACCATGCATGAATGCCCAAGCGGCGGCGTTCCCTCCCACGCGGCTGAAGGATCTTGAAAATCCAAACCCGCTCCAGCGCGAAAATCAACCCGAGCGCCACCGTCCCCCAGTGCTGCCAATCGAGGATCCCCCCGGTCCACCCAACCACTGACAAAACAAGGCAAACGGCCCACAGCACCGTCAAAGGACGCAGCACTTGCCGCCAAAACATCAACCCGGCTGGGTTCTCGTCGGTGGCAGTGTTTTCGTCCATCGCTGGCGGGGATTCTTCGGGGTTGGCGGCCCTGCTGGCAAGTGCGCATATGGCAGCGCATGATTTCGCCTGCCGACCACGAACCATGCATCCCGGCCTGCCATCGGCTCATCTCACAGCAATAGGAAAACTCACCACGCACGTTCTCGCCACCGCCTCCGGCGAACCCGCCACCCGATTTCCTCCTATGTGGGAATGACATCGGCCTTTCAAATCACCGCCACCTTCCTGCGCGGTCGCGATGCCCGGACCGCACCTCGCGGCGAGTTCATCGCCCCCGACCGCAGGCTCTGAAAAAAAGCCGTCCTCTCCATCCTTCTGGCCGATCCCTAACAAGACGTGGGCTGACGATTCGGATGCTTCGATTGGGTCCGTGTGAAGTGGAACGTTGAGGAGGCGATCTTAAAATTCCACAATGGCAGGGATCGACCTTCGGGCGGTCCGAGAGAATGGAAAGCAAACGAGTGGCTATGGCTGGATTTCCAAGCATCTCCCAGTCACGACCGTTCACTCAACATTCGCCGGAACCATTTTCCATGAAAGAGCCCTCGCGAAAGCCCTGTTTCATTTACATCCATGATGCTGCTCCGCACAATTTCACTGATCCTCTGCCTTTTCGGCGGTGCCGCGTTCTCCCGCGATCTCCGGGACGAAATGAAACGCGCCGCGGAGTTCGGCAAAAACACGTCATCCCTGCTGCTGCGCAACGAAGTCCGGACGCATTGGTCGCCGGACGGCAGCCACCTAACATGGAAGGTGAACACCGGCAAAAACGAGCTGCGGTATTTTCAAGTGGATCTCAAAACCGGCGAAAAATCCCCGGCGTTCGATCACGAGCGCCTCGCCAAGGCACTGGCCGCCGCGACTTCAAAAGCCGTCGATGCGAACAAGATTCCGCTGCATGACCTCGCCATCACGGCGGACGGAGCCGTTCATTTCCGCGCCTTCAACAAGGCATGGAGCTACGATGTGGCGCAAAACGAAGTATCTCCGGACAAGCGCCCGCCGCAGGCAAGCCAACTGCTGGCCCCCGAGGAATCCCGCCGGAGAAGTGGTGGCAGTGGCGAGCCCTCGGAAGTCACCATCGAAAACGCGACCTCCGACGAGGTCCAGATGTTCTGGCTGAGCGGCGATGAAACCACACCCTATGAAAAAATCCCGCCGGGCGCCACCGTCACTCAATCCACTTACGCGGGCCATCTTTGGTTGATAAAAAAGTCCGACGGCGCACCCCTCGCCGCGATCGAAGCCGGGGACGCCCCCACCCATGCCCGGGTGACCGGACGGGTCCCCGCTCCTCCCCGGCGGCGCAACGATCGATCCGCCGATGGCCAATGGCGTGCCTTCATTCGCGATCACAACGTTTTCGTCGAACCGACCAACGGCGGCGAGGCAACTCCTGTGAGTGAGGGCGGCACCGCCGATGACGGATTCACCGGCCCGCTGCAATGGTCGCCGGATTCGAAAAAACTCGTCGCCTTCCGCGTGAAAAAGGTCGCGACCCGGCAAATCCACATCGTCCAGTCGTCGCCGCCGGACACCCTACAACCGAATCTCAAAACTCTCAACTATGCCAAACCCGGCGACCCGATCTGGCAGCCCATCCCACGTTTGTTTGAAATCGAAAGCCGCCGGGAAATCCCGATCGATAGCGCGCTCTTCGCCAACCCGTGGGACATTTTCGACCTTGCGTGGGCGACGAATTCTTCGGAATTCACCTTCGTTTACAACCAACGCGGCCACCAGGTGCTGCGCATCGTCGGCATCCGCGCGGACTCGGGATCGGCCCGCACGATCTTCGAGGATGTTAGCAAAACCTTCATCGACTACTCCCAGAAATCCTTCATCCACCATCTCCCGGAAACCGGCGAAATCCTCTGGGCATCCGAGCGGGACGGCTACAACCACCTCTATCTGATCGACTCCGACTCGGGCGAAATCAAAAAACAAATCACCCAAGGAAACTGGAATGTCCGTGAAGTGGTCAACGTGGATGCCGGGAAGCGCCAGTTGCTGCTCAAGATCATGGGCGTGAGCGGGCAGGATCCCTATCACATGCATTTCGCACGCGTGAACTTCGACGGCAGCGGCTTCACCCGCCTAACGGCCGCCGATGGCAATCACCGCATGGAATTTTCCCCCGACGGCAATTTTCTAACCGCCACCTGGTCGCGCGCCGATCACCCGCCGGTGGTCGAGCTGCGGCGCGCGGACGATGGCGCACTCGTCACCGAACTTGAACGCGCGGATGACAGCCAACTGCTAACAACCGGCTGGAGCCGCGCCGAACGATTCGTCGCCAAAGGGCGCGATGGCGAGACCGACATCCATGGCATGATCGTCCGTCCCACAAATTTTGACCCGGCGAAACGTTACCCGGTGGTGGAGGACATTTACGCTGGCCCTCACGATTTTTTCGTGCCGAAAAATTACTCGCCATGGTCCGGAATGCGGGCGATGGCCGAGCTCGGATTCATCGTGGTGGCGATCGATGGCATGGGCACCAATTGGCGCAGCAAGGCGTTCCATGATGTCTGTTGGAAAAACCTCTCCGACGGCGGCTTCCCGGACCGCATCGCTTGGATCAAGGCGGCGGCAGCGACGCGGCCGTGGATGGATCTGGATCGCGTCGGGATTTTCGGCGGCAGCGCCGGTGGCCAAAACGCGCTCGCGGGCATGCTGCATCATGGCGATTTTTACAAAGTCGCCGTCTCGGACTGCGGCTGCCATGACAATCGAATGGACAAAATCTGGTGGAACGAAGCGTGGATGGGTTGGCCGGTGGATGAGAGCTACGAGCGGGCATCCAACGTCACCCACGCCGCAAAATTGTCGGGCAAGCTGCTGCTCATCGTCGGCGAAATGGACAGCAACGTCGATCCGGCCTCCACCGCACAAGTCGTGCACGCTCTGCAGCAGGCGGACAAGGATTTCGAGTTTCTCCCGATCATGAACGCGGGTCACGGCGCGGCAGAAACGCCCTACGGAAAACGCCGCCGCGCGGAATTCCTCGTGCGGCATTTGCAGGCGGAATATCCCTGAAGAGGAAGATTCTAACCCCTGATTTCAGGGATGACACTGATTTTGAAAAGCTTGGAACTAACGCTCCACTGGACTCTTCGCGCACAGCCCCTTCCGCTTGCCTTGAACGGCGCAGATCAGGTGTTAGGAGGGACTCCTAGCTTGGCTTGTGTATCCAGTATCGCCTCTCCTCAGTTTCAGGAATATTAATGGTCATGAAACGTGCTTACGACTCGACCTCTGGCATCAAAGAATACCTCCATCGTGCACCACCTTAAGCGCAGAAAGCCACCGTAGCAGTATGTGATCTGATCCGGATTACGTCTAACTCCCTGGGGGGCTCCAAGAAGACTACGAACCTGTGCTTCAGTCATTCCCTTTGAAATTGAAGTAAAACCCGACTCTGATGCCGCCTCACTCGTCAAAAAGAAGATGAACAACGTCAAGCCCCCCAACGCTAGAGGGAGCGTCACAATTTTTGCTGTTGCCTTGCGCATCTTGGAATAGTTTCTGCCATCGAATCTTCCTACGCCTGACCGGAGGTGAGGCTTCGACCACGGGTTGATGTTGTAGCGTTCATGACGGTTGAAACTTGAGGCGGGTCAGGCGTTAGGAGGGACGCCTTGATCGCCGTTGCGACGAGTTTTTTTGACCATCCATCGCAAACAATGGGGACCTCAAGGTAGCGAGTTCCTCAGGAATACGCGAACGTGGAACCTCGTTCATGATTGGCGTTTCGTGGGTGGTTGGATTCATGATGTGCGGGGCTGGGTTTGTCCAGCATCCTGACTGGAACCCATTGAAGGTCCAAGCACCACGAATCCTGCGAATCTGACGAATCCATTGAGAGGATGAAAAATTTCACCTAACCGAGATTAGAGTTCTTCGAGATTCGTTCGATTCGCAGGATTCGTGGTGCCTTTTTTCTGACCTATTATCCGTCGTCAATCGAAAGTCATCCATCGGAGTGCCGCCTCTCAACGATGCGCCGGCAAAAACGCGCCATGCCTTGGCACGCCGTTGAAGGCATGGTCGAGGCCGAGGCGCTGCGACATGCTGGCGACCGCACGGCCGAGGATTTCGACATCGCCGCGGGCGTCGTGGCGGCGGATGTTGCCGGCATCGATGCGCAGCCGCGAGATCAAGTGATCGAGCGAGTGTCCGGTGCCGCGCACTTTGCCAAAGAGCATTTTGGACATGTGGATGGAATCGATGCTGTGCACCTCGCGCATCGGCAGACGGTGGCGGCGGCAGGTGGCGGCGAGGAATTTACTGTCGAAACGCAGGCCGTTGTGGGCGATGAGTGTGGAGTCGCCAGACCACGCCGCGAATTGGCAAAGCACTTCCTCCGGCCTTGCGGCGTTCGCGACGTGGCGGTTGCCGACGCCGGTGTAGCTTTCGATAAAAGCGGAGATCGGCCGGCGGGGTTTTGCAAAGCTGGTAAAGACCTCTTCCGGACAAAGGCACCCGGCGGAAAACCGCATCGCGGCGATCTGGATGAACTCGTCCTGCTCGGGGTCCAGCCCGGTGGTTTCCAAGTCGTAAACCACGAAGGAATGGCCGGAGTGCCAGGAATCCGCCCAATAAAACGGGTGACTGCATTCCGGGCAATGAACGCGCGTGCCGAGCGCGGACTTCGGCCCAGTTAGACTTTCGCGGCAATTCGGACAAAGCACTTTCATCAGCCCATCGCCTTTTCCATCAGGGTGTTCATGCGGGTGACGGTGTCACGCGCATCTTCTAACAAACCAGCGGCGATCAGCGAGTTGTCGAGCAATTGCAAGGCGACGAGCTTGGCCAATTCCGGGTTGCTGTCCTTCGCTTCGGCGAGCTTCTTGACCAGCGGGTGGCGTGGGTTGATTTCCAACTCCACCTTGATCTCATCTTTGAAATTCTCATCCATCGCCTTCATCATCTGGCGCATCTGCGGGCTCATGCCATCGGTGGGCACCAGCGCGATCACCGGGCTATCGACAAGGCGTTTTCCACTGGCCACGGCGGTGACGCGGTCGCCGAGTTCTGCCTTGAGGAACTCGCAGAGCGCTGCGGTTTGCTCATCGGATAGAGATTCGCCTTCGGCCGCGCTCTCTTCGAGTTCGACGCCGCCATGGCGGATGGAAACGAGTTTTTTGCCTTCGAATTCACCGAGTGACTCGATGACATACTCGTCCACCGCATCGGTGAAATAGACAACTTCGAGGCCGCGCGCCTTGAAGGCTTCGAGATAGGGGCTGCTCTCGACCTGTTCGCGGCTGCCACCGACGAGGTAGTAGATGGAGTCCTGGCCATCCTTGGCGCGGGTGACGTAGTCGGCGAAGCCGCAGACGGCGCCGGGCTCAGTGAGCGAGGATTCGAAGCGGAGCAGCTTGGCAAGCGCATCGCGGTTCGGGTAATCGGTGGCGATGCCCTCCTTGAAGAAGCGGTCGAATTTCTTGTAAAACCCGCGGTATTTCTCGGGATCTGCCTCGGCGTCTTTTTCGAACATCTTGATCACGCGCTTGCTGATCACACTGCCGAGTTTTCTAACCAAGGCACTGTCCTGCATCGTTTCGCGGGAGATGTTGAGCGGCAGGTCCGCGCTATCGACGACGCCTTTCATGAAGCGCATCCAGTCGGGAAGCAGGCCTTTGGGTTCGGCGTCGATCAGGACTTTTTTCGAGTAGAGCGAAACGCCGCATTCGATTTTCCCGAAGCCCATGCGCTCGGGGTTTTCGCTCGGGGCGAAGACCAACGCATTGATGGCGATGGGTGCGTCTGCGCTGAAGTGCAGGCGGTAGGCCGGCTCGTCGAAGGCCTTGCAGGCGAATTGATAGAATGCCTTGTATTGGTCTTCGGAAATCTCGGACTTGTTCTTCAGCCACAGGGCTTCGATTTCGTTGATGCGGGTGCCGTTGAGGAATATCGGGAAGCCGACGAAGTTGCTGTAGCGCTCGATGAGATGTTTGATGCGAAGTTCCTCGGAATACTCGCTGAGTTCCTCCTTGAGGTGCATCACGATTTTCACGCCGCGCGATTGGCCGGGGGAATCTTCGATTTCATAACCGCTCTTGCCATCGCTGGTCCAGACGAGCTCCTCGCCGTCTTCGCGCCAGCTGCGCGAGTGGACTTGCACTTTATCAGCAACCATGAAGGCGGAGTAGAAACCAACGCCGAATTGGCCGATCATGTTGCCCGGCGTGCTGCCGCTGTCCTTGACGGATTTCAGGAACGCCTTGGTGCCGGAGTGGGCGATGGTGCCCAGATTTTTGATCAGCTCCTCGCGCGTCATGCCGATGCCATGATCGGCGATGGTGAGGGTTTTAGCCTCGGCATCGGTGGTGATGTGGATTTCGTGCGGCAGCGTCGGCTCGTGGATGTTCTTCTCGGTGGCCTCGATGTGGCGGAGTTTTTCCATCGAGTCCGACGCATTCGAGATCAACTCGCGGAGAAAAATCTCCTTGTCGGTGTAGAGGGAGTGGACGACCAGATCGAGCAATTGCTGGATCTCGGCTTGGAACGTGTGTTTTTCGAGATTGGATTCGCTCATGGGTAAAGGGGTGGGGTTCGTGGGAAGGGCGCGACCATAGCCAAGTTCGCCCGCCTGTCAAAAGTTCCGATGGGTGGACTTTCGCGGAGGAGGAACGATCCAACGTGCCCCTTGGTTTGGGAGCTGGTGGATGCCGGGAATTACAAAGATTTTGGCACCACGAATCCGACGAATCTTACGAATCTTTTTTTTCAGACAGTCCCTGGGAACAAGTTTAACCGCAATGGGAGCGCCGCGGACATGGGCGGGCATTCTGTTTCAATCAACGAGCCAAGTGAACAAGGTGGACGCAAATGAAGAGGAATCCGATCGAGATGCAGTGGCTGGGCAAATGTGAGAGATTTGAACCATCTCTCATTTTATCTGCGTCCAGCCTGTTCATCTGTGGTTGCTTTTTCTCTCTGTTGAACGGCGTCAGGCGCGGGTGACCCAGCGGAGTTTCGCGGAGCTGCTGCGTGGATTCATCCGGCGCTCCTCGGGGCCGGCCATGATCACACCCTCGCTCATTTCCGAGTAATCTCCGGTGCGGATTCCCTCGCGCATCGCCTGTTTCACCCGTCGGTCCTCACCGGAATGAAAACTGAGAATCACCGCCCGCCCGCCGGATTTCAAGCACTCCGGAAGCACCCGGAGAAAAGCATCCAGCGCGACAAATTCCTCGTTCACCGCGATCCGCAGCGCTTGGAAAACCCGCCGCACGGTGAGATCCATCTCGTCCTCCCCGCTGATGCGGACGGACTCGCGGATCGCCTGCACCAGCGACTGGGTGTGCGGAAACCGGCGGCCCGCCAGCGCCTCGGCGAGCGATTCCGCGCGCGGTTCGTCCGCATTATTATGCAGCACAGCCGCCAATTTCGCGGCGTTGGTTTTTTCCAACCACTCGGCGGCGGATAGCCCGCGGCTCGGGTTCATCCGCATGTCCAGCGGACCGGTGGACTTGAAACTGAAGCCGCGCGATGGATCGTCCAATTGCATCGATGAGCAACCGAGGTCCGCGAACACAAAATCCACACCGACGATACCGCGCGAGGCCAGCACTTTGGCGATGCCGGCGTAGTTTGATCTAACCGCCTCAAAACCCTCCCCGCCGAAGCCTGCGGCACGGATGCGTTCTTCGGTTTTGGGCAATTCCAACGGATCGACATCGAGGCCGATCAATTTCCCGCCAGGCGCAATTTTCTCCAAAATCCTCAGCGCGTGGCCGCCGTAGCCGAGCGTCGCATCGACGCCGGTAGCGCCTGGTGTTAGAGCGAGCGCATCAAGGCATTCGTCCACCAGAATCGGGATGTGCGAGCCGGCCGGGGTTTTCCCGGAAGCGATCACCTTGGCCACCGTCTCGCCGTAGCGTTCCGGGTCGTGTTCCTTGTATTTATCTTCGAAGCGGCGTGGATTTTTTCCACTGTATCGCTTGCGCCGCGGCGGGCGTGGGGTTTCCTCGCTCACAATTCGGAGTATTTCAGATTGTTGCCGCGGGATTTTTCGACCGGATAGCGGATGTCATTGTTGGCGATTTTCGCTTCCATCACATCGCCGAGTTTCATGCCGAGATTGTCCGCCAATTCGAATACCAGAATTGCGACATCCGCGATTTCCGAGGCGATTTCATCCCGCCGCATCTCGACGCGCTGTGCGATTTGATCCTCCTGCTGCCAGACAAAATGCTGCATTAACTCCCCCGCTTCCGCCGCAATCGCCACGGATAAATCCTTGGCGTTGTGGAATTTCCGCCACTCCCGGGCATCAACAAATGTCTGAATCTGCGCCGTCAGCGCGGCAATCGAATCGCTCATGGGCAAACGCTAAAGGAAAATTCCCGGGCCGGACATGCGAAAAAACGCCGATCACGGAGCGACGATCAAATCCGAGATCAAATCGGCGACCACCATCCGATGATCGCTGTGGCGGGTGGTGACGGCCCGGCAGCGGACCGGCGTGAAATGGCGGGTGGCGTAGAGGTGATCGATGCGGAGAATCGGGAAGCGGCGGTGAAATGTATCGCCCCAACCGGTGCCGGCGGCGGCGAAGGCATCGACAAAATCGCGCGAAAGCCGGCGGTGGACGATGTCCGGAGCCGGCGCGTTGAAATCACCGCCGAAGAGTGTGGGCGTGTTGGGAAACTGGGTGGTTTGCTCTAACACCTGCTGGGTGAAGGTGAGTTCTTTCTGGCGGAGGGCGCGGTTGGTGCGGTGCTCCCGCCAGGCGGAGCGGTTCCACAGGCCGAGATCGGTGGCGGCGGTGCGGAGGTGCACATTGACGACCTCGAAGGTGGCGCCCGATGGTGTTAGAATCGTCACTTGGTGGTTGCGCTGGGTGGGATTGCGGATTTCCCGCTGGATTTTCCAGCGAGTGACGATGCCGTTGGTCTGATGCGCGCGATAGTCGCCACGGCCGCCGTAGAGTTTGTCCGCGATCTGGCGAACCTGATGGGGATGAGCGTCCTGCAACAAAACCACATCCGGCCGCCATGCGGCGAGGTCGCGTGAGGGATCCCCGCTCGCGAATTTCGCGCAATTCAGGGTGATCACCCGCAAGACCGGCTTGCCTTGATGATACTCCGCCACGCCGGGCCGTGGCGGGGCTTTGCCGAAATTGGCGAGCACCCGCGCCTCGTCAGCGCCGACTAACAGAGTGACTGCCCACACCGCCGTCATCACCAACGAGAGCGAGGCGCGGAGGAAATAAAATGCCGCGCTGGCCATCAACAACCCAAAGCCGCCCCACAGCCAGATCGGCATCACGGTGAACGCGGCGAAGCGATCCGGTTGCCGTGCGAAGCAGTAAACGGTGAAGATGTGGAGCAGCAACGAAGTCCCCACGAGCATCCATCCAAAGCGGCGGCGGAACATGGTGGGGGTTGAAATTTGAAATTTGAGATTTGAGATCTGAAATTCACATACCCGGGATGCCGAGGCCGCCGGTGAGTTTTTTCATTTCGGCCGCGGCCTTTTCCTTGCCCTTGGAGATCGCTTCCTGGACGCCCTTGAGCACGAGGTCTTCGAGGAATTCGGCGTCCTCGGGATCAATCACGGACGGGTCGATCTTGATCGAAAGCACATCGCCCGCGCAGGTGGCGATGACATTCACCTTACCGCCGCCGACGGAAGCATCGACGGTCTGGATGGCGAGTTCTTCCTGTTTCGCAGCGAGCCCGGCCTGCATCTGCTGGGCTTGTTTCATGAGTTTCTGTATGTTCATATAAGTTTGTTGGAAATGAGTTGGAGATGTCACAGCCGTTTCATGCCGTAACTGGGATTTCGGCTGTCGTGGCGGAGAACAAAAATCCAAACAGAGTCGGTGCGGATTTCATAGAGAAAATGATAAGGGAAGCGTTTGAAATTGGCTCGGCGGATTTCACCGTGGTAGCGCGGGAAAAAAGCTGGATTCTCCGAAACGATATTCACCCTGACCTGAAGCTCCTCGTAAAACTCGTCGGCGAATTTTGTCCCAGCTTCGTTCTCGTAGTGATTGAGAATTCCCCTGAGATCCGTCCTAACACTTCGGTGAAATCCGATCGAGAGGTTCATCGGCCAACGGCTTCCCGAAGCTGTTGCCATGAAATGATGCTTTCGGGATCATTCTCCATTTCCTCCCGCCTGCGCAGTGCTTCAGCGATTCCTTCTGCTTCGTAGTCGTCGTGTTTGGGAAGTGACCGCAGAAGGCTGGAGGCCAAGTGGGCCCGCTCGGTTTCGGAGAGAACCAATGCCTGAGCTTCAATTTCAGCGAAGGTGACCATGGTAGGAATTCTAGCGATTTGGACCGATTGCGCAATCTCTCTTTGAAGCGCATGCCGAGCCCAAAATCAGGCAAGCACTTTCCCTTCGAATTTCTGGAGCGCGGCTTGGATGAGTGGGTCGTTGTGGAAGGCGTCTTCGAGGACGGCGGCGGGAGCGGCGACCGGAGCTTTGGGCTCATCGGCGGGCTTTTCGCTTTTCCACGGCGCGGGTTCCGCAGCGGCCGGCATTTCGCTGACTTCAGGTGCGGCGTCGATGAGGGAATCGAATATAGACATGCCGCCACCGCTGGGGCGGAGTGCGGGCTTTTCCGCAGCGGGGGCGGGCGCAGGTTCGATGACGGCGGCAACGGGTGCGGGTGCGGGTGCGGGGATTTCCGCGACAGGTTCGGGAGTTGGAGCGGCGGGCTTTTCCGCTGGGGGTGGGGGGCTTGGCGGTTGGAAACCGCCGCCACTGGGGGTGGGGGTGGGGATGAAATCCGCGCCGCGGGTGAGCACTTTGATCACGTCGGTGATGCGGACTTCGCCGAGCGACTGAATGGCCTTGATGACGCCGAGTTCGAAGTGGAGGCGCTTGTTGGTGGCCCATTTCATGCGGCCTTCGGTTTCGGCAAAAACGTCGATGGCGGCGAGAATGCGGTCCGGCGGGTATTCATCGGCGGCGGCAAGCAGGGCCGTCCAGAGGTGGGCCGGGATGCCTTCGCCGTCGGCGGATGGATCGAGTTTCGCGACGAGCAGGGCGCGCAGGCAGCCGATGAGTTCGCCGAGGAGTTGGGAAAGCTCGCGACCGCTTTCGGCCTCCTTTTGAATGAGCGAGAGGGCGGCAGGATTGTCGCGGGCGAGCAGCGTCTGGGTGAGCGATGCGACTTTTTCGCGGGAGGTGAAGCCGAAGACGTCGAGCACGTTAACTTCGTTGATCGTTTCGCCGCAGAAAGAAACGAGCTGATCGAGCATCGACTGTGCGTCGCGCATGCCGCCGTCCGCGCCTTTGGCGATGGCCCATGCGGCGGTGTCTTCGAGCGTAATGCCCTCCTCGCGGGCGATGTGCAACAAGTGCGCGGCGATCGTTTCCGTAGGAATCGGCCGGAGGTCAAAGCGCTGGCAGCGGGAAAGAATGGTCGGCAGGATCTTGTTCGCCTCGGTGGTGGCGAAAATGAATTTCACGTGTGGTGGCGGTTCTTCGAGCGTCTTGAGCAGCGCGTTGAAGGCGGCGTTCGAGAGCATGTGCACCTCATCGATGTAGAAAATTTTGAATTGCCCGCGTGCTGGGGCGAAGCGCACCGACTCGCGGAGGTCGCGGACTTGTTCGACGCCGTTGTTCGAGGCACCGTCGATTTCGAGCACGTCGAGCGAGCGCCCCTCGGCGATTTCGATGCAGACGTCTTCGTCCGGGTCGAAATCCGCCCTCGGGCCGTCGGTGCAGTTGAGCGCCTTGGCGAGGATGCGGGCGGTGGAGGTTTTGCCGGTGCCGCGCGGGCCGACGAAAAGATAGGCGTGGGCCAACCGCTTTTGGGCGATGGCGTTGCGCAGGGTCCTGACGACGTGGTCCTGTCCGAGGACGTCGTCGAAGGTTTTGGGTCGATATTTGCGGGCGAAGACCTGATAACTCACAGGCGGGAGTGTAGGGATGCCGACGGATTTGTCATCGCCGAGTTTTCACGAAATCGAAAAACCCCGGATTGGCGGGCAAAAAAAGTTTCCGGGACGGGGATTGATGGAGGCGGAGCAACTGCTAAACTCCGCCCACATGGATGCGGAAAAACCCACCAATCATCGTCGTTCGAAAGGATTCCCCTGGTTCCGTGCGGCCTTTCTTTTGGCCGTTGTCGCGGCGATCGGGCTGTGCTTCACCCCTTTCCCAGGCAAGGTCAAACGCGGCCTCAAGGAGATTTTCGGTCCCAAACCTGTGGCCGCCGTTGCCGACGAAAAGGATATTTACCGCCAAGCCGAGGCGCAAATCCGCGCAAACCTCGAAGCCAAATACGAACAAGACATCGCGGACCTGAAAAAATCCCTCGAAGACGCGAAAAAACAGCACATCCCCCCTCCCCCGCCCGTGGTTCCCGAGGTGGCCATGGGCAGCATCACCGACGTCCGCAAACTCCGTTCCGGCATCCCTTTCAAGACCACCGTGAACCTCGAAAAAGGCGGGATCGCCTCCCGCGAACGTATCGACGACGCGAGTTACACCGCCAGCTATCAACTCACGTTGCGCCTGCCAGCCGCCGCGAAATCGATGGCTGAGCTCGAATCCTCCAACCCGAAATTGGCAACCATCCTCCCCGGCCTGCCCGCGCTCATCGAAAAAGCCGAGGTCTCCAGCTGGTTCGCCAAAATCTATCAGGAAAAGGCCACCCGCATCCGCCGCGATGCCAACACGCTGAACGAACTGCTGACCAAGCACAACCTCTACGACTGCGAAACCATCCTCCACCTCCGCACCACCGGCGGGCGGCGGATCTTCTTTCTCCAAGCGGAAATGGACGTGGTATCGGACGGCTCCGATGGCGACCGCTTGGCGACGATGCCCGACGAAATCGTCAACTCCACCCATTATCAGCCGTTCACCAGCTACGGTTGGAGGAAAAAAACACCTACCCCCAACCCAATGGTCGGCGGTTGGGAAACACGCATCAAAAATGCCGAGAAAGAACTCGCCGAAAACACCACCACTGCCGCGCGTAAAACCTGGCTGCGCGAACGCATCGCCTATCTCAAACGCGGCATCGCCGACCTCAAAGCACGCAGCTACCTCATCGCCGAATATGATCCCTTCATCGTCATCCCGGTGAGTCTGCTCACCTCGAACGATCCGTTCGCCCCCAAAGTCGGCGACTTCGCTGTGGTCATCCATGGCGAAAAAATCTATCCTTCGTTCGTTGGCGACGGCGGACCCACCTTCAAAGTTGGCGAAGCCTCGCTGCGGATGGCGCGTGAGTTGAACCCCAAATCATCGCCCTACAGCCGTCCGATCTCGGACTTGAAAGTCAGCTACGTGGTTTTCCCGGGCAGCCGCGACACCGTGCGCGGACCGCCGGATTATGAAAAATGGCGCCAGCGCTGCGGTGAATTGTTAGCGGAGATCGGTGGACTTGGCGAAGGCTATCAACTCCACCAATGGCAGGATCTGCTGCCAAAACCCGCGCCACCCGAGCCCGTAGTGACGGAAACACCCGCGGTGGTCAATCCCGCCCCGACTCCAGCATCTGCCGCACCCGCTCCCGGTGCAGCGTCCGAATGACCCGCAGCAGAAGCAGCACGCAAATCAACGTCACGCCTAACTCAAACACCGGCATGCTGCCGCGCTCGCGGTCGCCGGAGAAAAACTTCATCACGCCCGGCAGGTTCATCGCGCCGCGCGCCGCCCCCAACAACGCGAGCACGCCCGCGCCGATCAATCCGTGCCATGGCATTTTCAGTGCAAACAACCCGCAGATGATCAATCCGCCTCCGAGCGTGAGCGCCCCTTGAAGAAATCCAAACGACTCGGCATTCTCCATCAGCTTCGGTGCCGCCAAGCCCATCGCGATGATCGTGGTGCCACAGATAAAAACCAAAACTCGCATGCCCGAAGTTCAACAATTTACCACCCGCACGCAAGAGTTTACAAATCCAACGGATCGGACAACCTCCCAGCTCATGACGGCGCTTTGGTGCAACGGCCGATGGCTCGACCCACTCGATTTCCCCGCTTCCCCGATGGATCGTGGGATCACGCTGGGGCTGGGCTTGTTTGAAACCATGCTCGCCCTCGACGGCAGGCCGGTTTTCCTGGATCGGCATCTGGCGCGTCTGCGCGACGGTTGCACGCGCCTCGGATGGTCGACCTCATTCCAAGAGTTGCCGGAAATCGCCAACGAGCTGCTCGTTCGAAATCAACTCACCACCGGCCGCGCGCGGATCCGCCTGGCCATCACCGCCGGAGCCGGACCCCTCGATCAACTCGCCAGCGGCAGTGATTTCCTGCTCTGGATGATCGCCCTGCCGGTGGGTGCAACACCCCAGGACATCGCCGTCAACATCGCCCCGTGGCCGCGCAACGAGCGCTCGCCGCTGGTTGGATTGAAGTGCGCCTCTTACGCGGAAAACCTGCTCGCCCTGGATCACGCCCGCCGCGCCGGATTTCAGGAGACCCTCTTCCTCAACACCGCCGGCCACCTTTGCGAGGCCGCCACCGCCAACCTCTTTCTCGTCAAAAACCACGCCCTGCTCACTCCGCCGCTCGAATCCGGCTGCCTGCCGGGCATCGCCCGCGAAGTCGTTCTGGATCTGGCGCGCCGCTGCGGGATTGAAACCCGGACGGAGACACTCCTTCCCGACGATCTCGACGCTGCCGACGAAGTGTTTCTCACCTCATCCATCAAAGGCCTGGTGAGTGTCTTACAAGTCAACAGAAATGCCCGTCCGGCAGGCCCCATCACGTCGCATCTCCGCGAAATGTGGGACGCGAAAATTGCGAGCATTGCCGCATATTAAAACTTCGTTTTGACATTCGCCCCCCACCCCATTTCCATTCAAGTCGTCCGAAGTCATTCCAACCCTCGACCAACCCTCGACCAACCATCCGCCATGTCACGTCCCGTCACACTCTTCACCGGCCAATGGGCCGACCTCCCTCTTGAAAAACTCGCGCCGCTCGCTTATGAAATGGGCTACGACGGCCTCGAACTCGCCTGCTGGGGCGATCACTTCGATGTCGATGCCGCCGCCTCCAGTAAAACCTACGTCAGGGAACGCTGGGAGTTGTTAGCCGACCACGGGCTCACCTGTTATGCGATCTCAAACCACCTCGTCGGCCAGGCCGTCTGCGACCTCATCGACGAGCGCCACAAAGCGATCCTCGCCCCCGACGTCTGGGGTGACGGCGATCCCGAAGGTGTCCGCAAACGCGCCGCCAAGAAGATGATCACCACCGGCAAGGCTGCCCGTGCGTTTTTCAACGCCAAGCCCGGCCGCAATGGCAGCGACGAGTTTCCCGCCGTGGTCAATGGCTTCACCGGTTCCTCGATCTGGCACTCGCTCTATGCATTCCCGCCCACCTCGCAGGAGTATTATGAAAAGGGCTTCAAGGACTTCGCCAAACGCTGGCTGCCGATCCTCGACGCCTATGATAAAGTGGACGTCAATTTCGCGCTCGAAGTCCACCCGACTGAAATCGCCTTCGACATTGCCTCCGCCCAGCGCGCCCTCGCCGCCGTCGGCAATCACAAACGTTTCGGCTTCAACTACGATCCATCGCACCTCGGCTATCAGGGTGTGGACTATGTGAAATTCATCCGCGATCTCGGCACCCGCATCTATCACGTCCACATGAAGGATGTCTGGTGGAACCACGGCGACGGCTCGGTCGGCGTCTTCGGCGGTCACACCAATTTTGGCGACGCCCGCCGCTTCTGGGATTTCCGTTCGCTCGGCCACGGTGATATCGAGTTCGAAGACATCATCGTCGCCCTCAACGACGTCGGCTACCGCGGCCCGCTCTCCGTCGAATGGGAGGACATCCGCATGGACCGCGTGCACGGCGGTGAGGAAGCGGCCGCTTTCGTCCGCAGCGTGGACTTCCCGTCCAGCAAGCTCGCCTTCGACGCGGCGTTCGACAAAGCGAACCAGTGAGTCAGTCACTGACTCTTCGGAACTGTCGTTAACTACGTGCCATTCGAGTCGGGACCTTATTGTCCCGTCTACAGGCGGGCGGAGTGAGGAAGAAGCGGAAGAGGGTGACTTCGAAACAATTGGTTCCAAGCGCATAGACGAGGGTATCGGCGATGACCAGTTCGTCTTCAACCAGAAGAACGCGGGGCATGGATGGATTCCAGCGGCTGTTGGTGAAATGCCAATGAAGAAAGCATGAAATCTAGGAAAGTTCCTTGCGGTTGAGAATGCCCTCGATGAGCGCGGTGCGGGTATCGAGGGTGGTGGCCGTGCGTTTGGCGGCGGGATGGGCGACGATTTCGCGGAGGCGCATCAATTGTCTGCCGCCGGATTGTGCGTCGTAGCTGTTGAAGCCGATGGTAAAACGCCTGCCGGCGGCGACCGGCTCGCCCTGATCGAGGAAGCGGACGGGTTTGCCGGCGCTGTCGAGTTCCAGATCGAAAGGCCAGAGCGTGCGATCGGAATTCCTCGAGCCAAGGTCTTCATGGACGATATCAATCAACTCCTCGGCGGTCACCTCGGCGGTGATGAGTAGATTTTCATAAGGCAGCAGTTTCCAGCAATCGGCGACGGTGAGTTCGCCAGGTGCCAGATCGCCAGTGCCAAAAGTGCCATGAAAAACCCCATCCACAGGAGTTTGATTGCGCTCGAGGGCCTCGCTGAAAAACTCGCAAAACAGCCGGGAAAGACGGTTGCCGCGACCCTTGCCGTCGATCACGGCGGTGACCTTGCCGAGCTTGCGCGCCATTTGTTCGTCCGCCATTTTCAAATCCGGCCGGGCCATTTCCATGACCACCGGATCGAGATCGAATCGTTTGTCCATGAACAGGGTGAGGGCCCTGCGGGAAACGATTTTGCGGGTCTCCAGATCGAACGTTAGATCCACCCGCCCGCAGTGGATGCCGTGGTAACTCGCTTGGGTGCAAAGCGCGCCGCCCATTTCCCACGACGGCTGGTCCTGATGGGTGTGGCCTGCTAGAAAGACATCGACCCCGGCGTCCTTGAGGATTTCGCGGATTGGATTGGCGAAGTCGTCCTCGTTGCGCCAACCCATGTGGCCCATGAGGATGATGGCGTCGGCCTTCTCGGACTTCGCTTCGGCGATGGACCGTTTGAGGGAAGCGATGGGATCGGTGGGAGAAAATCCGCCGAGGGTTTCCGGAGCCAGCCAAAATGGCAACCCCGGCGTGATCAAGCCGATCAGTGCGATGCGGAATCCGCCGACCTCCTTGAGCGTCCAGGGTTTCACCGATTTCCATGCCCCATCGAGTGTGCCGGGGGATTTTCCACCGCGTTCGAGATTGCCGGTTAGAACCGGGGATTTCGATAGTGTTAGATTCTTCTCCAGCGCTTCGGGGCCCCAATCGAAATCGTGGTTGCCAAGAGTCCAGGCATCGTAGCCGAGACGGTTGAAAAGGCCGATCATGAGCGCGCCGCCGTTCACCAGGCTTTCGGCGGTGCCCTGATAGACATCACCAATGTCCACCAGCAAAGAGTCCGGTGCCTCTTTACGCCACTGGCGGATGCAGGACGCACACCGGGCGAACCCGCCGACGTCCTGGTGGCCGCTGTAGGTTTGAGTGGGAACGATGTGGCCGTGGAGATCGGTGGTGTGGAAGATCGAGATGGTTTTGGTCCGAATCCCGTCTGCGGAAAACCCAAGTGCGGAAGCACCGAGCCAAGCGCCAGTTCCGGTGATGAATCGCCGCCGTGAATGCTCGAAATGGCTCATGGCGGCCACCTTGGAGGATCTTGCGGTAGAAGCAAGCCGCCGAAATTGGGAACCCATCAAATCGGACCGCGCGGATCCGCCCGGGAGTCGCGGAATTTCATCGCCGCTTCGGTGCGGGAGTGGACGTGGAGTTTTTCGTAGATGCGCCGGAGATGGACGCGCACGGTTTCGACGCTGATGTCGAGGCGATCGGCGATTTCCTTGTTGGCGAGACCTTTGGTGAGGTGCTCGAGGATTTCGGTTTCGCGTTTGGAGAGTTTGACGGTTTCGGTGTCGGCGGCTTTGGCCGGTTGGTGGAAGGCTTCTACGACGCGGCGGGCGATTTCAGCACTCATCGGCGCGCCGCCGGAGCGGACATCACGGATGGCTTGACGCACCTCTTCGGGCGTCGATCGCTTGAGCAGATAGCCGGACGCACCAGCTTTGAGGGCGGCGAAGATTTGATCGTGATCGCGATAAACCGTCACCATGATCACTTGGATTTCGGGGAGATGCTGCTTGATACGGGCGGTGGCATGGATACCCGACATGCCGGGAAGATTGATGTCCATCAGGATGACTTGCGGGCGAAAAGCCTCGATTTTTTTCAGGGCTTCTTCGGCAGTGGTCCAGACACCGACGCAGCGGAAGTCAGCTGCGGATTCGACGATTTTGCGGAGACTCGATCCGAGAGCGGCATTGTCCTCCACAATGGCGACCTCGGTGATAGTTTCCTTGAGGGTGGGCATGATACTAAGAAACGCCATTGCCCGCGACAGGCAAGGGTAGAGTGAGAAAAACGGTTGTCCCCTGTTTCCTGAAAGTCTCGATGCGACAGTCGCCGCCAGCCTCTTGCATGCGTGAACGAAGATTTCCCAAGCCGTTACCGCCGGTCGCGTAGTCGGGCTCGAAGCCGCTCCCGTTGTCTTGAATGGTGATTTCCAGCAGGCGATCGGTCAGTGTGATCGTGAGATGGACTTCGGTGGCGCCGGAGTGTTTGACGATGTTGTTGAGCACTTCGCGGGCCGCGAGGAAAATGCCGTGGCGCTGAGGCGTGGAGAGCGGGCAATCGGGGATATTGCGGGCAATCTCCGTGCGGATGGGAATCCGGGCGATCTCCAAAAACTCACGGGCAAATGCGGCGAGATAATCGACCAGCGAGCGCAGCGTGTCCTCGCGCGGGTTCACGGTCATCACCTCGAAGGTGTATTCGCCCGGGAGAACCGCTTCGTAGGCGGCGACCCGCTGGTTTCCAAGCTCACGCCACGAATCATCCAAGCCTGCCAGGCGCGCGCGGTAGGTCGTTTTATCAGGGGCACTGAAGCTCAGTCCGACGAAGCGAAATTCGAGACGTGCGCGCCCCGGATGGGTGGTGATGGGTCCATTCGCATTGGCGTGGAGGATGCCATTCGCCCTTGCCGATTTCAGATAGACGGGGGGCGCGACTTGATTGTATTCCACCAACTTCGGCTGCACGCAGACCACACCGCTGCCGGTGGGAAACCACAGCATGCCATTCATCGCCTTCCACCCCGCCGGTTGATAACCACCGATGCACTCGCGGGAGGGAAGGCCGTCGGTGTGATCGAGACGCAACCATTTGACGGGTGCATCGGGATCGTTGCGGCGCGCTAGCAGATCCTTGCGGGCGACACGGATGATGCCACCGAGCGAGCCCAACCAAATATGCCCGTGATCATCATTGAGCACGCAAGTTAAGCGGGAATCCGGCAGGCCGTCATCGCCATCGAAGCCGAGCCAGGTTTCCCCATCCCACAAATACAGTCCGCTGCCGAGCGTGCTTACGCAGGTTTCCTTCGCGGAAATCGTCAAGATTCCCGAGACCCATTGGTGATTGAGAACCTGCGACTCAGCGACCGTTTTAAAGCCTCCGCCGCCGCCTAACAAAACCTTGCCATTGGTCGTGCCGGCGATGACTTTGCCACCCGGAAAAGGTTGCACCACCGTCACATCCACATCGCTCACGCCTTGATCACTTCCGAAATCCTTGACCACCTCGTTGGTGTAGGAGGCCAGTCCCTGAGTCCCACCGAACCAGAGCGCGCCGGAACGATCCTGGGTGATGGAACGCACCTTGGAAGGAACCTGGGTCTTGGAAAACTGGGTTTGAAAATCCTCGTCAAAGCGCTGAAGGAGTGTGGGCGTGGGAGACACCGGCGTGACCTTACCCGCCGCATCCACCTGGCCCACCTCATCGCCACGCTTGAAAAACACCGAGCCATCGACATCCTCGCTCACCTGCGTCACCCGAGGTGGACGAGTGATTCTGATGTCTCGCAAAATCCCATGCAACTTCCCACCCTTGGCTCGGAACAAGCCACCCTGATAGGTCGCCGCCCAGAGGGCGCCGCCGGAAGTCGTGAACAACCGCGCAAACGCCAGGCGGTAGCGGCGGATTTCACCCGCCGGCTCGATGAGTTCAAATTCGAATCCATCGAAACGCGCGACGCCCTCCGCCGTGGCGACCCAGAGATAGCCATCGCTCGCTTGCACCACCGAGCGCACGACATTACTCGGCAAGCCGTCCTGTGACTGCCAGACGCGCACCACCACTCCCGGCTGCGCGGCAAAATCCGCAGCTCCGCCACTGACGACCAATGACAGCAGGATCTAGAAGATAAACCTCATCGATGGCGAACAATGACCGCGCAAGGATGCTTTGGAAAATAGAAAAGTGAGGCGAACCGATTTTTGAAAAAGCGGAGGAAGAACGGACTGAAGTCCTGAACTACTTTTTTAGGCCACGGCGACTTCGATCTGCTTGTCCACGTCTTCGCGCAGGTTCGCGATGATGAAGTCCTGGCGGTCGGGGGTGTTCTTGCCCATGTAGAATGCCAACAATTCCTTCACGCCTTTGCCTTCTTCATACTCGACGGGATCGAGCCGCATGTCGGGGCCGATCATGAAGCTGAACTCGTCAGGCGAGATTTCCCCGAGCCCCTTGAAGCGGGTGATCTCGGCGGCTTTACCGAGTTTTGCCATCGCTTTCTTGCGTTCGTCGTCGTCGTAACAATAGATGGTTTCCTTCTTGTTCCGGACGCGGAAGAGCGGGGTTTGCAGGATATACAAATGCCCGTCGCGGATCATCTCCGGGAAGAACTGGAGGAAGAATGTGAGGAGCAGCAGCCGGATGTGCATGCCGTCCACATCGGCATCGGTGGCGATGACGACTTTGTTATATCTCAAATATTCGATGCCGTCCTCGATGTTAAGCGCGGCTTGCAGCAAGGCGAACTCCTCATTTTCGTAAACGATCTTCCGCGGCAGGCTGTAGGTATTGAGCGGTTTGCCACGGAGTGAGAAGACCGCTTGGGTTTCCACGTCGCGGCTCTTGGTGATGGAACCGGAGGCGGAGTCACCCTCGGTGATGAAGAGCGTGGATTCCTCGCGGCGCTTGTGCTTGCTGTCGTAACGCACGCGGCAGTCGCGGAGTTTTTTGTTATGGACCTTGGCCTGCTTCGAGCGCTCGCGGGCCAGCTTCTGGATGCCTTTGAGGTCCTTGCGCTCGCGCTCGGCGGAGAGGATTCGTTTCTGGATCGCCTCGGCGACCTGCGGGTGTTTGTGCAGGTAGTTGTCGAGGTTGGTCTTGAGGAAATTCCCGATGAAGGTGCGCAGTGATTCGCCATCCGGAGCGATGCCGGCGGAGCCGAGCTTGGTTTTCGTTTGCGATTCGAAAACCGGCTCCATGATTCTAACACACACGGCGGCCTCGATGCCGGCGCGGATATCGGACGGCTCGTATTGTTTTTTGTAGAATCCGCGGATGACCATGACCAGCGCCTCACGGAATGCGGCGAGGTGGGTGCCGCCTTGGGAAGTATTCTGGCCGTTGACGAAGGTGTAGTATTCCTCGCCGCTTTCAGGCGTGTGGGTGAAGGCGATTTCGATGTCCTTGCCGACAAGATGGATCGGCGGATAAAGCGCCTCGTTTTCCATTTCCTCGCGCAGCAGGTCGAGCAGCCCGTCCTTGGAGCGGAATTTCTTGCCATTGAAATTGATCGTAAGCGCCGGATTCAGATAGGAATAGTAACGGCACATCTTCTCGACGAACGCTTCCTTGAATTTCGCCTTGGCGGGGAAAATCGTGCGGTCGAGTTCGAACGCGAGGCGGGTGCCGTTCACGCCATCATCGCGGCGTGGATTTTTCATATCCAAGGTCAGTTGGCCCTTGGAGAATTCGAGTGCCTTGGTCTCGCCGTCGCGCCAAGCCTGGATTTCGAAGAAGTTGGAAAGCGCGTTGACCGCCTTGATGCCGACGCCGTTGAGGCCGACAGATTTTTTGAACGCCTCACTGTCGTATTTCGCCCCGGTGTTGATCTGGGCGGCGCAGTCGAAGAGTTTTCCAAGCGGAATCCCCCGCCCGAAGTCGCGCACTTCCACGCGGCCCCCCTCGTCGATGCTCACTTTCACTTCCTTGCCGTAGCCCATGATGTGCTCGTCGATGGAGTTATCCACCGCCTCCTTGAGCAGGATGTAGAGGCCGTCGTCAGGAGATGAGCCGTCGCCCAATTTCCCGATATACATGCCGGGGCGCATGCGGATGTGTTCGCGCCAATCGAGTGATTTGATGTCGTCTTCGGTGTAGTCGGCTGCCATGGGGAAATTTGTTTCGGGGTTCCTAAACGGTCGCCGGACGGGACGCAAGGGCAGGAAACGCCCGTCTCCATTTCAACGCTGCTCCACCCTGAAAAAAGCCGGCGAATTCAGTAACGACGGGGGAATGGCGACATTCTGAAGCGGTACGATCTGCTCGATTTTCCACAAATCGGTCCATTGGGAGAGGTCATCTGAGCCACGCAGCCAATATTCCCGGCCGAATGTGAGATGGCTGAGCGGGATGAACAAATCGCCGGACTCGGGATGGATGGAACTGGCCCCGAAACGCGGCGCCAAGGCGACGGGTGGATCCAGCAAAAGTTCCAGAATATGGGCGGTGGAGAAGGACGATTCGTAGCCGACCTCGACAATCACCCGCAGCGGCAAGGTCTCCCGACAGGCTTTGTATTGAAGCGCGGCGATCGTATCTCCGCCGATCTTGTCCTTCACTCCGAGAACCCGGTAAAACAGTCCCTCATGCTCCCGGAAAAGCTCCCCATCTGCTCCTAGAAAATTCACCCCGGGGACACTGCGGAGAAGTTCTCCAGATACTTGCTTTCCGGCATTCACCGGGGCCACCGTCGTGAAAATTTCCTCCATCCGCAAAAATCCTGTGTTGGTAAAATACAACCACCCCATTCCGGTGTTCAGCTCTGCCAGAACCTTGATTTCTCCTGCCGCCGTGAACTCGAACTTTTCGATATCGACCACCGTGCTGTAGGTCTCACCGGTGACGACGGGATCCGTCTCACTGATGACTAACTGGATCGGCCCGCCGTTGAAGGAGGCAAACAACCGCCAGATCGTCGGGCTGGAGTCGACCGAGGTGTTGAACGCGTAACTTGCGCTACCGACCGCAATCTCGGTGGGATAGTGGTGCGGCGTGGAACCGCTTTTCCCGAGGGGAAGGACGGTTTGGGGAGTCACCAGCGCGGTGGTGACTCCGTTCTTCTTTTGAAAAATGAAATAGGAATCACCGCCGGAATTGGAGGTTCCCATAAACAAAAGCCCACCTGCAAGGATACGTGGCTTCGAGATGGTGGTGATATGGATGCCGATGGTCAGCGGGTCCTGCAGACCCGCCACGTCGGTCGTCACGCCGGATTTGTATTTCTTGACGCTATAAGTGTTAGGGGTCGTGTAGTAGAGCGCTTGATCCACCCGGTCGTAATGGGGAGAAGTCGTCGATGATATGAGAGCAGTCGAAGTTGGCAGCAGGAATTTCGTCCGGGTCGGAGCCGTGGGTTGAAAACCGGACACGAATTGATAGTCCGGGCCGATCACTAGGGTGTTGTCGGTAAGCGGCTTTGAATAAAGCAGGGTGGCGCTTTGAAATGCCGGGCCCAGCCGCTGCTCGACCGGCAGGGGCGGCGGCACCACTGTGGAGAATGTCAGATTATCAAAGCGCCAGCGCGTATTCGGGACTTCAAGGCGGATTATGTTAGAGAAATCCGGAGGAAACGTGAAATTCTGGAAATCGTCAATTCCTCCCGAGCCGTCGGCGAGGAGGTCCAGATCGAAGCTGGTGGAGACCGTCACGCCACCCGGCTTGTGACCGATAAACTGGATGGTTTGATCGGTGTTCGAGGTGGAATAATACTCACCCAGATCGATGGCAATCGGCGTGAAAACCATGCCGTGGATGTGGCTGACGACCAGTCCCGCGACGTCATTGCAACTGTGGGTTCCGTTGGTGACATACGGCGATGAGTTCACGCAGATCGTCCCGCGCGCATTGGCGACGCGCAGACCGTGAACTTCCCAAGTAGGCGCGCAGGACGCACTGGAGCCGTATTCCCAGTCAATCGAACGAACCTCGGCTAAGCAGAACTCCGTAGCCGCGAAAAACGCGGCGGAACATGCTACCAAGTCGATAAACACGCGATTTCTCACGCCAAGAGTGTTCGCTCCGGCCAATTCCGAGTCAACGGGAATGTCTTGGCAGTGTGCTGGCTCAGCGGAGAGCGCGAGGTCGTGGAATCCCAACTTACAAACCATTTTCTCGTCCGAGTAACTTCGATTGTCACACCCGATCGCCAGGCCCCTCGGCTGAAAAGCGTCGGCAAACAAATCGGCGGCGTTGACGGACTCCGCCACCGCCGTGAAACTCGCCGCGATGAGCGAAATGATTTTGGGAATCGATTTGGGAACGACCAACTCCGCGGTGGGCGTGGTGGACTCGGGGTTTCCGATCCTGCTGGCCAATGAGGACGGCCGGCGCATCACGCCAAGCGCCATTTATATCGCCCGGGATGGGGCGGTGGAAGTCGGGGCGAAGGCACTGCGCCGGCGGGCGCTGGAGCCGGAGCGGGTGGTCACCAGCATCAAGCGCCTGATGGGGCGGCGGATGAATGAGGTGGAGGAGAATTTCCCGGTGCCGGTGGCGGCGGGCGACGACGGGTTCCCGCGGGTGATGGGAAGCACGCCGGAGGAGATCAGCGCGGAGATTTTGAAGGAAATGAAACGCATCGCGGAATGGCGGATGGGGGTAAAAATCACCAAGGCGGTGATCACCGTGCCGGCCTATTTCCACGATGCCCAACGCGCGGCCACCAAAAAGGCGGGCGAATTGGCGGGGCTGGAGGTGGTTAGAATCCTGAATGAGCCGACGGCGGCGGCGCTGGCCTACGGGCTGGACAAACTCGGCGAGCGGGCGCGGGTGGCGGTTTACGATTTGGGCGGCGGCACCTTCGATCTCTCGATTCTGGAAATTCAGGACGGGGTTTTCCAGGTGTTGGCGACGCATGGCGATACCCGGCTGGGTGGCGATGATTTGGATGCGTTGATCCTTGATGAAATCCTCAGGCGAGCGAATCTATCAGAAATTTCGATGACGGCCCGGGTCCGCCTGATGGAAGAGGCAGAGCGGGTGAAACTCGCGCTTTCCAACGAGGATCACGCGGTTTTCCGAGTGCCTTTTTACGATGGCACCCGGAGCATCGAGGAAGTCATCACCCGCGATGAACTGGAAAAACTGGCGGCCCCGTGGATCGCCCGGACGCTGCGCCATTGCAAACAGGCGATGGCGGATGCCGGCCTGAAGGGGGAGGATTTGAATGCGGTGGTGCTGGTCGGGGGCAGCACCCGGATGCCGGCGGTGCGGCAGGCGGTGAAGGAGCTTTTCAGCCGCGAGCCGGATGTTTCCCAGCATCCGGATGAAGCGATCGCACTTGGCGCCACTATCCAAGGCGGCGTGATGAGCAGAGCCATGCGGCAAATGATTTTACTCGATGTCACTCCGCTGAGCCTCGGCATCGAGACATACGGCGGACTGATGAACGTCTTGATTCCTCGCAACACGACGATCCCCTGCAAGGCGGGGGAAATGTTCACGAATGCGGCGGACGGCCAAGCGGCGATGCGGGTGCGCGTGCTTCAAGGCGAACGCGAGATGGCGCGAGACAATTGGGAACTGGGAAACTTCGACGTGGCATTTTCCCCGGCACCGAAAGGCCAGGCACGGGTGGGCGTGCAGTTTAAAATCGATGAAAACGGCATCTTGGAGGCGCTGGCCCGCGATGTTTCGACCGGGATGGATACCGTGGTGCGGATCGAAAGCGCGGCGGTGAATGTGGACGATGCCGCGGTGGAAGCGATGGTGAGCGAATCGGTGGAGTACGCCTTCGAAGACATGGCAGAGCGCGTTTTCACCGAGGCACGGATGAAAGCGGAGGAACTCCTACCCGCCGTGGAAGCGGTTTTAAGTCAGGGACTTGCGCTTGAAACCGAACGCGGGGAAATCGAAGCCGCCGCCGCCGCCGTGAAGGGCGCGCTGGATGGCAGGGCGGCCAATCCACTCAAAGCAGCGGTCCAACGCCTGGACTCGGCCACCGAAGCGCTGGCCGCACGATTGGTCGAGCAGGCGATGGATGCGGCCCTGGACCGGCAGCTTGGCGCGGATTAGGGACCATCGCCGCTTGCAAGGCCTGCGTTTTGCCATCACGGTTTGCCTCTTCTCACCAGCCGATGATTCCCGCACATGATGATCCTAACAACCCGCCTTCGGAGGTTTTCCCCGGCGACAGTTGGGACGATGCCGAGGTGCTGGAGGACTCAGGGCTGCCGGCTCCCACGATATTACCACGTCGGCGGATGCTGGCCGATCGATCGACAACGCCATCGGCAGAAGCGGCTTCGGGCGGTCAGGAAACAGGCCTTCGAATCGAGTCGAATCTCGTCCGCCGCGACGCTTCGCAGGATGCACATCAGCATCTTGAGGTTCAGGAATTTAATTCCACTGTGGTCCGCTTGGAGCAGCTCTCCCCCGCCCCACCCAAGGTCGCCAGACAGACGAAATTCATCGAACGCGGCACCCGTGCCCCCGCATCCCAGAATCCGCGCGGCGAGGGAAAGGATTGGGGGCGCACGCAGCGGCAGTCGGTTCTCTGGATCCTGAAAGTCGGCGCTGGAGTCATCGCGCTGGTGATTGCAGCGATGATGATGCTGCCCAGCATCAACCGCGCCAATGCGGCGAGGGAAGTGCCTGCGGAGCGCAGCTTCAAAGTGATCGAGGAAGATGTGATCGAGGGGATCGACGCGCTCAACCGGATGTTTGAGAAACAACCCGAGGCCGAGCTGATTTTCCGCGCCTATGGCAGGGCGGCGGTGGTGGATGAGGTGCTGCCGTTGGTTCGCGACGGGCAAGGCCTCGACGAGATCCTCCGCCGCGAGTGGAAGCCGGCGGGCATTCCAGAAAACGTTTCCCCGCCGAAGGATTTCAGCTGGCATGTCGTCAGGTCCGGCAATCATTACTGCGGGATTCTGGAAGGCACGCTGCCGGATTTTACGAAATTTTCAGCCTACTTCGTCAACCAGGGCGATCGCCTGCTCATGGACTGGAAGGCGACGAACGGCTACGGCACGGCAACCTTCGAGGACATGTCAAAGGGCACCGGAGACACCCGCGAAATCCGGGGAACCCTGATCCCATCCAATTTTCACACATCCACTTGGCCGGAAGCGGATTACTTTTCCTATCAGCTCGTCTCGCCGTCCGGCGAGTCGGCAATTTGGTGTTATGCCAGCCGAAAGGCCCCGTCCGCAGGTCAGATCGCCAGACTTTTTCAGAGTGGCGAAATTCTTCAAGAACCGCCGGGACCGAAAAAAGTCACTCTCCGGCTGGAACCCGGCCCTACCGGGCAACTCCCCAACCAATGGATGATCGCCGAGTTGCTGCACACCGACTGGACAGCCCCTTAAAAACCACCGATGAGCAACCTCCCAAACTCCTGGTTTCATTGCGGCCGCTGTGGCTCGCTGTTTTTATCCGTCGCGGGCGATTTGGACAACCGGACCTGCCCGGAATGCGGCCGCAACCCGTCACTCGGCCTTGAGGCCGCGCCTCCGCCACCCAGG
The DNA here is from genome assembly GCA_040881795.1 of Akkermansiaceae bacterium. Taxonomy (GTDB): domain Bacteria; phylum Verrucomicrobiota; class Verrucomicrobiia; order Verrucomicrobiales; family Akkermansiaceae; genus Luteolibacter. The sequence goes on from JBBECN010000035.1 coordinate 40,600, forward strand.
TCGCAACCGCAGGCACCATCCACCGCTCCACCGGAGCGCAAAAAGCGCGCCACCCGGAAACGCAAGAGGAGCTACTTCATATACAAACTGGTGCTGGCATGCACCGCCGTCCTGATCCTCATCGCCGTCGGTGCCAGCAAGCTTTTCCATCGAGAGAAACCGGAACGAAAAATCGAGGACACCAGCGTCTTATTGGAAAACGAAACCCGGGCCGCCAACATCGCATTTCAAAACGAAGTCAGCCCACTTTGCAACCTGGTCTTTTCCCAGTTCCTCGCCGCCGGCACACCGGAAAAGCGCAATCAATTCGTGCTCGCTCCGATCACCACCGCCTCCAAGATGGCACGCTTTTACAGCCTGAATCCTCTCACCAATATCGATCCATCCACACTCTCGCTCGCCGACAGCGCAGTGATCAACCTACCTAACGGCCGGGCATTGGAAACCCTTTGGAACACCGGGGAGGGCCGACAACTGGATGCCGTATTCGCGCAAGAAGACGGCGAATGGCGGATCGACTGGGATCACTTCGTGCGCTACAGCGATTTCCCATGGGCTTTGTTTCTCGCTGGCAGCGGCGAACCCGTCGGCGAGTTCCGCCTGCTCGCGCGCGAGCGGCTTGCGGAGGAGCGCAAGGGTGCGGAAACGGTCAGCATCGTGCTATACGCGCCGCGCTTCGGCAGTTTGATAGAAACCGGTTACCAATCCCCGGAATTCCTAATTCCACGCGCCAGTGAAAACGGCCGACTTCTGGATGCGGCGTTCAAGCTCGAGCGAGAGGGCAAACGCCCATTCGGCGTGCAGCTGCCCAACGCCAATCCGGAGAAACTCATTCAAGTGCGCGTCAAGGTGCGCCGCATCGAAGACGAACTCGAACGCCGCTTCGAGCTCGAACAGGTGATCGCCTGCCATTGGTATTCCGTGGATGAACCCGGGGTTGAAATTCCGAACCCTTGACCCGTTGAATCCTCGGTTTAAGGCACTCGTTTGTCGAAATATTCCGCAAGCGAATGGACCTGCCGATTGAGTTCGTGCATGGCTTCCATCAAGGGCGCATACGGCTCGAGGCCAAGGGTGACAATGCCTTTGTTGGAATC
>JBBECN010000036.1:0-7148 GCA_040881795.1 Akkermansiaceae bacterium
GCTCCGGGTGGAGCGGGTTGAATTTCCACATCGCCAAGATCGAGACCATGGGGTTTGAGCAAGGCGAGCAGAATGTCCGACATGCAAACGGGAACTCCCGAGGCCACATGGTAAACCTCACCGGCCCTACCGTTCTCCAGAATCCGGACATAGGCCCGCATGGCATCGGCGACCGGCAAGTAATCGCGCTTGGCGGACAGGTCGCGCACCCGGACCTTGCTTTGCGCGCCAGCCTTGACCTTGGAAATTTCCCGTGCGACGTGGCCGGGGAAAAGGACGGAAGGACATCCCTCACCATAGAGGTTGAAGGGACGAGCCATGACGACGTGCAGACCAAAGCGCCGGTGGAAGTATCCCATGAGTTCCGACTGCATGGCTTTGGTCAGACCGTAAATCGAGACGGGGCCACGCGGCGTCTCCTCGGTCAAGGCGACGGGTGGAACCCGACCATATTCCGCCGCGCTGCCGACGAGGAGAATTCTGCAGGGCAATGAGAGGGAGCACACGGTCTCCAGCAGGACGCGTGTTGTCTCCACATTGGAGGAGAAAGTTCTCTCCCAATCCTCGGCGCACCTTCCGGCGAGGTGGTAGATACGTTCCGGTCGCCACATTTCCAGAACGCGGCGAACCGCGTTCGCATCGCACAGATCGGCTGCGGCCATGGTGCCCTGCCCTTCGTTCCGGCAGACGCCGAGGACATCTGCGCCCCACCGCTCGCGTAAAATTGCCATCAGGTGCCGGCCGCAAAACCCTTTCGCGCCGGTGACGAGATGCCTCATATCCCGAAGCGCTCCCTGAGGGCGGGAAACTCCTGGTTCGCCAAATCGTAGTCGGCGGGGCGGCCTATATCGAGCCAGTAGCCGGAAAACGGAACCGCCCGGGGGAGCCGCTCGGCACGGATGCAGTCGAGCATCAGCTCGTCGAACCCATACGGGCGGCCTTTGGGCAGACGCTCAATCACGGAACGCGAGAGGGCATAGACCCCCATACTCACATCGAAACCGAAAACAGGCTTCTCGCGGAATCCGGCGATCCGGTTTTCCGGGTCGATTTCGACCACGCCGAAATCGCTGTGGACCGATCTTTTGAACGTGGCGACAGAGACTTCGGCGCCGCTTTCCACGTGCCCGCGCAGGAAATCCCCATAGTCCACATCGCACAGCAGGTCGCCGTTCATGACCAAAAAATCCTCCGGTAAATCCTCGACGAGCGTGAGCGGGCCGATCGTGCCGAGGGGCTCGTTCTCCAGCGAATAATCGATGCGGATTCCCCAGTCGGAGCCGTCGCCGAAGACCGCCTTCACCAGGTTGGCCTTATGGTTCACGGCAAGCGTCAGCCGGGCAAAACCGCAGCGTACGAGTTGCCGGATGATTACCTCCAAAATGGGCATTTCCCCGCCGACCGGCACGAGGGGCTTGGGGAGCGTGACCGTGTAGGGCTTCAAGCAGGTGCCCTTTCCGCCGGCAAGGATGATGGCACGCATGGGCATCACAGATTGTAGATCCCGGCCTTGTAGCCGGCGAGATTGACCGGCTTCCGGAACCAGGCGATCGTTTCGTCGAGCCCCTTTTCCAGAGACCAAGTCGGCTTCCAGTCCGTGAGGGTCTGCACCTTTTTTGTGCAGCCCAGCAGACGCTCCACCTCGGAATGGACGGGCCGTACTCTTTGGTCGTCGCAAACAATTTCCGCCCGGGGATTGATCCGCTCAATCAACATCCGCGCGACATCCCCCACCGAATACTCGACTCCGGTGGCGAGGTTGATTTCCTCACCGACGGTGGCGTCGCTTGCCATGGCGGCAAGAAACCCGGCGACCGTATCGGAGACAAAATTCCAATCTCGCGTGGGCGTGGTATTGCCGAGCTGGATGAAATCTTCTCCGGAAAGGAGCTGGGTGATGACGGTGGGAATCAAGGCCCGGGCGGATTGGCGGGGACCGTAGGTATTGAAGGGTCTCAGAATGACTGTCGGCAAACCGAACGAGCAATGGAACGATTCGGCCAGACGGTCGGCGGCGATTTTGGAGGCGCTATACGGGCTTTGGGCCTGCATGGGGTGGGACTCGTCGATCGGAACATACCGGGCCGTTCCGTAAACCTCCGAGGTCGAGGTGACGATGAGCTTCCGCGTTCTAAGGGCCCGGGCGGCTTGAAGCACATTGAGGGTTCCGCGGATGTTGGTATCCACATAAGAATCCGGCGAGTGGTAGGAAAACGGAATCGCGATGAGTGCGGCAAGATGGAAAACAAAATCGCATCCGCGCATCGCGGCCTCCACTCCGTGCGGGTCGCGCACATCGCCGGCGAAAATTTCGAGCTGCGCGAGTTTCGATTTCTCGAAGGTGTCGAGCCATCCGCGCGAGTTGAAAGAGTTATAGCAGACAAAGGCACGGACATTTGCGCCTTCGGCCAGCAAGGCTTCCACGAGGTGGCTTCCAATGAAGCCGTCGGCCCCGGTGACAAGACATAAGGAGTTTCTCAGGCTTGGCATGAGCTTTGGATTTGTGGACAAGCGTCCGGTTCGCCATGCCGGGCAAGAAGGTCCGCGAGCAGATCCACCGCGGTCCGTGGATCGCCGCCGAGGCAGAGCCTCCAGGAGGGAACGGCACGCACCAATTTCGCCAGCCGGGCGAGACCCTCGGCGCGTTGCCCGGGGAGTTGGAGCAGTGTGCTGGGCGCGAGGGCGCGGAGCGACTCGGCCGGGGAGAGCGGTTCCAAGCGGGAAGTGTTTCCGCCGGTAACTCGGGGAACCAGAATGGCGCGAAGCGGGAACCCGAGAGTGGCCGAGGCCGGCGCGACCTCGTCGGAAAAAATGAGGTGCTTGGCGCTGTCATAGCCCGGCATGCAAGGCGCGGAGAGCAAGGCATGGCGAAGCGTTGGAACCAGGTCCGCGGTCCGCGCATTGGCCACACCGCTGGTATACAGGCTGTGAACCTGCGGAAGCTTGCCGGGCTCGACCAGGCAGTAGTCGTCGGCTGCGTATTGCAGTCCTCCAGCCAGGCAGGCCAAGGCCGTGGTGGATTTGCCCGAGCCGCTCGGTCCAGCCAGCAGGACACCTCCCCGAGCGCTTCCGATCGCGCCCGCGTGGATCATTTGGAGGGAACGGTCCGCCGCCCACCAGTGCAGGATTTTCCGGAAGGGACGCGCCACCTCGTAGTTCGAGACGGAGTCCACGGGGCCGAACCGCATCCAAGCGTGGCTTTTCAACGGGTCGTAGATGGCGAGAGGGCCATCGGGTGAATCCCAAGTGAGTTGGATGCCTTCCCTCTCGAGATGAAACATGCCGGCCTCGGCCGATTCGCCGGCGAAGCCGGCCGCAGGGATTTGTTCGGTCGACCAGCAGTCGATCACGAGATCCGGCGGAGAGGAAAATCCTTGGCGCAGGTGGCGGACGGAGCGCGTGAGCCGTTCGGCAAGCGCCGGGGAACCAAATCGGACGAGGACAGGGTTGCCAGCGATCCGCAGCTGTTCCAAGACCGCCGGTGTTCCGGGAACGGGTCCTCGGAGGCGCTCGATGAAATCGTCCAGTTTTCCGTTTGTCACCGGATCCTAGGCGGTTTTTTCCGAATCTTTTTGCAGCGGCCATCCGGCTTCCGGATTGACCTCATGGATCGGGTCCACCAGCAGCAACTCTTCCATGTCCGTGAATTTTTTGAGTTCGGGCGCCACGAAGGCAGGCTTTTGCGTTCCCGTTATTTCCGATGATGGGTTGCCTTCCCCCTCAGCGGGAAGGATCAATTGCTCGGCCAGTAACGCCTCGACGAAGGCGTCAAGGCCCGAGCGGATGGAGGAGCTCGCGGCCTCGTCGCCGGAATCAAACGAAGCCCCGATCGCCGCGACGGATCGCCCGGCAAGAAGGGAGTTCCAGACCAGCGTTCCGCAGCCTTCGAGGTTGTAGTAGGTGCCGCTTCGCGTGTGGACGATCAAGGTTTCGCCCTCAACGGTTTCCTGGACGACATCGGGCTGGTTCAATTTGTAATGCATGGGAGCTTTATTTGTGACGGTCGAGAAAGCAGGGTGTGAGGGAAGTTCGTTTGCTGAAGCTTGGCGCTTGATCCGGCGAAGATCGATGCCGTTTTTGGCACTAGCGGATTCCCCTCAACCGGCGGATTCCCTCGCGCACGGCATATCCCATGACTTGCGAGGGGCGCTCCGCCCCGAGGATGCCGGAGATGAATCGGGAAAAACCGGGCGGGCATGCGGCTGGGGAAATTTCCCGAAGGCTGCGATAGCGCCGGTGCAGATAACAGATCTCGGTCCACCCCGAGAGCAGATTCGGGCGCGATACATCGCGGATGTAGGCGGGGCGTGATGTTTTGGTGTCCGGGTGAACGGCAAGCAACTCGATGATATCTGCGGGAACCTCCGCATGGAACCGGCTGGCGAGGTAGGAGAGCAACTCCGCGGCAGCACAGGTTCGCCGGCGCCGGACAGCCGCCGCCAAGAAATTTTCCCATTCGAGCCGGGGTGAGGTTTTGATCAGGGTGGCCGCATCCGCAACCCAGCGGATCGAGGGAATCGGATTCCAGCGAGCCGCATGGGCGAGGATGAGAAGCAGGTGCTCGTGGGCCGGTGGAACCAGGAAGGGGAACGGGCCCCCGCTGGCGGGCCGGGCTCCCGCCCAAGTGTCGGCATCCGAATCCGGATCGCAATCCTCTTGGAAAACATGCCAGTGCAGGTCGATACCGAGGCCTTTCGGATTCCTGAACCCGTGCGAGTGGCGCACATGGAAATAGCGCCCATCGAAGGCCTCGATGGCTCTCGGGCCAGGGCTCCAGCCCGGACCTTTGATTCGACCCGGCGACATCGTGCCTTTCAAGGGTGTGACGGACGCCGCCCAACCCTGAGCGACCATCAATTCCACCGCCTGCCCGGCAAATTCCAAAGGAACGGCAAGGTCTATGTCGTCCATCGGGCGGGCGCCGGGATCGCGGTAATATTCCAAGGCGAGGGCGGCTCCTTTGATGATCATCACCGGAATGCCCGCGGCACCGAGGAGGGAGGCGACTTTGCCGCCCTCGGCGAGCAAGAGTTGGTTGTGATACCAAGTCCGCCGGTAGGTGCCTTTGGCCAACGCACGAACTTTGGGTTTTGCCTCGACCGTAGAATGGCGTGAGGCCAAAAGCGGCAGCAACCGATAGCTCCCCCCATCGATTTGCTGGATATCCACGGATTCCATCCAGGCACGAAGGGCTGCCGCGGCGCGATCATCCGGTTCGAGGCAAGCTTCAAGAAGAAATTCCTGTTCGCGGGTGGGATGCCAGCTGGGTTTCATTGGCTGGAATGAGTTCCGGTCTGTGCGCGCCGTGCCATCGCGGTTCTCAAGATCTGGAGGCGGCTGGCGCTGGCGTTCGAGGAGAGGCTGGTATTCCTGCCGTGGATTCGACGGAACAGCACCACATCGGGAACGTTGATGGTTTTCACGCCCGCCTCGCCGGCGCGGATCATCCAATCGAGGTCGGCACTGTGGGCGAGGCTGGCATTCTGTGAACCGACCTTTTGGGCAAAGGCCGCGCGTACGATGCTGGTTCCGGGAAGCCCTCCCTTTTGCGGCCCGGCGGCCAAGTCGTAGCGTGAGGATTCCTCGGGTGACAATTCGGGACTGGTGAAAGAAATCATGGATCCGGTCACCATGTCCGCGTCCGGATTTTTCGAAAGAACCTCAAGCCGCATAGAGATCGAACCCGGGGCGAGAAGGTCGTCCGCATCCAGATGCAAGAGGAGGCCGCCGCGCGCCAGCGAAACGCCAAGGTTGCGCGCCGCCGCCAATCCCATGTGCGGGTGCGCCACGCAGCAAACAAAAGGAGCGGTCGAATCCGCGGCCTCACCGGTGGCGAATTCCTGCGCGACCCGCGCGGAATCGTCCTCGGAACCGTCATCGACCAAAATTAGGACTTCGATACTTTTCGCGCCCTGCCCTAGAACGCTGGATACCGTCTCGCCCAGATAGCGCGCGCCGTTCCACACGGGAATGATGACGGACAAAAGGGGAGGCTCCGCATGAGGGCTCACGGTAACACCTCAGCGGTTTCGAAGTAGGTGGAGAGCGGCGGAAGAGTCTGCGAACCGCCGTTTCCCGCCCTACGGCGCGCCAAGGACCTGCGGAACATCTCAAGGAGAAATTTCTCCCCGGCCTCGCGCTGGCGGGTCGCGTTCTCTTCATGGAGTCGATTGCGCAGAACGATCTGTCGATGGATCAGCATGCCGACACGGGCCTCGCGCGCCCGCATGAACCAGTCCCAATCCTCGCAAAACCTCATGGTCTCGGACAGTGGTCCGATACGGTCGAAAACCCGCCCCCGGAAAAGGGAGCAACCGAAACTCAGGGACTGCAACTCATCGGCAGCCTGCCCCACCGATGCGGAAATGGTCTTTTTTTTCTCGCCCGTCGCAAAGGGCTTCAATTGCCCGATGACGACATCGATCCCGGGATTATTCCTCAGCCGTGGCAATTGAAGGGCAAACTTGTCGGGTGTGAAAAGGTCGTCGGCGTCGAGAAAGGCGAGCACTTCAGCCTGCGCCAGCCTGATGCCGTGGTTCCTGGCGGCGGACACTCCCCGGTTTGGCTGGCGGATGAGGCGGACGGCGTCGCCGAACTTTTCTGCCACGGCGGCCGTGCCGTCGGTCGAACCATCGTCCACGATTAGGATCTCGATATCCGGCTGCTTCTGGGCAAGAACGCTCTCGATGGCTTCGGCGAGGAATTTTTCCCCGTTGAAGACGGGAATGACAACGCTGACTTGGTAGGATCGGGACAAGATCTTGAGTTTGCTGCTTCCAGGTTTGCCCGGGAAACATAAGGCACGATTGAGAAGGCCCCGCAGTCGGGCAAGAGGTTTTTTTTGGCTCGTTTGCGATGCATGCGCGCCGCGTGAGTGTCGGAGTGCCCCTCGGCCTTTCTGTCGTTCATTGACCCGGCTACGCTCGAGCAAGATGTTGACGTGCCTAAGAAAAGGAGTGGCGTGAATGTCGGTATGGGGCAGATGGTAGCAATCCTAACCAGTCGCTCCGGATCTCGTCCGCCGGCAAAGACAGAATGAAACATCGCCCGATGACCCTGTTTTTGCACGGGAGAATGCAGCGCGGACCCCTTGTGTGCTAGTTTTCCTTCCTCACTTGCGCATGGCACCCACCAGAAATCCCCGAGCT
>JBBECN010000037.1:0-7114 GCA_040881795.1 Akkermansiaceae bacterium
ATCGCCAAAATCATCCAGTCCGAGTTGTCCGATCTGAATGTCGAAATCAAGGTGACGGACACCACCGACCACCGTGACTACCACATTTCCTCCGACCGCATCCTGCAAGAACTCGGCTACCAGCCGGTCAGCAGTATCGAGCAGGAAGTAGCCGATCTCCGGCGAGTCTTGGAGTCCGGTCAATTCCCCGACATCGACGCACCCGAGCATTACAACATGAAGTTCATGGAAGTCGGACGCGACACCGGCTGCCTTGCCTATCTCGCCCGGTAGCAGCCGGAAAAACAGCGAACCACGGATGACACGGATGGCACTGATAAAATGTATGCCTAGTCTCAGCCATCCGTGAAATCAGTGTAATCCGTGGTTAAAATGCCTTCTCCCAAAATCATCCCATTCGCCGAAGCGCCTGCGCTCTTTGAGCAGCTGCGTGCGGATGGCAAGCGCTTGGTTCAGTGCCACGGCACGTTCGACCTCGTCCACCCCGGGCACATCGTCCACCTGGAGGAAGCCAAAAAACTCGGCGACCTGCTCGTCGTCACCGTGACCGACGAAAAACACGTCAACAAAGGTCCGGGGCGCCCATACTTCAACGATGCTCTGCGTGCCCGCACGCTCGCTGCGCTCACCTGCGTCGATTACGTCGTGCTCATCCCGCACGCCGCGGCGGTTGAAGCGATCGAGACAGTCAAATCACACATTTACTGCAAGGGCACCGAATACGCCGACGCCGCGAGTGACGTCACCGGCAACATTCATGACGACGTGGCCACCGTGCAGAAGCACGGGGGCGAAGTCCGCTACTTCGGCGAGGTCGTCTTCAGTTCCACGCGCTTGCTCAACCGCCATTTCGAAACGGCCAATCCCGAAGTCGCCGAGTTTTGCGGGCAGCTGGCCGCGCGCGTCTCCCCTCGAAATATGGCCGACGCCGTGGCCGCCTTTGCCGGTCTCCGTGTGCTCGTGGTGGGCGACACCATTTTCGACAAATATTCCTTCGTCAAAGTTCAGGGCCTTACCTCAAAGAACCGCATCATCTCCGGCCGCTACCTTCAAGAAGAAGCCCAAGCCGGCGGTGCATTGGCCGTCTACCGCCATATCAAGCAGTTCACGCCTAATGTCCGTCTGGTCTCGCTCCTCGGAACGGAAGGCTGGCTCGAGCCGACCCTGCGCATGTTCATGCCGACCGAGGACGACGCCACGGTGCGTGATCCCGACTTTGTTTCCATCATCAAGCAACGCTACGTCGAGCCGGTCAGCGAAGGCAAAGACCTGAGCAAGCTCTTCAGCGTCAATTTCATCAACTCCGATCCTCCATCGCAGGCGGTCATCGACCGCGTCCTCGGCAAACTCGAAGCAGAAATCAAGAATGCCGACCTCGTTGTTCTCGCCGACTTCGGGCACGGACTCATGCAGCAAGTTGTCCGTGATTTCGTGCAGGATAGTGGTGTGTTCCTCGCCCTGAACTGTCAGACAAATTCGAATAACCACGGCTTCAACATCATTTCCCGTCAATACCGCCGTGCGGACGTCTTCTCGCTCGACGAGCAGGAGATCCTCCTTTCCTGCGCCCACCGTCACGTCGACTTCGCCGGCGAATTAGAAAAGTTGCGCGTGCATTTGGCGGCGCGCGCCGGTTGGCTGACACGAGGTGCGGTCAAGACGATCGGTATTGAGGCAGATGGCAGTAGCGCGGCCTGCCCGCCGCTCGGGGATGACATCACCGATACTATCGGGGCCGGCGATGCTTTCTTCTCCGTCATGGCGCTCGCTGCCAAAGCCGGCTTGCCGGTTGACCTCACCACCTTCCTCGGACAACTCGCCGGCGCTCAAGCCGTCAAAATCGTCGGCAACCGGGAGCCAATCTCCAAGGCCGTTCTCCTCAAGAGCGGCATGGCCCTGCTCAACCGCGACCCGGTGAGCTGATAAGTGCAAAATGTAGAATGCAAAGTGCATAATTGGGATTGTCTGAATTTATCACTTTGCATTTTGCATTCTTCATTGCCCGTCATTCCGCATGAGCACCTCGTTCGAGAAGCAGCAAGACATCGCCGCTGAATTGCGGGCTCAGGTCATTGGCCTTTCCCACCGGGCCAAGACTCCACACTTGGGATCGTCGCTTTCCTGCCTCGATTTGTTGGTCGCGCTTTATTGGGACTTCTTGCGGATCAACCCGAAGCAACCGGACTCGCCCGATCGCGACCGCTTCATTCTCAGCAAGGGCCACGCCGCTCCCGCGCTTTACGTAACGCTCTGCGAACGCGGATTTTTCCCGAAGGAACTGCTCGAGGAATACGGCCAGGATGGCGCCGCGCTGGCCGAGCAACCCGCCCCGGGATGCACGCCTGGTGTGGAATGGGCCACCGGATCGCTCGGTCACGGACTTTCCGTCGGAGTCGGCATGGCGCTGTCCGCGCGAATCCAAAAGCGCGACTATCGGACCGTTGTTCTGCTCAGCGATGGCGAGTGCAACGAGGGGAGCGTGTGGGAAGCCGCCATGTTTGCCGCAGCGCAAAAGCTCGGCTCGCTCACGGTGCTCGTCGACTACAACAAATGGCAAGCCACTGGCCGCAGCGAGGAAGTCATGGCCTTGGCCCCGCTGCGCGACAAATGGGAAGCTTTCGGTTGGGAGAGCTACGAGGTCGATGGACACGACTTCGCCGAAATCCGCGCGGCATTGGCCTGCGCCGAACTGCCCGATCGCAACAAACCCCTTGCCATTATTGCCCACACGATCAAAGGCCGTGGCGTCTCGTTCATGGAGGATGACAACAACTGGCACTACCGAATTCCCAGCGCCGAAGAATTGGCTGCGGCAAGGCAGGAATTGGGTTGCCCTTGAAGCGAGGCCCTTGGCTGCTAAAGTCTCGTTATGAGTTCGGTCCAAGAAATCACCACGGCAGTAGACAAGCTTCCGCCCGAGGATCTGCAGGAAGTAGGGCTCTTTGTTCTTCGCAGGTTGCGCGAAAAGGGGTCTCTTCCGCCGGTGCGGCGCTTCACCAAGGGTCAGATAGAAGGATGGATCACCGAGGACGAGCGGGAGATGGCTTCATTGCGGGCCGGTGAGTGAGGATTTTTCTCGATTCCTCGGTGGTGTTGGCTGCCTGCGGTTCCGACCGCGGAGCAAGTTCCTATCTTTTCGCCCAGTCTGATTGCGGTATCTGGGAACTGCTCGTCTCCCCCTATGTGTTGTCGGAGGTTACGGACAACCTCAACGATTTGCCGCCAGCTTGGACTTCCAATTGGAAAAAGTATCGGACCTGTTTGTCGGTAGTCGATGACGTCACGACCATTCCGCATGGCGTCGTCTTCCCCGCGAAAAAAGACAGGCCTATTCTCTTCTCGGCCTTTGCTTTTGCGGACCTGCTCCTCGTTTTGGACGTTGCGGATTTCGGACCTCTCATGGGGACAGGCTTTTATAGCTTGCCGGTCATGACTCCCGGCCTGTTCCTAAAAAGTTTGCGTGAATCGGGTGAATTGCCGCGCCTAAAAAGTTAGAATGCAGAGCGCAAAATGACCGCCCACAGTCACTGACTCTGCGTTCATCATTCTTCCTTCTAACTTATTTTCCCCCGTGAGAAATTCTTTCGCAGACGAAATCACGAAAATCGCGCGGAAGCGCGATGACATCGTGCTGCTCTCGGGCGACATCGGCAACCGCCTCTTCGACAAATTCAAAGAGGTGGCCCCGGGACGGTTTTTCAACTGCGGTGTGGCCGAGGCCAACATGGTCGGCGTCGCCGCCGGCATGGCCGCCAGCGGATTGCGTCCGATCTGCTACACCATCGCTTCATTTCTCACCTACCGTGTTATCGAGCAAATCCGTCTCGACCTGGGTTACCACCATCAAAAAGTCATTCTTGTGGGGACGGGCGCCGGACTTTCCTATGCCTCGCTCGGCTCGACACATCACTCGGTCGAAGACATGGGCATGCTCCGTCTCATCCCGGGTCTGGCTGTTTTGGCCCCTGGCGATGAAAAGGAACTCCGCCCGGCGATCCACGCCGCACTGGATTATCCCGGGCCCGTCTACATCCGCATCGGGAAAAAAGGTGAGCCGGTCGTCCACACGGAAGAGCCGGGATTCCGCATCGGCCACGCGATCAAAGTCCGCTCGGGCAAACAGGCCTGGATTCTCTCGCTGGGCAACATGCTCCCGATGGCGATCGAAGCCGCAGAATCTCTCACGGCGCAGGGGATCGAGTGCGGCGTCGCCAGCATGGGATCCTTGAAGCCGCTCGACACCGCTTTTCTGGCCAACGTCTTTGGCTCGGCGAAGGTAGTTGCCACACTCGAGGAGCACTCCGTCCTCGGCGGCTTGGGCACGGCAGCAGCCGAGTGGTTGGCGGCAAATTCCGATAGCGCCCGCGCCAAACTCATCACCTTTGGAACCCCCGACGAGTTCCTGCACCAAACAACCCACCAATCCTCAGCCCGCGCCTGGGCCGGACTAACGGTCGAGCACATCGGCCAGCGTATTGTTCAATCTCTATGAGCGACGAAGAAGAAAAAATGGCTCTTGTCGATTTTGTCCTGCGCTGGAAGACATTCGGTCCCGAGTTGGACCGGATGAGGGCGGATGCGCTGCGGTCTGAAACTGAAGAAGAGCACCGGCGCGCCATAGGCGACGTTTTGGCAGGGCCCATAGAATGGTTTCTCCAAGGATCCCGCCCAGATTCCGGATTGGTCGAACAGCAGAGAATATTTGCCAAGCTGCACCACAAAAATATGCCCGAGCGTTTGGTTTCAGGTCTCTGACAATTCTGCATTCCTCATTCTAACTTCTGCATTTCCTCCGCATGTCTTACCTCGACTTCATCGCCCCGATCCACAAAGCCACCACGCGCGACTACCTCGCGCGGGTCAATGACCCCGAGTATCCCAAAGCCAAGGCTGCCGAGTTGGCGTCCAAGTGGGATGTCGAGTATTGGGACGGCGACCGGCGCACAGGCTACGGCGGCATGAAGTATGACGGCCGCTGGCGCAAAGTGGCCGACCTCATGGCTAGCCACTACGGACTCAAGGCCGGAGACAAGGTGCTCGATATTGGCTGCGGCAAAGGATTTCTCCTCCACGACCTCACGCAAGCTGTGCCGGGGCTTGAGGTCACCGGTGTGGAAATCAGCCGCTACGCTATCGACCATGCCAAGCCGGAAGTGAAGGACCGCATCGTTGAGGGCAAAGCGTCTGAGTTGCCCTTCAAGGACGGCGAGTTCGACTTTGTTTTTTCGGTCAACACCCTGCACAACCTTCCCTGCTTCGATCTCGACCGTGCCCTGCGCGAAATGATGCGCGTCGGCAAGCAGCACCGCTATCTTTGCGTCGAGAGTTGGCGCAATGAATCGGAGAAAGCCAACTTGCTCTATTGGCAACTGACCTGCCGGGCGTTCTTTGCCCCCGACGAGTGGGAGTGGTGGTTCCAGCAAACCGGCTACACCGGCGACCATAGTTTTATTTATTTTGAGTGAGGGGGGAGTAGGGAGCTGGGAGCCTAAAGCCGGACTCGGCGTTCCTTGACAATAAAAATCCTTGATTAAAGCTCTCCTTGATATGCCTGCTACCAAGACAGTTCGTCCAAGTTCTCTCGTCACGGGAAAACTACAGACCACCATTCCGGCCGCCTTGGCCCGGCGCCATGGCATAAAGACGGGCACCAGATTGGAGTGGCTGCCTGACTCCAAGACCAAAACCATTGTGGCCAGAGTTCTGCCGGATGTTGTGACGCGGCTTGGCGAAGCCCAAAAAATCGCTGCGTCCAACAAGGAAGCAGCCGGCCAGCTCAAGGCCGAGTATGAAGCCGATCGGGTATGGCAGCGAGCGCACGACCGGAAAGTTTGAAAAAGCGCTACCTTCTCGACACGTCCGCCTTGCTCGCACATTTGCTGCAAGAGAGCGGTTGCGAGGTAGTCGAGCGACTCCTCGAGACTTCGGGAGCCAAGTTGGCGGTCTGCATCCTGACGTGGGTTGAATTTGAAATCTTTTTGAACCGCTCGACTTACAGGGCGAAAGAAAAGACGCGCATTCTCTCGATTTATCGGGCCGCGTTGGGAGATCCTCTGCCGGTCGATGAAAAAGTCGGCCGCGAGGCTCTGCTGATCCGGGAGGCCCTTGGGACTCGGATCCCCCTGACGGATCTTTTGATTGCCGCGTGCGCGAAAGCGAACGGCTTCGTATTGGTTTACCGCGACAAGTACCTTACGAGCATCCCTGAAGACGTCCTCGAACAGCTTCGGTTGCCGTCAAAGGAGGCGAGGACACGGCAAGCAAAATAACCCACGCTTTGGACAACTGGGATTAGTGGTTCAAACAGACCGGCTACACCGGCGACCATAGTTTTATTTATTTTGAGTGAGGGGAGAATTAACCACGGATTACACGAATAACACGGATGTAAGAAAAAAGTGTCTGTTCCGGACCTATCCGTGCCATCCGTGTTATCCGTGGTTAAAAATTCCGAATGCTTCCGTTTTGTCTGTTCCAAACCTATCCGTGATATCGGTGTAATCCGTGGTTTAAAATGTCTTTGGATCTACCTGACAAGTCGCTCGTCCATGAAGAGTTGAGCAAGCAAATCATCGGTGCGGCGATGGAGGTCCTGAATACACTCAAGCCGGGCCTCGATGAAAAGCTCTACGAGAATGCGCTGGCTATAGAACTGCGCGAACGCGGGCACCAAATCGAGCAGCAGCGAAGCTTTCCCGTCGACTACAAGAGCGGCAACATTGGAACACTGATCCCCGACCTCATCGTTGACGGCAAAGTAATCGTCGACCCGAAAGTCGTGACCGCTTTTAACGATTCGCACGTTGCGCAGATGACCGGGTATCTGGCCATCACCGGCCTCCGCTTGGCGGTCCTGCTTAATTTCAAATCCGCACGCCTCGAATGGAAGAGAATCGTTAGGTAGAAGACTTAACCACGGATTACACGGATGGCACTGATGTCCTGGAGATATTTCCTGTTCCGAACCTATTAGTGAAATCCGTGCAATTTGCCTGAGGGCCGTCTCCACTTCGTTCCGGCTGTGGTAAAAAAATTCCGACTGTCTCCGGTTTGTCTGCTTTGAACCTACTCGTGAATTCTCCGGACGTATTCGTGAAATCCGTGTTATCCGTGG
>JBBECN010000038.1:0-6983 GCA_040881795.1 Akkermansiaceae bacterium
CATAAATATCAACGATGGCCCGAGCAAGCAGCCGAGACCGGTGTAAAACGTCGCTGTCATCGCGCCATAAGGCACCAGCTTGGGATCGGTGGCGGCGAGGGCGGCCATCACGCCGCTGCTCGTGCCCATGACGCCACCAAAGATCATCGCGGCGCGAGGATTGTTCAGACCGATGGCCTTGGCGAGGAAGGGCGTGGCGATCATCACCGCAATGGCCTTCATCAACCCGGCTGCGATGCTCAGCGCGATGACCTCACTGCTGGCGCCGATGGCGCTGCCCGTCACCGGACCTACGATGTAAGTCGCCGCGCCCGCACCGATGGTGGTGATACTCACCGCATCCCGGTAGCCAAACGCGTAGGCCACCGCACCCCCGGCAAAAAAGGACAAGAACAAACCCGTAAATAACGACACCGCGCCGATCAGACCGCTTTTCACGAACTCCTCCAACCGCACCCCGAAGGCAGTCGCCACGATGGCAAGGTCACGCAGCATCGCCCCGCCCATCAAGCCGATCCCGGAGAGCATCGGAATGTCCGCGATGCCGTTCTTGCCACCCGCGAGCACCGCCATCAGCAAGCCGATCAAAATGGCAATGGCGCTGCCGTGCAATCGACCGCGTGTCAGCTTGGCGCTCAAGAAATACGAAATGAACATCGTCATGCCGACGAGCGCAAAGGCGGTAAGCAGCCCGTTTTTTGTTAGAACTCCCTCCAGTGTGCTCATGGCGGGTATTCCTCCTTCCTGCCTACTTTCGCAAGTGCGGCCACCAGCAAAAACCCCAACCCCACGGCACTCACCCCGGCCACCACCGCCATCACTCCACCCGAAAGCGCGCCTCGCACATTTTGGCTCGCCGCCATTGCCACGACGATCGGCACATACATTTGTCCCCAGAAGATGATCCCGCCTTCTGTCGGCACTTTCATCAAGCCACGCCGCTGCAAAGCATTGCAACCGACAATCAGCAGGATCATCGCGATACCCACCCCGCCGATATCCGCCTCCACGCCGAGCGCGCCGCCGATCAAACGCCCGGTCGTCAGGCCGATGAGGAGACAAAGAGAGAGCAGGGCGGTGCCATAAATCATCATGGGCTATCGGCTAAAGAAAGTTGCTTTTTACCGGTGTGATATGAAACAGCTGCTGCATCGGAGCTCATCAGTCGCAGGGTTGCTGAAGGTCAAGTTATTCACGCGCATCGGCCTCTGCTATTCCAGCGGCTTGTCGTAAAATCCGGCGATGCCATAGACATGCTGATTGAGGGATTTCATCGGTGCCAGGAGCTCGGCAAAGGGTTCATAGCGGTTGCTGACGATCCCTTTGTTGGAGTCGCGGTTCGACGGGTCCACCTTGGTATTGGCGGGGTCGTTATCGGCGTAGCGATGCCAGCTCCAGCCGACGCAGATCCCGCTTTCGATGAGACCCAAAGTGAAGTTTTGATAGAATGCACCGCGGTCTCTCTGGGTTTTCACCAACCAGCCGGCACCGCCGGTGTTGGCCAGTCCGCTGTCCTCGCCCTTGGCGTAGAATTCAGTCATCATGAGCGGCTTGCCGGATTCGCGATGCCACATTCCCAAAAGCTCCGGATCCGGGGACCAGGCGCGGTAGTAATTCATGCACACGATATCGACATGGCGACCGAGCGCGGCGAACACTTCCGGCAAGTGATTGACCGGCCCATGCAAGCGGGGTCCCAGGATCAAATGATTCGGCGCGTGCTTGCGGATCGCGGCACTGGTGATGGTCAGGTATCGATCCAGGGCATATCCTAGGAAGGCGATTCGGTCGCTGTCGGTGATCGCCAGTTGATCCACGGCCTCACTCCGTCTTGCCAACAACCATTCTGATGCGGCAATGCGGCCTGGGTCGGTCGCTGGCAGCGCGAGGTAGTTTTCAAGCATCTTGCGTGACCACGGCATCTCGTTATCACTGAAGTTCCCAATCACCCACGGATCGTCTTTGGAAGGTTCGAGGCGTTGGGCGTATTCGTCACAGAATGTTAGGAAATCAGGATCAAAAATGAACGGGCAGTCATTCGGGTAGCCGGTGTGACCGGCATCCTGACGCGTACCGCCGCGCTTCTTGCCGTAGCTCGACATGAATGACCACAACACCGTTCGCGCGATCGGCAGGGTCTCGTTTTTCAGTGCGGTGACATCCGACCACGCGCCCAAGGTATTGAATCCGTTTTCGCGGAGGAGTCCAAGGGTCTCCCGGGTCCATGCTTGAGTGGTGCCGAATTTTTGTTTGAGAGCTTCTTTGCCGCTCTTGGTGGTGTTTTGGTTGACGGAGTTCATCCCACGGCTGACGAACAGGCCACCGTCCGGGGTGACGAGCCACCAGCGCTTGCCGATTTTTTGCGTGTGGAAAAACCCAGTGGCCTTGGTCGCTTGTGACGGAATCCCGCCGAAGCGATCGTGACCTGTGTCCACACCAGCGACCTTCATGTCGGTGAGCAGAGTCGTCGGGTGGGATTTCCACTTGCCACCGGGCTTGATCGCAGCATTTACGAACTCTCCTGCACCGCAGTGAGCGGCAAAGGCCAGCGTCACGAGGCCAAACGGCAACGCAAAATAACACTTTATCATCTCGAATTTCATCGATTGCCGCTTGTAATTGATGTCACCGTGGTGGCATTGCCCGGATCATCATTTCGGAGAGTTGTCTTGGTTCACCTTGCCGACGCTACCGTCGAAATAGAGGGCGAGGCGGTAATCCCCATGGATCATTTCCGGTGGAATTCTCGACTTCCAATCGGCATTGCCGACGTTCGGATGCAGCTGGTCCAACTCGGTCATCGCCCAGGTGCGGCTGGCCTTGGGCTGGGCAATTACCACTTGCAGCTTCATGGGAACACGCAGTTCCGAGGCGGCCGGTGCAGGTAGGCCCCATGGGTTTTGGAAGATCTTCCCTTCGCCCATGGGTAGCTTTTGCTGCATGTAGAAGGCGGGTGAATTTTGTTGGTCCGGAGTTTTTTGCCATGAGCTCGTCATAGAGTCGATGACTTCTCCGCTCACCGGATCCTGTTTCCCGAGATAGGGTGCGAAGCATTCTGCCAACCTTCGCCATTCCTTGATATTGGTGCTGAGTTCCTTTCTGTAAACCGGAGTCTGGCCACTGAAAAGCGGACCTGGCAGGTAGTCATTGTAGTCCGCAGCATACATGTTGATACAGGCAGTAATCTGTCTCAAGGTGGATGCATCCTTCACGGCCGCGGCCCGTTTTATGAAAAACGAAGCCCCGGTAAATGATAGTGCGGCAAGCACCACGATGATGGTGATGACTACTAGCAGTTCCACGAGAGTGAAGCCGGGAAGACGCAACGGGGCGTGGTTCTTTTGAAGTTTCATAGCGGGTTGAATCGATATCCCATGCAACCTCGGTTCAGTCTGCCTGCACGACCTTGAGACGTGCAAATTCCTTCACAGGCGTGCCAGGGGTGAAGGTGTATTCGATCGTGGGATCCGTGCTTCCGGCTGCTTGGGTGACAACCGATGCCCAAGACTCAGCTACGAGCGTTTCGGAGATTTCGATGATCCATGAAACGTCGGCATTGGTGATGGCCTCGGCCCCCTTGGTGAAGGTGATCGTGTTGCCGGTAAGCACGCCGGGTGGCTGGCTCGAGATGGTAGGATTCTTACCGAGCGCGTATTCTACACCATTGGCGATGCCGTCATTGTCGAAGTCGTCATTGAAGGCTGCCGCGCCAATGCCATTGTCAACCGCCCAATCGGCGTAGGTGTCTCCTGCGACCGGGCCGTTCAGCACGGTGAGAGTGCCGACACCGGCGAAGTTCGTATTGTTGAGGGTGGTGGCTCCTGAACCGGTGGCACCATAGACCCCAGCGGGCTGTCCGACATCGTTGATCGTGAGACGGTCCACCGTATCAGTGACATCACCGCCGGTTTCATCGAAGTTGAGATCAAGGGTGGCGGCGGCACCGATGGCGATGGCAGAGGAGTTCGCAAGGTAGGGCTGGCTGATCCGCAGCGTGCCTTCAGTGACGAGGGTGTCGCCCGTATAGGTGTTGGCGGCGGTGACCGACCAGGTATTGGTGCCGTTTTTCGTCAGCGAGGTGGGTGCGTTCGCTGCATCAATGATGGTTGCGGCGAGCACACTGGTGCCGGGTGCGGTGCCTGTGAGGCCGAACCCGCGGGTATTCGCATAAACTACGGTGCCTGTTCCGGTGCCCGGCCCGGTGGCCGTGAAAACGGTGTCGGGGTCGCTGTTGGCGGCTCCGATCAACGTGAAGTCCGTGTCGCCTGTCGTCACGATTTTGTAGCGTGTGCCGATGGTGAGATTGCCGACTGCGGCTGGGGCAGGCTCGCTAACAGCAACGTCCCCCAGGCCTGCCATATTGAGCGGGCCACTGCCATTGGCGGCGAGCGTTCCACCAAGGATGCCCACGGTGAACAGTCTGTCGCAGGTGGTTGCCGCGCCCGTGTGCGCCAGAGTTCCGCCATTGAGGACGATGAATTCGGCGTCTCCGGATGCTTCGCCGATGCTTCCCGGCACAAAACCGTCGGTAAGATCCGGAGCATTGAGGGTCCCCGCGGACACCGTGGTGACACCCGTGTAGCTGTTGGCGCCCGACAAAGTAACGCTGCCGCCGCCGCTCATCCGCACAGTGCCTGCTCCAGAAAGGGTGTTGGCCACGGTGATCACATCGCCTTGGTTGAATTGCAGGTTGGTGGTGATCGCCACGTCACCAGAACCTAGGCTCCCGCCGGTGTCCAGGCGCAGGGTTCCAGCCTCGATGGTGGTGGTGGTGTAGTCGTTGGCTGCTGCGAGCACGACCAAGCCGTTGCCCTTCTTGGTCAGTCCAAACGCACCGGTGATCGGGGAGTTGAAAAAGAGGTTGTTTCCTCCATCGGGAGAATCGATGTTGGCCGAGGTGTTGAGTGTGATCGGCACATTCACATTGACCACGCCCGCATTGAAGCGTGAGGTGATTGACGAAGTGGAGCCGTTGGCGATGATCGAGCCGGTGCCGGTGACAGCCGATCCATGGAGCATCAGGACTGGGCCGTTGAGGGTGAGATCGCCATTGAGGACGTTTGCTCCGCCGATGTTGATTTGGCGAGCGCTACCCACCGGTCCATTGGCAATGATGGAACCCGCAGTGATGTCGAGATCTACCGGGCCGGTGTTTGGCGTACCGATGCCGGTGAGGGTCAACACTCCGCCGCCGGATTTGGTGAAAGGATTGTTGATGATGCTGTTGGAGATGCTGGCGAGAGTGATGTTGCTATCGTTACTAAAGGTGCCGCCTCCTGTTCCGAGCGTGTTCGCACCACTGGTGCTGAAGGTGGCAGTGGATGCAATTTCGATGGTGGCTCCGCCAGACAGATTCAGGCCAGTTGTCGTTAACGAGGCACCGTCGAGAATTTGGAAGACGCCGCCGGAAACTGCGGAACTGCCAAGCCCGGTCGAGAGACTCACCGGTGAGCTGACAGCCAGCGTGCCCGCACCGGACTTGACCAGTGAAGTGGCGGTGAGGCTCCCGGTGGTCAGAGTGGTGGATCCTGATGCGGTGGTGTGGGTCAAGCTGCCGGCGGTGATACCTGCCGCATCGATGGCGATCCCGCCAGAGGTCTGAATGGTGACGTTGTCGTTGGAGGCAAAGGTGGATGGATTCCCATCCTTGGTGAAATTCGACTCGCTGGTATTCCAGCTCGCTCCGTCGGCACCTGCCCAGACGAGATTGGCAGAACTGCTCACCACGGTGCCGGTGATCTGCATGTCATTGGCCGAGTTATACGATATCATGTTTTGGGTGGCGCTGTTCGCGCCGAGTCCGACGAGGCGGAAATAATAGGTTTGTCCTGCATTGATGACGAGATCGGTCGCGAGAAAGGTGGCAGAGGTCGCAGTGACGGGTGTGCCCGTGGAGGCAGCGAGATCCGGGCCGAGACTCAAACTGCCAGCGGCGACCACTCCGCTGGCAAAAGTGGAATCCGTGCTATGATCCAGTCTCAGAGTGGGTGCGGTCCATGCCGCGCCCGTACCGGCTTGGGCATTGGCGGTGAAGATCAGCGACTCCAGAGTGACGGTGTTTCCCGGCGCGGCGGTGATCGAAAATGTGATGTAGCGGGTGGTGGTATCTGTGTAGCCTCGGGTCCTCCACAACGATCCAGCTGAGTTGAGATTCAGGCCACTGAGACTGATCGCTGAGGCCGACAAGCCGGTGGTTACTGACGAGGTGAGAGCGCTGGTTGCCGCTGCGGTCGGAATATCCCAGTTGACGAGGTCGATCGCGAAGCTGGCGCTTGTTGATAGCAGGGTTGCAATTAGCGATGTGGCGATTGAAGTGACTGGTGAGCGGGTTTTCATGATTTTTTGGATTTTTTGGATTTTGTGATCGTTGGAATGAAACACGCGAAACGATCGCGAAGAGCGATCGTTTCGCGATAGAAGAGAGGTTTTTAAATCCGCTGGCGGCGGCGGAGCAGAGCGAGCAGGCCGAGGCCGCCGAGCAGGCCGGTAGCGGGCTCTGGGATCACGACGACCTGAAGACTGCCAGTCTGAAAGTATGCCTGCCGACCGAGTGCTCCGACGCTGACGGCATTGGCGGGTCCGAAGTTGTCCAAACCGGCCAAACTGAAATCCGTGCTGCTGTTCAAGATGGTGTAGGCGGTTTGGAGGGCGAGCGCGTCCCAGTCGATTCCGGTGAGATTGTCGATCCCGAATCCGCTGCCGAAAGTGACGCTTCCGGCAATGGTTAGGGCGTCGGTGAGGTCGAGCACATTGAGTTTCGAGTCCCCATCAAATGCCAACGAGCCATTGAGCGAGCCATTGCCGCCGACGGTCGCATCCGCTTCCACGGTGACTGCGGTGTTGTCGAGCGCGCCGGTGATCAGAAGCGTGCCGGAGGAAACCAGAGTGGCACCGTCATAGGTCGAGTTGCCAGAAAGTGTGAGCGTGCGGGTTCCGGCCGCCACGGTGAGGCCGCCGTTCGAGATTTCGCCGCCGAAGGTGGC
>JBBECN010000039.1:0-6949 GCA_040881795.1 Akkermansiaceae bacterium
ATGCCCAGCCCGTTCGAGGCCACCCGCTATCACTCGTTGATCGTGAAACGCGAAACCTTGCCCGACTGCCTCGAAATCACCGCATGGACCGAGGAAGGCGAGATCATGGGTCTAATGCACAAGGAGCGCCCGGTCCATGGAGTGCAGTTCCATCCGGAATCCATCCTCACCCAGGATGGGAAAAAGCTGTTGGAGAATTTCCTGCGGCTCTAACGAACCCGGCCGATCTCAGCTGCGCTTGCGAATCGCGAACACCCAGGCGGGTGGCAAATTGCGCATGGAGAAACTTTTGCAGATGCTCTTCAGATCGAGCTCTTTCATCACCTTGCGCGGCACCGGGCAAAGCGGGCGGTAGGTGAATTGATAGATCGCCCCACCTTCCTGGAGTTGCGAGAACGCACCTTCGAGAATTCCTTGAATTGTCGCGTGAGGCATCGAGAGCAGCGGCAGGCCGCTGACAACCGCGCCAATGCTGTTAGGTTGGAAGAGTTCGAGGCTTTCCAGCTTGGTGGCACAGGCTGAAACGACTCTGACATCGGGAAAGCGGACGCTCAGCAGCTTTGCCAGTTTCGGATCAAACTCCAGCAGGGTGAGGTCCTCCGCTGACACGCCGCGTGACAAAAGCGCACGGGTGAAAACCCCGGTTCCCGGGCCAAGCTCCAAAACAGGCCCGGTGGTCGCCGAAATCTCCGAAGTGATTGCGCGGGCGAGAACGGGTCCTGAAGGGACGATCGCGCCGACCTTGAGCGGTGCCCGGAGCCAGGCGCGGGCGAATGCCGCCAACTCGCAAACAGGCGTGGACTCGGTGATCATGGGAGGGTGGGCAATTTAAAACGCGGAAGTTTGTGCAACCTGCCGTGGAAACCCAACGTCGTCGCCTGAAAAGATTCAAAGCTGGAGAATAGCACTTTGCCAAGAACGGAATCCGCCGGGCCTGAATTTCAGATATTCCGAATTTTCTAAAAATTCAATCGACGAAGGCCCTTTCACTCACCGCTCAAAACCTCCACACCGCTGCTCTGAAGCTGCTGGACGAACTCGGAATCCGCATCCTTGTCGGTCACCAGGCAGCTCAGATCCGCCACATCGGCGAAGAAAAATGCCGCCTTTTGTCCGAGCTTCGAGTGATCCGCCAGAAAAACCACGTCTTGCGCGCTGGCGATGACCCGCTCCTTGAATGCCGCTTGGCGGGAGTTACTCTCACTCACGCCGCGTTCCAAATGCAGGCCGTTTCCAGAAAAGAACATGCGGTGAATGTTGTAGCGCTGGAGCGATTTTTCCGCTGTTAGCCCGATGAATGAGCGTGATTTCGGGTCAAACAAACCGCCCGTACAGATCAAATCCAGATTCGGCCGATCCGCCAGCGCGGTGAAAACATTCAACGCGTTGGTCAGAATCGTCAGCGGCAAGTCGGGTAAAAACTCCGTCAAAGTCAGCACCGTGGAGCTGGCATCCAGGAAAATCGTCTCATTCGCCTGGATCCGCCGCGCCGCCGCCTTGGCGATCGCCCGCTTTTCCTCTCGCCGGGTGCCGGAGCGCTCGGAAAACGGCAACTCCTCGCGGATCCGCTCGGGGCGACTTGCTCCACCGTGGATCCGGATCAACTCACCGCGCTTTTCCAACATCTCGAAATCCTTGCGCACGGTCTCATCCGTGACCCCCAACTCTGTGGCGGTGTCATTGGTTCTCAACGAACCCGATTGATTCAGGAGGTCTAAAATTCGGCGTTGGCGATCGATGGCGAGCAAAATTCGTGTTTTTCTTTGTTTCTTTGGTTATTCTTGGGATTTTTATTGACGTGTCAACCAAATCCAACGAAACCTAATTCCAGATGGCCGCGCCGATCACCCAATCCACCCCCAGAGCAGTCGTGGAACACCTTGTTCGCGAGCAGGTGTATTCCCGTCTTGGAATACAACTTCCTGCCGCATCGAATGCTCCCAATGCCTTGCTTGTCAATATCTCAGCCCGCCATTGCCACCTCACCCAGGAGGCTGTGGAAGCGCTCTTCGGGCCGGGCCACAAGCTCACGCCGATGAAAGGTCTCTATCAAGAGGGCCAATATGCCGCGAAGGAATCGATCACCTTGATCGGGCCGCGCAGCCGCATCATTTCCAATCTCCGCATCCTTGGCCCATGCCGCAGCCTCAATCAGGTCGAGCTCGCCTACACCGATGCGATCTCCCTCGGATTTGAAATTCCGGTCCGCATGTCAGGCGATATCGCTGGCACCCCAGGCTGCATGCTGATGGGGCCTCACGGTTATTTCCAACTCGACGAAGGCGTCATCCGTGCCCAGCCGCACGCCCACATGCACCCCGACGATGCCGCCTACTACGGCGTGAAGCATCTCGACTCCATGAAACTCAAAGTCCACGGCCCTCTCGGCATGACCTTCGACAGCCTCGTCGTCCGGGTGGATCCCTCCTTCAAACTTGAAGTCCACATCGACACCGACGAAGGCAACGCCTGCGGCCTCAAGTCCGACACTTTCTGCGAACTCATCAAATAATCTCAATTCAAACCGTCACCAATAACACCATGAGCACTGCAATCGGCATGATCGAAACCAAAGGCTACGTCGGCAGCGTCGAAGCCACCGACGCGATGGCGAAAGCCGCCAACGTCACCCTCGTCAAACAAATCCAAACCGGCGGGGGCTTCCTCACCATCATCGTCAAAGGCGACGTCGGCAGCGTGAAAGCGGCCGTTGATGCCGGATCCGAGGCCGCCGGCCGCGTCGGCGAGCTCGTCTCATCGCACGTCATCGCCCGTCCGCACGCTGATCTGCTCAACCAGTTCGGCATCGTCTGATTTTTTCCTAACACTCATTCCTAACTCACCACTACCATGGCCAAGCAAGCAATCGGCATCATCGAAACCAAAGGTTTCGTCGCCCTCATCGAAGCCTCGGACGCTGCCCTCAAAGCCGCTGACATCCGCATGACCGGCTGGGATAAAATCGGCTCCGGTCTCGTCACCGGTTTCTTCACCGGCGATGTCGCAGCAGTCAAAGCCGGCCTCGACGCCGCCGCCGCCGCCGCTTCCAAAATCGGCACCGTCACCTCCGTTCAGGTCATCCCACGTCCCCACGACGATCTCTCGAAGTTGGGCACTTGGATGGGCTAAAATTAGGTTAAACGTCAATCGTTAAAAGTTATACGGGAAGACCTATAACTCTTAACAAATAACACCATGCTAGTCCTCGTCGCCAACCTTGGCTCCACGTCCTTCAAATACCGCCTCTTCCGCATGGATGAGAGCGGTGGGACGGACATTGCCAAAGGTGGCTACGAGCGGGTGACGGACTATGCCGCAGTGATTGAAGATGCTCTCGCGACTCTCCAGCGCGACGGCATCATCGCCAGCCCGGATGAAATTGACGCTGTTGGTTTCAAGACCGTTCTCGGCAAGGACCTAAGTGGCTGCGTGATCGCCGATCAAAAGGTGATCGATGCTCTCGAAGGTTTCACGGCAGTCGCCCCAGCGCACAATCCGCCGTATGCGGCCGGCATCCGGCAGTTTGAGAAATCGCTGCCCGGCGCCCGCCTCGTCGCGTTGTTTGAAACCGCGTTTTATCAGTGGACCACCCCGGCGTACGCCGCCTACGCAATTCCCCGCGCCTGGCGCGATATCGGAATCCGGCGTTATGGGTTCCATGGCGCCAGCCACAAGTTCATCGCCGAGCGCTCCGCGGAACTTTGCGGACGCGACGACGTGGCGGAAATCGCCCGCCGCCTCTATCTAGCCGGACCCCAGCCTGTTAGCGGAAGACCGTTGCGGGTCGTTTCCTGCCACCTCGGCGGTTCCAGCTCCGTAACCGGCATCTGCAACGGCGTCGCCATCGGCACCAGCATGGGCTTCTCTCCTCAAAGCGGCCTGCCGCAAAACAACCGCGTCGGCGAGCTCGACTCTGGCGCGATCCCCTACGCCATGCGGACCCTCGGCATCTCTCTCGATGAAGCCGAGCGCCAGCTCACCAAGGAGTCCGGATTGTTAGGTCTCTCCGGAGTCTCCAATGACATCCGCGACGTCAATGCCGCCGCGCAACAAGGCAATCCCGACGCGCAACTCGCCATCGACGCCCTGGTCCATTCCATCCGCCACTGGATCGGCGCTTTCAAACTCGAACTCGGCGGCCTCGATGCCCTCGTCTTCACCGCCGGCATCGGCGAGAACGGCTCCCTGATCCGCGCCGCCGTCTGCAAAAATCTCGAAACCTTCGGCATCATGCTCGATCCCGATAAAAACGAAGCCTGCCGCGCCACTGAGATGGTCATCAGCGATGATGACTCGCTCGTGAAAATCATCGTCATCCCGGCCAATGAGGAACTCGTCCTCGCCCGCGAAGTTTTCCGCAAACTCTCCTGACCACTCTCACTTCTAACCAATTCACACAAACCAAATACTACCATGGCCAAACAAGCAGTTGGACTTCTCGAAACCCGCGGCCTCGCCTGTCTCGTCGTTGGCGTTGACGCGATGCTCAAATCCGCAAACGTCGAACTCGCCGGTCCGATGAAACAAGTCGGCAGCGCCCTGTGCAATGCCGTCGTCTTCGGCGATGTCGCCGCCGTCAAGGCTGCGCTCGATGCCGGTGCCGCCGCAGCCTCCGAGTCCGGTGAAGTCGTCAGCGCTCATATCATCGCCCGTCCGGACGATGCCATCGACGGTGTCCTTCCCAAGGATCCCGGTGCCGCCGCCCGCGCGCCTCGCAAGTAATCCCGTCATGCCGCGGTCGCCGTTCTAACCGACGGTGATCGCGGTCACCCTCAAGCACCGATGTTCCTCGCTGAAGTCATTGGACAAGTCGTCTCCACGAAAAAAGACGAGCTCATGGTCGGAAGGACACTTCTGATTCTGCGCCCGAAGCTCGTGGACGACAAGGATCCCTCCAAATTCAAGGACGGACAAAACACCATCGTCGCCATCGACACCGTCGGCGCCGGGGAAGGGGAACTCGTGCTTTTCTGCCAGGGCAGCTCGGCCCGCGCCGCGCAAGGGCTCAAACTCATACCCGTCGATGCTGCCATCGTCGCCATCATCGACCGTGTCGAAGTCCTCGGCAAAACCCTCTACAAGGGCGGCTAACACACGCTCCCAATTTCCCGACGCATCAATTTCTCTGAATGAAAACTCTCGATCCAGAAACTCTCCGCTCCGTGGTGGAATCCGTGGTCTCCAGACTCGCTGTGGCGAACGGGCAGGCAGCGGCACCCGCGCCGGCACCCGCAGCCAAGTCCTCATCCTGCGGCTGTGGCTGCCCCGGTGACGACGGCCGCCGCGGCGTTTTCACCTGCGTGGATAAAGCGGCGGAAGCCGCGCACGAAGCCCACCTGAAGTTGAAAAAACTCGGCGTCGCCGGACGAGCGAAAGTCATCGAGATCGTCAAAACCCTCGCCGTCGCGAATGCCGAGCCGTGGGGCCGCTTCGAGATGGAGGAAACCAAGATCGGCCGCCTCGATCACAAGATCGGCAAGCTGCTCATCACCAAAAATGTTCCCGGCACCGAGTGGCTCCAGCCCTATGCCATGAGCGGCGATGGCGGTATCACCCTCGAGGAATACGCTCCCTTCGGAGTCATCGGCGCTATCCTTCCGGTCACCCACTCCGTCCCCACTCTAACGGGCAACGTCATCAACATGGTGGCCGCCGGAAACTCCGTGGTTTTCAATCCGCACCCCGGTGGCGCCCGCAGTGCCGCGATGGCCGTGCGCGCCTACAATGAAGCGATCAAGCGCGAGATCGGCATCGACAACCTGATCACCACCGTCGAGAGCCCGTCGCTCGAATCCTTCGATCTTCTTTGCAAGAACCCGCACGTCGCCCTGCTCGCCATCACCGGCGGCCCGGCCGTCGTCAATGCGGCGATGAAATCCGGCAAACGCGCGATTTGCGCCGGCCCCGGAAATCCAGTCGTGGTCATCGATGAAACCGCCGATCTCGCCCGTGCCGCCCGCGGCATCGTCGAAGGCGGCGCGTTCGATAACAACCTGCTCTGCATCGGTGAGAAAGCCGTTTTTGTCGTCGGTTCCGTCTTCAACCGCTTCTGTCAGGAACTCGAAAAAGCCGGTGGCGCTCGCCTCAACGCCCAGCAGTTGGAAAAACTAACCGCCGCCGCATTCACCTTCAAACCCGGCGAAGGCGGAGGCTGCTCACACGCCGCCGTCAACCGCGCGCTCGTCGGTGCCGATCCCTCCAAACTCGCCGAACACGCCGGAACCACCATCCCTAACGGCACCCAACTGCTGTTCGCCGAGACCGATGCAGACCACGCGTTCGTCCAGGAAGAGCAGATGATGCCAATGATACCCATCGTCTCAGTGCCCGACTTCGAAACCGCCGTCCGCGAAGCCAAACGCGCCGAGCACAATTACCGCCACTCCGCCATCATCCACACCAAAGACGTCGATCACATGACTTACATGGCCAAGGAAATGGACACCACCATCTTCGTCAAAAACGGAGCCTCCGTCGCCGGCCTGGGCCTCGGCGGGGAAGGCTACTTGTCCTACTCCATCGCCACCACCACCGGCGAGGGCATCACCACTCCCAAGACGTTCACCCGCGTCCGCCGCTGCGTGCTCGTCGAAAACCTCCGCATCATTTGAAATTAAGTTAGAGGTTAATTGTTAAAAGTTATAAGTTCCTAATCCTCTCCCTAATAACAAATAACCAATAACGAATAACCAAACTACATGTTTCTCGCCCTCGTCGTCGGCCATGCGGTCAGCAGTCACAGCCATCCTTCACTCAAAGGACACAAGATGATGCTCTGCCAGCCACTCGATGCGGATGAAAAGCTCAGCGGAGCCCCCATCATCGCCATCGATCTCTACGGAGCCGGCCTCCATTCGAAAGTGCTCGTCTCCACCGACGGCCTCGGAGCCCGTCACATCGTCCACGATGACAAATCACCCATCAGAAACTTCATCCAGGGAGTCGTTGA
>JBBECN010000040.1:0-31769 GCA_040881795.1 Akkermansiaceae bacterium
CTGACCTTCAGGTTATGAGCCTGACGAGCTACCTGGCTGCTCCATCCCGCGATTTAACCATGCGCCATTCGGCGCGGGGCGGCATAGTTAGGGGCGGACGGGCGGATTCGCAAGGGAAATTTTGCCTTTGTTTGAAGTTCGTGCTTTTGTGGCGGCGCAATGCTTTGTGGCCCTCCGATGACAATCCTTTCCGCCATTGAATGGAAGCGGCGCGCGGCGGCGCACCGGACGCGGGCGGAGCGGCATACGCTGGCGACGAGGAAGCGCCGCGACCATGGGCTGGCGCATCCGGTGGAGGATTTTTTGTTCCAGTATTATCCCTATCCGTTCGCGCTGTTGGAAAATTGGCAACCGGGGATCGGGGTGGCGTTGGAATGGGCGGAGTCCCCTGCCCCACTGGTTTTTCCGGATCGCTGTTATTCGATTTCAAATGGAGTTTTATTTGCGGATCCAGGGCTGTTAGCAGAGAAGGAGCGGGAACGGTTGCGGTGGATTGCCGGGTTGCTAACAGCGACACGGGACCGCGCGCCGAACTTCGCGTGCCACGGGCTGCATGAGTGGGCGATGGTTTACCAGGGCAAGGAAGTGCGGCACGAGAAGACCACGCCGCTGCGTTTGCCACAGACGGAGATTGATGCGCTGGTGGAGTCGCGGGCGATTTGTTGCTCGCATCATGACGCGTTCCGGTTTTTCGCGGCGGAGGCGCGGCCGATGAACCGGCTGCAACCGACGCTGGAAAGCAGGGTATTGTTAGAGCAGCCGGGTTGCGTGCATGCGAACATGGATCTCTACAAATGGGCGGCGAAGTCCATGCCGTGGATCGGCTCGGGGTTGTTATTGGATTGCTTCGAGCTGGCGATGGAGCTGCGGGATTTGGACATGCGGGCGAGTCCTTACGATCTGCTGGCATGGGGGCGTGAGCCGATCCGGATCGAAACGGCGGAGGGACGCCGGATTTATGAGGTGGAGCAGAAACGGCTGGCGGCGATGGCGGTGCCGCTGCGGGAACGGTTGATCGAGGGTTTGGAAAAAATCGGCAGTTAGACTCCCTGCCAGCCGAGTTTTTGGCGGAGCGCTTCGTAGAACGAGCGGCCTTCGAGACGGAGCAGATGAAAGGAGCGGGATGCTTTTTTCACTTCGATGCGATCGCCGGTTTCGATGCGAAGGTTGTCGCGTCCATCGACGGTGAAAATCATCGGGCCGCAATCGTGGTCTTCAGAAGAAAGTTCGATGATCGAGTCGTCGGATAGAATGAGAGAGCGCTGGCTGAGGCTGTGCGGACAGATGGGCGTGATGACAAACACGGCGGCACTGGGGGAGATCAAGGGCCCGCCAGCCGACAGTGAGTAGGCGGTGGAGCCGGTGGGGGTGGCGACGATGAGGCCGTCGGCGCGATAGTCGTTGAGCAACTCGCCGTTGACACTGGCGCGGAGGGAGATGAGGCGGCCGGTATCGCCGCGGGCGAGGGTGATTTCATTGAGGGCGACGAAGGTCTCTGACGGCTGGCCGGCGCGGTAGACGACGGCCTCTAACAATGTTCTGACGCTGGTGGTGTAGCCGCCGCTGGAGATGGCGGTGGCGAAGAGTTCGAGTTCGTCATCCTTGCAGCTGGTGAGGAACCCGAGGGTGCCGATGTTGATGCCGGCGACGGGTTTTTGAAAATTCCCGAGGCGTGAGAGGGCGTTGAGCATGGTGCCATCGCCGCCAAGCACGGCGGCGAGATCGACGTGTTCGGCAAAGCAGGACGCGTGGATGCCCCCGGTTTCGCCGGCGTGGGCGGCGGTTTCGGCTTCCAAGACGACGCCGCAACCGTGGGCCTCGAGGGCGGCACGAAGGGCGTGGAGAGTGGGAAGCGAGCCAGGCTTGTGGGGGTTTACGAGGATTCCGACGTTCACGATGCAATAGCTAACGACGCATTTCACTCTCTGGCAAGCCACAGAACGGGACTCATCCGGAGAGTATCCGTTCACGCCACGGCGGAACTCGGCATGCTGATGAGGCTTTTCACGGTGGGGACGAGCTGTTCGAGCGTGTCCACGACCACGAATTCGCCGTCGTAACACCAGGTGCTGAGCAACTCGATGAGCGGTGTCCAGAACGGCAGGCCGTTGGCATCGACGCGGTTGAAGATGACGACGGGTTTTCCGACCATCGACGCATGCCCCTGGTGTTTAAAAATCATCAGGGCAAGCATTTCCTGGACGGTTCCGGAGCCGCCGGGGAAGATCACGAAGGCATCCGAGTGCTGGATCATGACTTCCATGCGGGTGTAAATGTCAGGTCTGAGCCAGAAGCTGGACATGCCCTCAGGCAGGCCTTCGAGTTCGATGATGTGCGGCACGTTGGAGCCGGCGGTCCAGCCGCCGGCATCGACCGAGCCGCGGACGACTTCGCCCATGATGCCTGAGCTACCTGCTCCGGAGACGCAGCCGAGGTTGTTTTCGGCGAGGAGTTTTCCGACTTTATAACCATCGCTGAGGTAGGCGGGATCTTCAATGGAGGCGGAACAGAAAACGCAGACGCTGCCTTCGTGGTCGGCGGGTAGTGGAGTTTCGAAAGACTCGACCGGGCTGGCACCGATTTTCTCGCGGCCGACGCTTGGGATGCCGGCGCGGCGGGCGGATTCGAGCAACTCGATCACCTCCTCCGGCGATTCGGCGAGGAGCAGGTATTCGCGGTGGTCCTGTTTGACCGTTCCGAGCTTGTTGAGGTGCGCGAGCATTGAAAACAGCTTATCCCAGGACTTGTCGGAATTGTGGATGACCGTGGGTTTTCCCGACAGGTGGACATCGAGAGTTTGGTAGCCGACGAAAATGGAAACTGCCTTGAACATGTCTTCGAGCGTGGCACCGGGCGTGAATACGAAGGCGTCGGACTCAATGATCTTGCGCTCAATATTGGAAAGCGAGATCCGCTGGTCGCCGTTGGAATTGTAGATGTCCCAGCCTTTGCTGAAGAGGCTGTACAAAAGGCGGGCGCGGACTTCCCGGTTGGGGTCTTTTTCTCCGCGGACAGTTCCTGCAAGGCGAACTTTGGGCATATTTTTTAAAGGTGAGAGACAGGCATTAGGCTATTTTCATACCGATTGGTAATTTTTCTCACCTATCAGGCCTGTTATCTGCATATTGGAGCATATGAATTTATACATGCAAGCGGCAGTTGACGAGGCGAAAAAAGGACTGGCAGAAGGCGGTATCCCGATCGGCAGCGTGTTGGTGCATGACGGAAAAATCATCGGCCGCGGCCACAATCAGCGGGTGCAAAAAGGCAGCACCACGCTGCATGGCGAGATGGACGCGTTGGAAAACGCCGGTCGGCAAAGCGCGAAGGTTTACCAAAACAGCGTGATTTACACCACTTTGTCGCCATGCCCGATGTGCAGCGGCGCGATTTTGCTCTATGGGATTCCCAAGGTGGTGATCGGGGAAAACCAAACGTTCTTGGGGGCGGAGGAACATTTGCAAAACTGCGGCGTGACGCTGGAGGTGCTGAACGATCCCGAATGCATCGGGATGATGGCGGATTTCATCGCGGCCAAGCCGGAGCTGTGGAATGAGGACATCGGCGAACCATGAGGACTGCCTGGGGGACTTGAGTCGGGCAGTTGCGGGAGTAGCTACCCGGAGCCCGGCGCGGCGGCGGGAGGGCGCGAGGTGGGACGTTTTTCCCATCGCATCCCGGTGGTTTCCGGATCATTTTCCCCACATGGTTTCTCCTACGGAAAATTCCAACCGCGATCACTGGCTGCGCCAGGCGAAGCGTGTGGCGCGGCGCGTGAACTTGGGATGGTGGATGGATGCGCTTTCCGCTCCGCTGCTGATCTTGGGGATCATTTCGGCAGCGGCTTTCCTGCTGCTGAGGCGTGAGGTTCCGAGTGTTGAAATATGGCAGATGCTCGCGGCGAGCGGTGCTGCGGTGGTGATCCTGGCACTGGGGTGTTGGGCATGGGTGATGCGAAGATTTGAAAAGCCGGAGCAATCGCTGGTTAGAATCGAAGCGAGCATGCAGATGCGCAATTCTCTATCAGCCGCGCAGGCTGGCGTCGCGCCGTGGCCAGCGCCGACCGGAGCGGTGGAGGCGGGCCTGACATGGCAATGGCAGCGCTTATGCGTGCCGCCGTTAGGAGCCCTAGCGTTGCTGGCCGCCGGGTTGTGGATCCCGATCGCCGCCCGCGACCGCGACGGACCTAACGGACCGGAAGAACCCCAGGCGTGGAAACAGTTAGGTGCTGAATTGGATAAGCTAACCACGGAGGAAGCGGTGGACGAAGCCTACCTTGAAGAAACCCACAAGCGGCTCGATGAACTCAAGGCGCAGGAGGAGGGACAATGGTTCAGCCACTCGTCTCTGGAAGCGACGGATTCGCTGAAAAAATCCCACCGCGCGGAGTCCGAGCGTGTCGAACGGGAGCTGGGACGGGCGGACAAGGCCCTCGGCAATTTGGAAAAAAACGCCGGTGGTGCGAGCCAAGCGGAAAAAACCCGCATGATGGAGGATTTCGACCAAGCACTGCAAGGGCTGCAAAATGGTGCGATGAAGCCGAATCCAAAACTGTTGGAACAAATGAAGGCCCTCGATCTGAAGGATTTGGCCAAGCTCACTCCGGAGCAAATGCAGCAACTTCGCGAAAACTTAAAAAAACACCAGGAAGCGATGAAGAACGGCCAAGGCCAAGGCGAGGGCGATGATTGGTCCGACGAACTGCTGGCCGGCGAGGGCGAGGGGCAAAGTGAAGGCGAAGGCGAAGGACCGGGCAAAGGAGGAGTGAACCGCGGTCCGGGCCATGCTCCCGGAGTTCTCGGCGCGGAAAAAGACTTGCTGGAAACCGGCAAGCTCACTGCCCTTGAAGCCAAGGACCTGTCCCGCTCCACGCCCGGTGATCTGCTCGAACTTCAGGACGGTGAACACGACGTGGACCTCTCAGCATCAAGCATTTCCGCAGGTGGGAACACCGAGGCCACCGGCAAGGGAGGCGACCGGGTTTGGCGCGATTCACTCGATCCGGCGGAGCAGAAAACGCTCAAGCGTTTTTTTGAATAAAACGACTTTACCGGGTCGGATTTTTTTATCGTGCCATCCGGCTCCGCCCTGCTTCACTTCCCCCGCCTTCGCGATGCCGGAAAACTCCACTGAAGAAACTCTGTTGTTGGTCGATCCCGATCTGGATTTTCTGGATTGGGCGACGAAACATTTATCCGCCAAAGACCTGAGGGTGCTGCGCTGTGACAATGCGGCGAACGCCATCAAAGTGATCGAAAAAACCACGGTCAGCGTGGTGGTGGCGGCGATGGACATGGAACCCTTCGATGGCATGGAGTTGCTCGGACGGATCATGCAGCAAAGCCCGCAGACGCTGGTGGTGCTGACCGCCGGTTTCCCGACTACCGGGCAAATTATCGAGGCCACCCAGCGCGGTGCCCACGATGTTTTGCGCAAGGAGTCACTGGCGTTTGAGCTCCGCCCGGTGGTTGAATCCGCGTTGCAGACGCAGGAGGACCGCCGCAGTGCGGACCAACCGGCGGCCGAGATGCCCAAGCATGACGGCCGTGTGAAAATGATCGGCGTCTCCCGCGCGCTCCAGGAAGTTTTCAAATTGGTCGGCCGCGTTGCCAGGTCCGATGCACCGGTTTTGATCGCCGGGGAAAGCGGCACCGGCAAGGAACTCGTCGCCAAGGCGGTGCATGAATACAGCCCGCGCCGGCAGAAGGAGATGATCACCATCAACTGCGGGGCGATTCCCGAGAATTTGTTAGAGAGCGAATTGTTCGGTCATGAGAAAGGCTCGTTCACCGGGGCCATCGCGCGGCGTGCCGGGCGCTTCGAACAAGCGGACGGCGGCACGCTTTTTCTCGATGAAATCGGTGACATGCCGCTTTCGATCCAAGTGAAGCTGCTGCGCGTGCTGCAGGACGGCTCGTTTTCTCGGGTTGGGGCGAATGAGACACTCACGACGGATGTGCGGATCGTGGCCGCCACCCATAAGAACCTGGTGGAAGAAGTGGCCGCCGGGCGTTTCCGCGAAGACCTTTATTACCGCCTCAACGTGGTGGAAATCAAGATCCCGGCGCTGCGCGAGCGGTTGGAAGACATCCCGCTGCTGGCCGAATATTTCCTCCAGCGCATCACCCGCAAAAATGGGATGGCCCGCATCCGGATCTCGGCGGAAGCCATCGCCACTTTGCAAGCGCACCACTGGCCGGGAAATGTCCGCGAGTTGGAAAACACCATCGCCCGCGCTTGCGCCCTCGCCTCATCGAGCATCCTTTTGCCAGCGGATATTCCCCTGGCATCCTCGCCTCGCAAGTCCCCTGCCGGGTTCGCCGCCGCGCTGGATCAACTGATCAACGCCGCCCCCACTGACACCGATCTCTTGGATTGGATCAGCCGCGAAATTTCAAAGCGCATTCTCGAGCGTGCAGACGGCGACCTGAAGGAGGCCTCGAACACCTTGCACCGGCCCATCCCAGAGCTTCGCAAGTTGCTTTCATCCAAAGACTGACATGCTCCACACCGTCGAACATCCGCTCATCGCCGAAGAGTTGACGCGACTGCGTGATCCGGAATGTCCGTCGCAGGAATTCCGCCAGCGGGTGCGCCGAATCGCCTCATTGATGGTGCCGGCGGTCACTGCGAATTTGAGCACCAGCATTGTTTCCTGCACCACACCGCTGGAGATCACCTCCGGGGTAAAATTGTCCAAAGGCATCATCCTGGTGCCGGTGTTGCGCGCCGGGCTGGGCTTCCTCGATGGCTTTCTTGATCTTATTCCTCAAGCGTCGGTGGCGCACATCGGATTGGCGCGGAACGAGCGGACCTTGGTGCCGGAACCTTACTATCTCAAACACCCGCCGGCCCTCGGGGAGCATGAAATCATCATTCTCGATCCGATGCTGGCGACCGGCGGCTCGGCGATCGAAGCCATCCGCAGCTTGCGCGAAGTGGGTGCCCATGCGATCCGATTTGCCTGCCTCGTCGCCGCTCCAGAGGGGGTGATGGCGCTCGAAGCGGCCTACCCGGAAGTGGGGATTTACACCGCAGCATTGGATCGCTGCCTCAACGATCGCGGTTACATTCTTCCCGGCCTTGGCGACGCGGGAGACCGGCTGTTCGGCACCTGCGGCTGATGCCGTGGTTTTTCTGGCAATGCCGGTGACATCCTTCTAGATTCCCGGCGACCCATGAAGTTGTGGCCGCTCCTTTCCTTTTTACTGATCGCCTCGCAGGCCGCCCTGCCCGGTGAAGGCGTGGCCGCGCTGCGAGAGCGGGGCGAGGATGCACTCGCGAGTGGATTGTGGGAAGTGGCGGAATTGCGGTTTTCAGAATGCCTGGCCGATCCCGGGCTCACTGCCGATGAGAAACCGCAGATGGCTATCAACCTCGCGGAATCCCTGATTCGTGGGGGTAAGGCGGCAGAGGCGTTGACGCTGCTCGATCAGTCATTTTTGGAAAAATCTGCGGAAGTTCCGTTTTGGAAAGCTCAAGCCCTCGCTGGGATGGGCCGCTTCGCCGATGCGGCGGCCATGTTCTCCGAAGTTTTGCTGAATCCTGACGCCCCCCATCGTGCGGAGGCGGGGTTTTCCCAAGCCAGCCTGCTGCTGTCGCTTTCCAAACCCGATGACGCGTTGGAGGTCTTGAAATCACTCAGCCTCGAGGACAGCCCGGAGATTTCCAGCCGGGCAAAACTGCTCACGGTGGAGATCCTGCTTGATTTGGGACGGACTGCCGAAGCCCGCGAAACGATGCCTGCTGCCGCCACGCTGTCCACGGGTGACCGGCCGCTGGGGGCGTTTCTGGAAGCGCATTTGATGTTGGCGGAGGGCAACTTCACCGAGGCGGCTGCGGCTTTTCAGAGTTTACTCAGCCAACCCCAAGGCCAATCGATCGCCCGCCATCATGCGGCGGCGGCTGGACTGGCGGACGCGCTGATGGCCACGGGCGATCAAGAAGGGGCGGCCAAATCGCTGCTGGTTTTCGTTCAGGAACATCCGGATTCGCCGCTGCTCGACGCAATGTTCAATCGCCTGAATCAGTGGCTGCCTGAAGTGCCCGCCGCGATTGACCCGATCCTCGAGCAGCTCGCGCAATGGATCACGCCACCGGAATCCCCGGCATTGGGAGCGATTGCCGGCAGCCCGCCTGATGCCGACTCGGCGGCGACCTCCGCTTGGCCGACGATTCGCAAGTCCAACGACCTGCTGGCCTTCTCGGTTTTCACCCGCGCCATCGGTCTGCACCGGATGGCCACTCCCGAGTCACGGGCGGAGGCGTCCCGGTTGATGACGCGCCTGCGACTGGATAATCCCGATCATTTCCTAGCCACCCGCGCACTCTATCAGACATCGCGCTGGTTGCTGGACGAGGGCAAGATTGATCGTGCCATGGCCGTGCTCGATCTCCTGAGGGACACCGCAAAATCCCCCATCTTGCGCGGCCAGGCCGCTTTTCTCGAAGCGCGCACCGCCTATCTTGAGGGAAATCCGGAATTGGCGATCCAACTGTTCGACGAAGCAGCCCTTGCGCTGCCGGACTCATCGGCACGCACGGCCCGCCTGAATGCCGGCATCGCGCGGCTTCGTAGTGGTAACCTCAAAGGAGTCACACTGATCCAACAGGACGGCCGCCCTGATGACGCCGGCCTCGTGGCCGACCTCACACTCGAACGTGCTCTTGCCACCACTCCCCCGTCTGAAGCGAGAATCCTGATCGAGGAGTTTCTTTCCCAGCATCCCGATCACTCCAGGGCCGCCGAAGCGCGCCTCGCCGCTGCCGAAGCGGCGCTGGCTGGCACACCTCCGGATCTGGCATTCGCAAAAAGCCAGCTTGATGTGTTAGAGTCGGAACCGGACACCGCGCTGCTGCCCTCAAGAATCGCCATGGCCCGCTTGCGCGTTGCGGACTTGGCAAAAGATTCGCTCGAGGCCATCCGCATCGCCCGCGCGATCCTCGAAAGCCACCCTCAAGAGCCCGCCAGCGCCGAGGCGGCCCTCACGCTTGGCAGGAATTTGTTTGAAACCAAAGACTACAACCCGGCCCGGCTGGTCCTTGAAAAACTCGCCGCAGCCGATACCGATCCCGGCCGCGCGCAAGCCGCCTGGCTGCTCGCCGCACGCTCGGCGGCACTGGTTGGCACGCTTTCGTCCAAAGAAGAAGCACTGGTGCTCTTTGACAAGGCGATTGCCGCGGATGGGCCGCTCGGGTCCATCGCCCGCCTGGAAAAAGCGGATCATCTGATCAAAAACATGTATCGTTTTTCCGAGGCGGCTGAGTTCCTGCGCCAGTGGTTCGACTCTCTTGCCAAGACCGACCCGCTGCGCCTGCCCGCCGGGCTCCTGTTAGGCCAGGCCTTGTATGCGCAGGGTGCCACCAGCCCGGATTCGTTGAAGCAGGCACTCGAAATTTACGATCAATTGCTGCCCCATGCGGAAAACCATCCGGCACTCATCCATCGACTGCAATATGTCCGCGGCCTGACACTTGAGCAATTGCCCCACGAAACGAACCCCGAAAGAAAGCGTGATGGCCAAGCTCTCAATGCCTACTATTCCGTGCTCGAAACGCCCTCCCTACCGACCGAATGGGAATACTTCGAACTCTGTGGTTTCAAGGCCCTCAGCCTCCTCGAAAAGGCCGAACGCTGGCCGGCCGCGATCGCTGTGGCCCAAAAAATCGCCTCCTTCAAGGGTCCTCGCGCGGAAGAAGCCGCGAACCGCGCCGATCAACTCCAGCTCAAGCACATGATCTGGTGACCCCGAAAACTCCGAAAATTTAGAACCCCGCAATTGGATATGTTGAATCTACTCGTCACAGGAAAATCCGGCCGCATGGGCCAAGCCGTCATCGAAGCCGCAGCCGCGCAATCCGCCGTCGAAGTCACCGTAACCCACGACGCCGGTGAGGACTTGGATGGCGCCATCGCCAAGGCATCCTGCGTGATTGATTTCACGATTCATTCCTTCACCACACCGTTGGTCGAAGCGGCGTTGAAACACGGCACCAGCCTGGTCATCGGCACCACCGGCCACAGCGATGAGGAGCGCGCCGTCATTTACGAAGCCGCCAAGACCATCCCGATTGTCTATGCCTCGAACTATTCCGTCGGCGTCAATACGCTCTTCTGGCTCACCCGACAAGCCGCGCGGGTACTGACTCAGGACCGTTTTGATATCGAGGTGACCGAGATGCACCACCGCCACAAAATCGATTCTCCATCCGGCACCGCCCGCCGCATTCTTGAAATCCTCAACGAGGAAACCGGCACGTCTTACGAACATGACATCGCCCACGGTCGCTTCGGCAATATCGGCCCGCGCAAGCCCCGGGAAATCGGGATGCACACGCTTCGGGGCGGTGACGTTGTCGGCGATCACACCGTGCTCTTTGCGGCGGATGGCGAGCGCTTTGAACTCACTCACAGGGCATCCTCCCGCATGACCTTCGCCTCCGGTGCCGTCCGCGCGGCGCTCTGGCTGAAAGACCAACCGATCGGCCTCTACGACATGCAAGACGTGCTCGAACTCAAATAAAAAGCCACCCCCCGCGATCCCTAACAAACAAAAATCTCAAATCTCAAATCTCAAATCTCAAATCTCAAATCTCAAATCTCAAATCTCAAAATCCCCGTGCGCCCGCTCTTCCTCCTTCCTCTGCTGTTCGTTTTCAGCGCCTGCCAACCGCCCAAACAGGCCCAACAAAAAGAAGCTCCTTCCACGCCTCCGGAAGTCCCGGCAGCCGAAGAGGTTCCGGTACCCGCGCCCGATATCAAGACGTCGGTGGTCCGCATCAACTCGACGCAACAATCCTGGAGCATCGGACAACCGTGGGAAAAAGATCCTCCGGGTCAACGCCGCGCCCTCGCTCCAATCGTCGCTGCAGGGCAAGTCCTCACCACTGCCGAACTGGTCGCCGATGCCACCTTCCTGGAATTTGAATCCACCGACGGCACCCGCTTCGCGCAGGCGAAGGTGATCGCCGTGGACTATGAGGCCAACCTCGCGCTGTTAGGAGCCCTCTCCGAACAGGAAGGCCAAGCTTTGTTTGCGAACACCACGCCGCTGCAAATAACCACCCCGCCGACCATCGGCACCACGCTTGAAATCCTGCAAGTCGAAGACAACGGGCAGGCGCTGCTGACACCTGGCACGCTGCAAAGCATCGACGTCGCAGCCAATTTCCTGCCCGGCCACAGTTTCCTAACTTATTTGGTCAAGGCATCGATGCAGAGCGCCGCCAGCAGCTACTCGCTGCCGGTTCTTCAGAATGGCAAGCTCGCAGGCTTGCTCACCAGCTACAATTCCAAGGACCAGATTTGTGACGTCGCTTCCACCGATATTGTCACCCGTTTTCTCAAGGAGGCCGCCGATGGCGATTACCAAGGCTTCCCGAGTCTCGGCATTTCGATCGCCCGCACCGAGGATGCCTCGTTCCGCCAGTGGCTGAAGCTAACAGACGAGCAAGGAGGGCTCTACATCAACAAGTTCCGCAAAGGCGGCGCGGCGGACACCGCCGGAGTGAAACCAGGTGATGTCCTGCTCGCGCTCGATGGCCAACCCATCGACAGACGCGGCTACTATCAGCATCCAACCTACGGCAGCCTTTTCTGGGGCCATCTGATCCGTGGGGAAAAGTCCACCGGAGACACCATCATCCTCTCGCTGCTGCGTGACGGGCAGCCCGTCGCGATCGAGGCCATGCTCACCCGTGAAGAGGAGAGCGAGCGACTCGTGCCGGGCTATCAGTTTGACAAAGCCCCGAATTACCTGATCAAGGGAGGACTGGTTTTCCAGGAGCTGACCCGGCCGCTGCTGGAAGGCTTCGGTAAAAACTGGACGAGCGTTGCCCCGCTCAATTTCCTCGACGCCCTCGAAAACCCGGAGAAATTCGAAGATCAAGTGGACCGCATCATCCTCCTGAGCGGTTCCATTCCCACTCCCGCCACCGTCGGCTACGAAAGCCTGCGCAATCTGATCGTGCGCAAGGTGAACGGCAAGGAGATCAGAAATATGAAAGGTCTCGTCGATGCATTTAAAGGCAACTTGACCGAACTCCACTCGATCGAATTCGCCGAAGAGAATTTCACCGTCTATCTGGACGACGCCGTGGCCACCGCAGTGGACAACCAGCTTCTCCAACGCGGCATCAACCGTCTCTCGCGGGCGGAGTGATGTCCCAGGGAACGGGTGGAAACTCCGCCCGTCAGGAAATTACGTCCTCGGTCGCGACCGCAAGGCTTTCGGCGATCGCCTTGATGACTTCGCCGGATTCCTTCTCGACGAGCGGACGGGCGAGCATTTCCTCGTAGATGGCGATGTAGCGCCGCGCCACCTCGTGATGGCTGAATTGCTTCTCACTCTCGATCATAATCCGGCGCACCTCGCGATCGCGGATCTCGCGCGGCAGCGCGTGGAAGTCCATCGCCTGATCGATTGCCCAGCGGAAAGCTGCGGAATTGTAGTGGTCGAAGCGGAACCCATTGCCTGCGGACGCCTCAACATCCAGATGAGTGATGGTGTCATAGAGCCCACCGGTGGAGTGCACCACCGGCAACGAGCCATACAGCGGCGATGTCATCTGCGGCAGTCCGCAAGGCTCAAACAACGAAGGCATCAGCATGAAATCCGAAGCGGCATAGGCGAGCCGTGAGAGCCGCTCATCGAAATCGACGATGGCCACCCGCTCGCTAAGATCGAAGGCAGCGACGATTTGGTCAATCCACGGCTGGTGCGGACCATTGGCAACGACGACGATTTGCAAATCGCGGTCCCAATAGTCTGAAACGATTGCGTGGAGGATTTCCGTAAGGAGCTGCGGGCCCTTTTGCACGGGGTCGAGCCTTGATGGCCAGAAAAACATCGGCGCGTCCGCATCCTGTTGGAGTTGGAGTTCGCGCTGCAATGCGAGTTTGTTCGCCGCCTTGCCTTCGGCGAAATCCTTGATGGTGAAATTTTGGGCCAGCGCGTCATCCGTCTCCGGATTGTAAGACACGTCAGGGGCATTCAAAATACCCGCAGAACACCCGGCGGAGTATTTACTGCGCAACTCGGCGCGCACCGAATCCGGAATCACCGAGT
Organism: Akkermansiaceae bacterium; assembly: GCA_040881795.1. Classification (GTDB taxonomy): domain Bacteria; phylum Verrucomicrobiota; class Verrucomicrobiia; order Verrucomicrobiales; family Akkermansiaceae; genus Luteolibacter. The sequence goes on from JBBECN010000040.1 coordinate 13,068, forward strand.
GCCAGCCTTCGACAATCTCCCACAGAAACCGCGGACTAACCGTATTGATATAGTGAGCCGCGAAAATTCCCGACGTCAGAAGGTCCACCGGCACATGCGAACGCGCGTGATAATAATTGCTTGGCGGACCGGTGAAAAACAAATTCATCCAAAACTCCGCGGCGTCGATCCCGGCCTCCTCGACTTGCGCCAGCGAGACCTGCCGGGTGTGGATGTTATGCACCGTGAACAAACTCTTGATACCGCGCCGCCGGGCCATCCCGGGAATCAGTGCCGTCATCCAATCATTGCAATGGATCAAATCCGGACGCACCCGCGGGATGATATGGTTGATCACCTCGCGTTGGAAAACCAAGGCGATGCGCATGGCCTCGTCCGACTGGTTGCTGTAAACTTGTTCGCGATAATAGAAAATCCTGTCCTCAGCCAAATGGATGTGGGCCTCGGGAAGGACCTCGTGATATTTCCGCAGCTCCTTTTCATGCAGACTGAAAATATCCCCCTGAAACATCCGCCGGTAATTCGGCATCGCAACATGCACATCCGCGCCAAGCTCGAACAACGCCGAAACCAATGAAGCCGAAACATCCGCCAAGCCACCCGCCTTTGCGGACATGCGCTGCGCCATGTTTCCCATGCCGGCTGGCAAATAGGTGATCTCAGGCGTGACGATAAGAATTCGCGGCTTCTCGGGCTTGGTGGGGTTTGACATCGTGCTTGGAATGAGTGGCGTTTTCGGTCAAGTGGAGTTTGGGAGGAAATCAGACGCTTCGCCATCCAAATCTACTCAATTGCCGGGATTATTTTGCTTTTCCAGCGCATTTCGAGCCAGTTTGGCACCTATTTCGTGAGCGATAATTTTCCCATCGACATGATATTTTCCATCCTCAAAATGCCCTACTTGACAAATGTCGGATGCAATATTGAGACCAGGTTTCCAAACGCTCGAAACAGGCCCCCCTTAGTTCTGCTAGATCAGTGAACCCCAAATCCAGCAGCGCATCCTCGCGGGACGATACCGCATCCGAGTCGAGTTCGATTAGGTGGACAATGCCCAGGTGGACTTGGCCGACCGCATTGGATTCGTCATTGAGCAGGGCGATAATCCGATGCGCTTGCTCTCCCGGCAAATCCAGCTCCTCCTCGATCTCGCGGGTGACTGCCGCATGATAGGCATCCGGCCCGGTCCGCCCTCCGCCGGTATCGATCGGATTGACATGCCCGCCCACACCCACGGAAATTTTCGCATGCAACCGGCTCTCGCCGCCCGACTTGCCGCGGGTGTAATGCAGGATGCGGTCGCCACAGCGGAACACACAATACGGAATCAGCTGCTTGTGACTGGGATCCTCCTCGGCTGCGGCCCGATCCATGAAAAAGTGGTTTGCCGGATCCAACAATCTAGCGACCGCCGCCTCAAGTCCCACGGTTTGAATTCCCTGAAACGTCCCGATTTCATCCAACAAGGCGCGCCGCACCACCAACACTTCTTCACCAGCATACTTCGACATGCGGCGCAGCATAAATGGCGATGTTTGTCCGCCAAGCCCGCATCGTAACGATTTCACGGTGGAGACCATTACGTATTCCCTGAGCTTACAGGATCACGTGATTTCTTATGGCCGGTTTTGTGACATGATCCACCACCCCCGAGCCTCCACCGCAATGGTGTCGCCGTCTGGGGCATCTTCCCCCTGCCGCCGCAAACACTGAAATCCCCGCTCCTTCAAGGGATCTTCAAAGACTCGTATTATTTTCCAAAAATCCTCTTGCTCCCGCCCGGTCGCGCCGATAAACCTCCGCCCCACCCGAAAGGGGCGTTAGCTCAGTTGGTAGAGCACTTGCATGGCATGCAAGGGGTCAGCGGTTCGAATCCGCTACGCTCCACCACTCTTATTTTCAAAGAGTTGTGAAAGGAAGACCGAATTTTTTGCCCTCTTTTGTGCCCTAGATGGTTGGCTTTTCCGCGTGCCTTGGACTGCACCCCAAAAATCCGCCCACTCCCAGTCACGAATCGATCTGACCTCCACGAGCTTTTTTCTCTGGAGCCTCAGTGTGCCGCAGAAACTCCAGCCTCGCCAGCCTCACTTTGGCCGACGGAAAATGATCGGGCACGCGAACAGTTCGGGGTCTTCTTGGTGGTCCGTGAAAGCCACCTTCATCGCGGTGGAATCCTTCAAATTCTTACCCAACAAGTCCGGATTGATGGTTCGTATTTCCAAGGTCTCAGATGTTAGACCGATCTTGAGGAGATGATACTTGCGATCTTCGGGCTTGGCCGGGGCTTTAGCAGTTCCGATCAGTTGGATTTGAACAAAATCCGCTCTGGCCCATGAAATCGCACGGGCGCGGAAAAACATCGCGTTCCCACCCACCGGATATTGGACGATGCATTGGTTGGCCGAATGCTGAATTACCAGCATTCGGTGGGCGGCTTCGTTTGACTTGTCCGGCACTTGATCCCAGACTCCCAGCCAGTTCGACTCCACCGGGAGTTTTGCCTCAGCTCCAAAGGGCTGCTCGAAACCACATGAATTTAGAAGAAGCACTGAAATAACGGCGAAAAGTAGCGCTTTCATGGCTGGTTGGTGGTTTTCAGGGCAACTATCCACCCTGCAACCTACATTCTCGGCGAAATCTCACGGAATTGCAAATTTCTCAAAGCCAGAGTGCGGCAGAAACTCCCGGTAAAATTCATTCAGCGATCTTGCGAGTATTCTGAAAATCAGAGGATTGTGATATCGCCCAATCTCTGATTTTTAAAAAAACTTTACAATCAAGGTGGAATTTGTGAGGAATTTTTTGCTCTGTCCCTACATGAAAACATACCCTACATCGAAAGTGATACTGGTCGCTTGCGTCGGTGCCTTGGCATCGTGTGCGCCCAAACCTGAAACACAACGGTTGCCGGTCTCGGCATCGCTTCGTCCCGACTCCTCGCTCTCCGAGCAGGTTTTACGGGAAGTCAACTCCTACCGCCGCAGCCACGGCGCCTCACAACTCCAACGCCACGCCGGGCTGGACCGTCTTGCCCGGGAACATTCCGAATATCTCCGCAAAAATCGGGGAACCTTCGGGCTGTATGGGAAAAACGTAAGCCACATCGGTTTTGACGGACGCGCCTTGGCGGCTCGAACAAACTACCAGATGGAAAACTTGAGCGAGAACGTGGCCGCTGCAAGCGACGCTGGTCCCAACAACGCTAAAAACCTGTTGAGAGTCTGGAGGGATTCCAAGGCGCACGACTCCAACATGAGGAGCACCTGGAATTACACCGGCATTGGTATCATCATTGATAGCGACGGCACCATCTTCGCAACCCAGCTGTTTGCCTCGATGCCGAATTCCCAGGTTGGTTCCTTGCGCGAGCGATTCAATCGCTTTTGAATCGACTCATGCCCGATCTGACCTTCGAAACCGCCTGCCACTCCCGCGGCCTAAGATGGATCGCAGGAGTGGACGAGGCGGGACGTGGGCCACTTGCCGGACCGGTTGCTGCAGCGGCGGTGATTCTGCCGCCACACTTCACATGCATCGGCCTCGACGATTCAAAAAAAATTAGCGCCATCCGGCGCGAACAGTTGTTTGAAACAATCACCCGGAACCCACAAATCATCTGGGCGGTTGGGACGGCAGATCACGAGGAAATCGATCGTTTGAACATCCTGAGGGCGACACACCTCGCGATGCGGCGGGCGGTGGAGGCGCTGCCCCAGACTCCGGACCATTGCCTGATCGACGGCCTGCCGGTCAGGAATTTTCCATTTTCCCATGACGGCATCGTGAAAGGCGATGGTCTTTCGCTGTCGATCGCGGCAGCGAGCATCATCGCCAAAGTCACGCGGGACCGGATCATGCGGGAGATGGATCGGGAGTTTCCCCAATTCGGCTTTGCGAAACACCAAGGATATGGCACCAAAGGGCATCTTGAAGCGCTACGGATTCACGGCCCTTGTCGCCACCATCGTCGCTCGTTTCAGCCGGTCGCTCAACTCGCCCTGCCGCTTGACGGGCCCTAATGGCAAATTCCGCGACCGGATCTGGCTGGGAAATTTTGGCGAACGGGTGGCCACAGACTGGCTGCGGGCGCACGGGTGCCGGATTCTGGCAAAAAATTTCAGGGGCCCTAGACGCGGCGAGGTTGATATCATCGCGCGAGACGGAAAGTTGCTGCTATTTGTCGAAGTGAAAACCCGGCGTGAGGGTAGCAAGATTCGACCGCTGGATGCGGTCAACCGCGAAAAACAGGCGCTGATCGAGCGCGGTGCCAACGCCTGGCTCAAACAACTCGGGCACCGCAACCTGCCATGGCGCTTTGATGTGATCGAAGTTTACGTAAAGGAAGGGGTGAAGCCGCGGGTGAACCAAGTGAAAGACGCTTTTTAGTTGCGGGATCCCACTTGCGAACTGCTCCCCGCCCGCCCACTCTCACAGCATCTTCATGGAACAATTTTCGGACTCAATGGCCTGGCTGGCAAGGCGGGATGGTAGCGCGGTGATCGGCCACGGGCCGTTTGAGGCGTCCGCGAACGCTCCTGTCGTCGGGCAGGCGTTTTACATTCAGGATTTCGCCATGACAGACCGCTTGCCTTGGAAGACGCCGCGTCGTGTGGAAAAAATCACGACGGCGGACCTCGCAAGCCGCTTTGCAGATGCGCATCCCGCAGACTGCGAGTGGCAGCCGCTCGATGCGGCGTCGTTTTCCGTGGTTTTCCAGGAAGTGATGTCCTGCGTGTTTGGTGGAATTTTTGAAAAAACCGTCCCGGTGGTAACGGAACATGGCAACGCCGAGCACGCCCCCGGACCCGCGATCATCGCCGCAATGACCCGCCAACCCGCACCGCTTTACTCATACGGCTGGGTGCATGGAGAATCTGGATTTGCAGGTGCCACCCCTGAATTGCTGTTTTCAATGGATGGCAACCGCCTCGAAACCATGGCCTTAGCTGGCACGGCCAGAAGCGAGGATCGCGAGGTATTCGCCGTCGATGAAAAGGAAATCCGCGAGCACGAATACGTCGCGCAGACGCTTGTCTCCAAACTTTTGGACCTCGGCCGCGTCGAACGGCTTTCCCGGGAAATTCTCGATCTCGGCCCAATCGTGCATTTTCTCACCACCATCGGCTTGGATCTCCACACCCCCCAAGTGGCTGAAGATCTGCTCCGCCGGCTGCATCCGACGCCCGCGCTTGGCCCGCTACCCCGGACGGATGAAACGCTCGGGCGACTGCTTGAATGGCGGCACCGGCTGGGTTGTCCTCCGGAGTTTGGCGCACCTTTTGGGCTCTGGGACGACGGCCGCTTCGATGCCGTCGTCGCCATCCGCGGGATCTGGTGGGAAGGTGGGAAGTTGATGCTCCCTGCCGGCTGCGGAATCATTGAGGCCAGCCGCCTCGTGAATGAGTGGCGCGAACTGCGCCTCAAGCGCGAGGCCGTCAAACGGTTTCTCACGATCCCATAGGGCTCAGCCCTTCACGGCCACGGAACCCACACCGCAAGCCATTGACGGTCAGTCTAGAAGCCGGGGTAAATAGTCTGCATAAGTTTTAAATTAAAAAAGATTGAACATTTTTTAAAAAACATAATCATTCGAGGCATCTTGAGTCCCAGCTTCATGCTTACCAGTTGTCAAACTCGCCCCCTCTCCAGCGCAACGCTGTTGGTGCTGACTTGCCTTGCCATCTCTGGAGTGGAGGCTGCCAGTCCAGCCCAAGTCGCCAATCCAATCAGCCGGATTGCCAGGGTTTTTGATTCACAACTCGTTAAGACAGAGGATCGAGTGTCCTGGCTCGATTCACGCGTATCGACCTTCTCCCAGCGCCGCGAACACGCGATGAAAGTGAGTCTCGGGTTCCGTGGATCCCGTGGTAAAGCGGGCGATGCAGACCCCTCGGTGACCTTGGATTTGGGGAAATCCTATCCGCTTAACACCATCTTTCTGGTGCCCGCACAACGGGAGTTTTTAGAAGACCCCGGTATTTTCCCCAAGCGATTCACCATCGAGCTTTCAAACCGAGAGGATTTTGCACAGCGCACCATTCTCTACACGTCAGGGAAAGTTCCTTACCCGGCGTCGGATGGCAACCCGGCTCCCTTCGCCGCCCGCGATAGCGCCCGATATGTCCGGTTGACGGTGCATGAGGGGCACAACAAGGGGGTGCTCGATTTATTCGGGCTGTCCGAGATCGTGGTCATTTCTGATCGCGAGCCGGTTTCTTTCGGCGCCGCCGTCACCAGCGTGGGAGGCCTGGACGCCACTGGCATCTGGTATCCAGCCGCCCTAACCGATGGCCAGACACCACTCGGTGTCTGGCAAAATGGAATCATCCCTGCCAAGGAACCCGGCGAATGCGTCAAGGTTTCCAAAATCGATGAAACCGTTTCCTGGTCCATCCATCTGGATGCCCCCAGGGCGGTGGACCGGTTGGTGTTGTTTCCCTATCAGCTCAGCAGATCTTACGAATCCTCCGTGCTTCCCGACTCCATTACGCTGTATTTTCAAGGCGAGGATGGCCAAGAGAACGAGCGGGTTTACGAGTGGAAAAATCCCTTGTCCGGAGCCAGCAGCATGACCCCGCTGGTCATTCCTCTCGGCGGGAAAATGGCAAAAAACATCCGGCTCACCAGCGTAAGTCCCTATTTGATCGGCGATCAGAAAGTCCACGCGCTCTCGGAAATCGAAGTTTGGTCGAATGGCGAGAACATCGCCAGCAAGCGGCCCGTGGAGCGCACCCAAGGCACGGAATCAACCACCGTCACTTCACTCACCGATGGCTTCACTTCCGAAAAACAAATCCTTCCGGTAGCCACTTGGCTGGAGCAACTCCACGAGCGCGGGCGGATGGAACGGGAGCTTGCCTCGCTGCGCCCGATCCATCACCAACTCGTTTCAGAAAGCGAGCTGAACGCCACTTGGGGATCTGCCGTTATCCTCGGCCTGACCTTTTTGATCCCCGTCTTCATCGTCGAGCGCCGGCGACTGATGTCGAGGGACCAACTCGACCAACTCCGCAAACGCATCGCCTCCGACCTGCATGACGACATTGGCAGCAATCTCGGCAGTATTTCCCTCATCGCCCGCACCGCCCGCAAGGATCTCGTCCGCCTGCATGGCCCCGAAGAAGTGGCGGAGGACCTCGGCGAGGTGGAATCCATCGCCCGCGAAAGCTCACTTGCCATGCGTGACATCGTCTGGCTGCTGGAGCGCCGCCAAGACTCCATCGGCGACCTCGTCCAGCGCATGCGGGAAACCGCCGGTCGCCTCCTGCGTGAGGTCAACTACACCTTGGAATGCGAGTCCAACAAGACCGCCGCAAAGCTCTCGCTCGACGCCAAGCGCCACCTCTTCCTGTTTTATAAAGAAGCGATTCACAACGTGCTCAAGCATTCCCGCGCCAACAGTGTGTCGATCCGACTCTGGGACGAGGACGACAAGCTCGCCATGGAAATCCTCGACAACGGCGTCGGCTTGCCGACGGACGAAAATGCAAATCCGGCTGGCGTCCGCAAACTCGAAGACCGCGCCCGAGTGCTTGAAGGTCTCCTCCAAATTGTCTCCTCCAAGGATACCGGCACCCGGATCCGCCTGCTGGTCAAACGCTCTCACCTAACCGCCCACCCCAACATGTCATGATCGCCGAAGCCAAAGCCGCCACTTGCATCTGGATTGTCGAAGACCACGAGGTGTTCGCCAAACAGATCCGCCGACTCATCAGCAGTGAAGAGGACATGATTTGCCCGCATCACTTTTCCAATGCCGCAGATCTCTTCGACAAACTGAAATTCACCAACGAACGACCGGACCTGCTGCTACTCGATCTGGGACTGCCCCGCCGCGACGGCCTTGAGGTTCTCGGCGATATCCGGGTGCTGCTGCCGGAAGTGAAAGTCTTGATTCTAACCGCTTCCGATGACCGCGATAAAGTTTATCGCGCCATCTGCAACGGAGCTTCGGGTTATCTGTTGAAAACCTCGGATCCGGATGAGATCCTCTCTGGAATTCGCGACGTTATTCAAGGTGCCTCAGCCCTCAGCGCACCCATCGCCAGCATGATCCTTCAGGGCTTCTCGCGTTATGGTCCGGTCGAGCACTTCGAGCCGCTGACCAGCCGCGAAGAGGAAGTCCTACGTTTCCTGGTCAAAGGACTCATCAAAAAGGAAATCGCCGATGAGCTATCCATTTCCCAGCACACCGTGGACATGCACCTTCGCTCGGTCTATCGGAAGCTTCAGGTCCGCTCGCAAACCGAAGCGGTGTCCAAGGCCCTGCGCCAGGGCATCGTCTAAACCATTTGTCTGGAGTCAACGCCCGTCGTTCGGCGATGTTAAATTGAAAACCCCCGGCTCGGTTTACGAGTCGGGGGTTTTCTTTGAAATCAGTGGGATCCGGAATGATCCGGAACGGCTCAGCCTTCCTCTTCCTTGGTATCACCCGCGTCCACCGAGATGATGAGCGTGGCGATGACATCCGGGTGAAGACGGACGGAAACCTCGGTTTTGCCGGACTTCTTGATTGGCTTTTCGAGCTCGATCGCGTGACGGTCGATGACGATGCCAGCGGCTTCGAGTTCCTTGTGGATGTCCATGTTGGTGACCGAACCGAATGCCTTGCCACCTTGACCGGTGGAAAGGGTGAACTTCGGTTTGATCTTCGAAATCTTGGAGGCGAGCTCTTGGAAGGCGACCAGTTCTTCAGCTTCGCGGGCGGCGCGGCTCACCTTGAGCGCTTCGACGTGGCGGAGGTTCGACTTGGTGGCTTCGAAAGCCTTGCCTTGTGGGATGAGAAAGTTGCGGGCATAGCCGGCGCGGACTTTAACGACATCAGCTTCGGCACCAAGGCCTTCGATTTTTTCTTTGAGAATTACTTGCGCGTTGGCCATGGGAATCAGAGGTAAAAGTTCGTTTGGGGGCGGCGATTTAGGCTTCATCCCAAAACGAGTCAAGAAGAATGAACCCTTATTCCACGCAGCAGGTGAAAATTCACGTTTTGTGAAGGAATCCAGCATGGATGCAAGGGGCGTGGCGGTGGGAAATAGGATCGCCATCCGAAGCTGCGGCCGGTCAAATCTCCCGCACAGGCGCGTCCGGACCGGAGCCCGCCAATTTCACCATGCGAGTCGCCATTGTTCATTATCATCTCAGTCCCGGTGGCGTCACGCGGGTCATTGAGGCAGCCTCCAATGTCCTGGAAGCCGCCGGGATTCCGCACGTCATGCTGACAGGCGAGCGGACCCCGCGACCGCGCCACCGCCAAATTCCCGGCCTCGGTTATCTCTCATCACCGGGCGATCTCACCGCTGAAATCCTGGCCAACACTCTGCGCACCGCCGCCGCCGAAGCTCTCGGCGCGCCGCCCGATCTCTGGCATTTCCACAACCATTCGCTGGGAAAAAACCACCTCATCGCCGGGGTGGTGGCCTTGATGGCCGATGTCGGCGAGCGCATGGTCCTTCAAATTCACGACCTCGCGGAAAACGGCCGCCCGCAGAATTATCCCGCCACCTCCGATTTCAGAAAAATCTATCCGTTCTCGCCGCGCATCCACTACGCATTCCTCAATGCCCGTGACCGCTCGATTTTCACCACGGCCGGACTGCCTGAGGTCAACTCCAGTGTTCTAACCAACCCTGTCCCCTGCCCCGCCGCATCCGGTCGAAATGAATTTCCCAAACCAAGCATCCTGTTCGCCCCCGTTCGTGGCATCCGCCGCAAGAACCTCGGCGAACTCGTGCTGCTGGCCGCACTCGCACCCGCAGGCAGCCACTTCGCCGTCAGTCGCGCGCCCCTCAATCCGGATGCGCTGCTCGTCCACGACACCTGGCACAAGTTTGTAAGAGAACGCAGCCTGCTCATCGAGTTCGATGTCGTGGATCGCTTCGCACCCGCCACAGGTGCAGCCGCTGATTTTGAATCGTGGGTCTCCCATGCCACTCATTTTGTCACTACCTCTGTCGAAGAAGGCTTCGGCCTGTCCTTCCTTGAAGCCGTCGCGCATGGCAAACCGCTCATCGGAAGGGATCTGCCACACGTCACTTTGGAACATGCCCGCCACGGCATCCGGAGCGGCCGACTTTACCAAAAAATCCTGATTCCAATCGATTGGGTCGAGCCCACTGTTCTCGAGAGCCACCTCGCCACCACGCTAGAGCGAAACCACCGCCTCTACCGCCGTCCGCTGGCACAGGCGCACATCGCCGCCGTCCTGAAAAACCTCATCGACCAAGAGCAGCTTGATTTCGGAAACCTCCCGGAACCGCTGCAGCAGGCTGTCATCGAAAGGCTCACAGAAAAATCCAACCGCTGCGTCCCGCAGGTGCAAATCGACGGGGAGACCCGCCCACTCGAAGACTGGCTCGGCGAAGTCATTGCAGCCCGCGAGCCCACCGCGCATCCGGGGCTGCTCGCCCCGTATTCGACCGTCATCTATCAGAAAAATCTCACAGCGATCTATCAATCCGTTTCCGGGCAAGCCGCCATACCCGTCCAATACATCCCCGCGGAGGACATCCTCACCTCCCACCTCACTCCCGAGGCGTTCCATTTCCTGCTCTCCGCACCGGACCCGAAAACCGCACCGATGAAATTCCGCGCCTTCATCTTTGATATCTACGGCACCCTGCTCATCGCTCCCGCCGGTGGTGTGAAGCCCGATCCCTTTGCCGATCCGGTCCTGCGCGAAATCATCCGCCAAGCCGGGCATGAGCCACCGCGATCCCCGAGCACCGAGCTGCATGATGCAGTCATCCGCCATCACGCCGCCGCCGGGGTTCCTCACCCGGAAATCGACCTGCGTGTCCTCTGGCGCGAGATTCTCGGGCTCGTGGAGGATGAGGATGTCAGCCCGCTGATCGTGGAACTCGAAGCCTCCTGGCATCCTGCCAAACCGATGCCCGGCGCGGAGAAAATCATCCAGCGCCTCGCCCGTTCCGGGGTCTCCCTCGGACTGCTATCCAACGCCCAATGCAACACGCTGGCATCCCTCGGCGGACTCGCGGATTTTTTCGCCTCCGAGCTGACGATTCTTTCCTATCAGCACCGCATCGCGAAACCGGCACCCGAATTGTTCGAAACCCTAACAAACCGTCTCGCGGGCAGAAAAATCACTCCCGCCGAGACGCTCTACATCGGCAACGATCCCCTCCAGGACATCCTCCCCGCCGCAGCCGCCGGGTTTCGCACCGCGTTGTTCACCGGTCATCCCGCCTCGCTGCGCCCTGGCGTGTGCCTGCCGGATTATGTGCTCACGGATTGGAAAGACCTTCAACCACTGATCTAACCGTTCATTTCAATCCAGGAATTTCCCGGGGTTGAGAATGCCGTTGGGATCAAGCGCGTGTTTGAGTGTGCGATGGGTCTCGAAGGACACCTCGCCGAGCGCCTGGCGGATCCAGCGCTTTTTCGCCAAGCCCACGCCATGTTCGCCGGTGATGGCACCACCCTGGCCGAGAACCCAGGTGAATAACAGGTCGAGCGCGGCATCGGCGCGCTCGCGGGTCTCGGGATCGTTATAATCCTTCACCATCAGGTTGGTGTGAATATTGCCATCGCCGGCATGGCCGAAACAGGCAATCGGGATGCCGGTTTGATTCTCCAACTCGCGGGCGAAGGTGACGAGTTCGACGAGTTTTGAACGAGGAACGACGATGTCCTCGTTGAGCTTGGTTAGACCGGTGTCGCGCAGCGAGTAGGAAAACTCGCGGCGGAGTTTCCAGATGCGTTCGCAGGATGCCTCATCCGGCGCGCGTTCGATGAAACTGGCACCCAGCTCCGTTAGAAGCTGGTGGAGTTCCTCCAACTCGGAAGCCACGGCCGCAGGACGGCCGTCGATCTCAACGATGAGGTGGGCGTTGCCGGGAGGAAACACTTCGGCACCAAGGCGCTTGCGCGCGGCCGCGAGTGTGAAGGCGTCAGTGATTTCGAGCGCCGAAGGAAGATGCCCCGCATTCAGAATCGCCTGCACAGCGGCGGCAGCGAGCACGTAGTCCGGAAAGATGGCAGCGAGCATGCCGCGGCTGGCGGGCTTCGGGATCAGACGCAGCGTGGCCTCGGTGACGACACCTAACATGCCTTCGGAACCGGTGAAAATCCCTACCAGATCGAAGCCGGTCTTATTTTTATGCAGGCGCCCGCCGGTGCGCAGGATTTCCCCATTGGCCAGCACGACTTCCAGACCGAGCACGTAACTCCGGGTCACGCCGTATTTCAAACAACGCGGACCACCGGCGTTGGTGGCGATGTTGCCGCCGATCGAGCACTCCTTGAGCGACGCGGGATCGGGCGGGTATTCCCATCCGTCCTCATGCGCCGCGTCCTGCAAGGTGCGGGTGATGACGCCCGGTTGCACGATGGCCACGCCGTCCTGCGGATGGATGCCGAGGATGCGGTTCATGCGGGCCGTGGAAAGCACGATACCACCGTGGACCGGGACCGCACCGCCGACGTAGCCGACGCCCGCGCCGCGGGTGGTGACCGGGATTTTCCGCTCGTTGGCAAATTCCAGAACTGCGGAAACATCCGCCGTGGATTCCGCGAACACCACCACGTCCGGCACGCAACTGGCGGACCACTTATCAGCCGCATGGGCCGCGAGGATTTCCGCAGTGGTGGTGACTTGATCATCGCCGAGCAGGGACGTGAGTGGAGCGAGCCAGTCGTGGGATGGAGGATTCATGAGCGCATGGCAAGATTCAGAGAGCGGCGGAGATCCGTCAATCATTCAAATCTGTTAGATCAGCGGCGACTGCCGAATGAATTCCGGGTCAAACCGCGAGCCGGGTATCAAAGCGGAACGCCTGCGGTTTGCCGGGTTTCAGATCGCGCATGGCGGAATCGCGGGGATTGAGCAGCAGCGATTTTTCCTCGGGAATGACAACGCTCGGCAACCGCAAGGCGAGATTCCGATACTCCCGCAACCAGCGTGTGCCGAAAGTTTGTGCGGGGTATGACGAGGGCTGAGCCTGCCAGGTTTCCGGCAGTTTGGCGATCGGGGCCGACTCGATCAGCGCCTCGGGAATTTCCAACTCGATGATGATCCAACCCAGCTTGAGCGCTTCCCGCGGAGCATGCACCAGGATTTCAAGAGCCGCCAGCGCCCGGGATTCCGCCAGATAGACCGCAGCGACGCCCGGTAAATTCCAGCGTCCGCCAAACAAGCGGGCCCCTTCGCCGTCGAGCGCGTTCTCCGACCACCGCTGCTGCACGATGCGATAGAAAAGTGGCATGATCAGGAAAAGACGCCATGTTCCAAGCGGCCCAGCAAGGCGTCCACCTCACGCGCTCCAATCTCCGTGTCCGCGTAGTCCAACGGGCATTCACCGTGGAAGGCCATGGCCGGGGCCGTCAGCCATGAGCGTGCGCCATCCATCCCGCCGAGCGCGGCGGCGGCGTGCGACAGGAGCCGCGCGTAACGGACTAAACGATCCGACTCAGCACGATCCAGCACACCGGTTTTTTTCCGCCGATGAAGCGTGGCACGGGACATTCCAAGCCAAGCGCCCAAGCGCTCTTCCGTCACAGCCAGTATTTCCTGCATGGCGTAAAACTCGGCAAATGGAAGTCCATCACGGACTTTTTCAATCATCTCCGCGGCTCCCCCATCTCTCAGGACGGATGACTCCGGAAGAATGTGGTTCCAGTAATCGGCAGGCTCTTCACTCATATGAATCACTATAATGCATCTTTTGAACCAAAGCAAGATCAAATCATAAAAAACAGCCAGCCGTTTGCACGACTGGCTGTGGTAATAACAGGCGCGATTACCTTTTGTAGCCTCAATAGCGATAGTGATCGGACTTGAACGGACCTTCGGTGGAAACACCGATGTAGTCCGCTTGATCCGTCGTCAACTTGGTGAGCTTGGCACCGATTTTGTCAAGGTGGAGACGAGCGACCTCTTCGTCGAGGTGCTTCGGCAGCACGGTGACTTGGCCGGCTTTGTAGATGTCCTTGTTCTTCCAAAGATCGATCTGAGCGAGCGTTTGGTTGGTGAACGAGTTCGACATTACGAAGCTCGGGTGACCGGTTCCGCAACCGAGGTTCACGAGGCGACCTTCGGCGAGCATGTAAAGGCTGTTGCCGGTCGGGAAGGTGTACTTATCAACTTGTGGCTTGATGTTGGTGCGGATGACTCCCGGAGCGTTGTTGAGTTTGTCGATCTGGATTTCGTTGTCGAAGTGACCGATGTTGCAAACGATCGCCTGATCCTTCATTTTCGCCATGTGATCCAGCAGCAGGATGTCCTTGTTGCCGGTGGTGGTGACGTAGATGTCGCCCCAGCCGAGGGTGTCCTCGATGGTGAGAACGCGGAAGCCTTCCATCGCGGCTTGCAGCGCGCAGATCGGGTCGATTTCCGTGACGACGACCTGGGCACCGGCACCGCGAAGTGCTTGGGCACAGCCCTTGCCGACATCGCCGTAGCCGCAAACCACGCCGACCTTGCCGGAGATCATGACGTCAGTGGCGCGCTTGATGCCGTCGAGCAACGACTCGCGGCAACCGTATAGGTTGTCGAACTTCGACTTGGTGACCGAATCGTTGACGTTGATCGCAGGGATCAGCAGCGTACCGGCCTTGGCCATTTGATAGAGACGATGCACGCCGGTGGTGGTTTCCTCGGAAACGCCTTTCCATTCCTTGACGATTTCGTGGAAAATGCCGGGTTGCTTGACCTTGATGTCCTTGAGCAAGTCCTTGATGACGGCTTCTTCATGGCTCTCGGATTCGGAGTTGATCCAGTCGGATCCATTTTCCATTTCAAAGCCTTTGTGGATGAGCAGGGTCGCGTCGCCACCGTCATCGACGATGAGTTGCGGGCCGAGACCGCCGGGGAACTGAAGCGCCTTCCACGTGCACCACCAATATTCTTCGAGGCTCTCACCCTTCCAGGCGAACACCGGAATTTCGCGGGCGGCAATCGCTGCGGCCGCGTGATCCTGAGTGGAGAAAATGTTGCAGGAAACCCAGCGCACTTCGGCGCCGAGATCGACGAGCGTTTCGATGAGAACCGCGGTCTGGATGGTCATGTGAAGCGAACCCATGACGCGCACGCCTTGCAGCGGTTTTTCCTCACCGTATTTTTCCCGGGTGGACATCAGGCCGGGCATTTCGTGCTCGGCGATTTCAATTTCCTTGCGGCCGAATTCGGCGAGGCCGATGTCTCTAACTTTGTAATCTGTGAAGCTCATGATTTAGTGGTTTGATATGTGAATGGGTAGGGATTGGATTGAGACGGAAGACTTGGAGACTTAAGACACAAGAGAAGAGGAAGATTAGAAGAAGAGGGAGAGGAGGGATTTGATGACTCCTCCGCCGCCCAAGCGCTTGCGAAGGCCTTCGATCATTGCAGAGGTTTCTTTCGCTTCCTGGATGAGAGGTGTGGCTTGTTCTGATGGGAACACGCCAGCCCGGATGCCGATGTAGAGTTGAGTCCGAAGCTCGCCTGCGGAACCTTTGGCAATTGCCAGAAACCGACGGAACTCCCGGTCGCTTTCGCGCTCGGCTCCTTCTGCGATGTTAGACGGAACCGAAATGCAACAACGAGCCATCTGATCTCTCAATGCGTAGAGCTTGATGCCATCGACTAATTCCAGAATGGAAACAGCCAAGCGTGAACTACGCTTCCAAACTTCTAGTTCCTCGAATTGATGCAATGACATCTCCTCTTAAGTCTTACGTCTTGTGGTCTTAAGTCTAAAAGGACTTTCAGCCGATTGCCTTGATGAGAGCTGCCGCCTTGTCAGTGGCTTCCCAGGTGAGGTCGGGATCGGTTTTGCCGAAGTGGCCGTAGTTGGTGGACTTCGAGTAGATGGGGCGGAGAAGCTTGAGTTGCTTGACGATGTCGGCGGGCTTGAAGGAGAAGACCTTCAGGATCGCGGCGAGAATCGCGGCATCGGGCTTGGTGCCGGTGCCGAAGGTATCGACGTGAACACTCACGGGAAGCGGGTGGCCGATGGCGTAGGCAAACTGGACTTCGCACTTGGTGGCGAGGCCGGCTGCAACCACGTTTTTGGCAACCCAACGGCCCATGTAGGCGGCGGAGCGATCGACTTTCGATGGATCCTTGCCGGAGAATGCACCACCGCCGTGACGGCCGGTGCCGCCGTAGGTATCGACGATGATTTTACGACCGGTGAGGCCGGAGTCGCCCTGAGGACCACCAACGACGAACTTGCCGGTCGGGTTGATGAGATACTCGGTGTCCTTGGTGAGCATGTCTTTCGGCAGGACCTTCTTGATCACTTGCTCGATGCAGAATTTCTCGATTTCCGCGTGCTCCACGTCTGCGGCATGCTGGGTGGAAATGACGACGTTGACGATGCGGGTCGGCTTGCCATCGACGTATTCGACGGAGACCTGGGATTTGGCATCGGGGCGGAGCCACTTGGCGAGTTTGCCAGCCTTGCGGATGCGGGTGAGTTCGCGGCCGAGACGGTGCGCGAACATGATCGGAGCGGGCATCAGCTCAGGCGTCTCATTGCAAGCGTAGCCGAACATGATGCCTTGGTCGCCGGCACCTTGCTCGGAGTGCTTTTTGCCCTTCGCTATTTTCGCGTCCACACCTTGGGCGATATCCGGGGACTGCGTGGTGAGGTAGTTGTTGATAAAAAGTTGGTCGGCATGGAAGACATCGTCGCCATTTACGTAGCCGATGCCGCGGACAGCGTCGCGGATCACCTTTTCGATGTTGATCACGGAACCGATCGGCTTGTTGCCGATTTTCGGGATCGTGATTTCGCCACCGACGACGACGACGTTGCTCTTCACGAAGGTTTCGCAAGCCACACGGCTTTTCGGATCGATGGTGAGGCAGGCGTCGAGGATAGCGTCCGAGATGGTGTCGGCGACTTTGTCCGGATGGCCTTCGCCAACCGACTCTGAGGAGAAAATGAAGGTGCTCATGTGCTTTTAATTTTTCGTATCGTCAAATCGTGATGCGTTGATATAATCACTTCGTCATGCCGTCAATGCTGAAATCTCTGAAGCTGCTTTCCGACCCCACACGCTTGCGGATTTTGATGCTGGTGAAAAACGAAGCTTTGTCGGTGGCGGAATTGCAGGAGGTTTTGGGGATGGGTCAGAGCCGGATTTCGACCCAGCTCTCGCAGCTGAAAATCGAGGGATTGGTGACGGATGAACGCAGTGGCAAAAACAACATTTACTCATGTGCGGCGGAACCGGGCTTGATGGAGGTGGCCCGCTTGGCGGCTGCGGAAGTGCCGGAAGTGGCGGCAGACGAAAGCGCGCTCCGGCATTTGTTGCGGAAACGCAAGGACAGCGCGCGGGCGTATTTCGACGAACTCGCGGGCCGTTTTGGCAAGGACTACGTGCCCGGGCGCTCGTGGAAGGCCCTCGCCGAGGCATTGATCAAGGTGCTCAACTATCGAGTGGTGGCGGACTTGGGAGCGGGCGAAGGAACGCTGGCGCAATTGTTGGCCCAGCGCGCGGAGAAGGTGATCGCAGTGGATTTGTCACCGAAGATGGTCGAGTTCGGGCAGAGTCTGGCGATTCAAAACGGCCTCAAGAACCTCGAATACCGACTCGGTGATATCGAGAACCCGCCCATCGAAGACGGCAGCTTGGATTTGGCAATTTTGAGCCAGGCGCTTCATCATGCGGAGCATCCGCAGCGGGCGCTGGATTCGGCATTCCGGATTTTGAAGCCCGGTGGGAGGTTGATTGTGTTGGACCTGTTGCAGCACCATTTCGAAGAAGCTCGCGAACTTTACGCAGACCACTGGCTGGGATTTTCCGAAAGCGACTTGGCCGCCATGCTGGAGAAATCGGGATTCAGCCAAATCGAAACAGTGGTGGCGGACCGGGAAACCGAGGCCCCGAAATTCCAAACCCTGCTTGGCATCGGAGTCCGCCCAGCATGAGAATTCCGCAGATGCGATTCTCACCCGTCATTTTGGTCCTGCCGTTGCTCAGTGCGTGTTTCCGCGCGGATCCTCTGCGTCCGGAGATGGTCCCTGAGATTGTGGCGAAGGCCAAGGTCGTTGAGGTGCCGAAACCCTTGGTATCCGCCCCCACCAGCCCGCCGCGCTTCACCTCCCAAGTCATTTCTGGAATCACTTTCGAGGGAGTCGCCTTCGATTCCAGAACGTATCGTCTGATCGTTGCGGACCAGGCAAACGGCCCCGGTACTCAATTCGCTGATGCGGGTGCTGCCGCCCGCGCCTCAGGGGGAATCGCTGCCATCAACGCGGGATTCTTCACGCCGGAAGGCACGCCGCTCGGACTCGTTGTTTCATCGGGAAAAACCTCGGGAAGCTGGAACACTGCATCATCATTGGGCAGCGGGGCTTGGCATGAAAACGAGACCGGCATGACTGCGGTCACCCGCCGTGAGAAGCTCGGGCGATCTGCGGCGGGCGGCATGTGGCAGCTGATTCAAGCCGGCCCATTGTTGGTCGAAAACAGCCAGCCGATTTCAGGCTTGGACGCCACCAAAACCAGCGTCCGCGTCATGATTCTCTGGGACGGCGGGACCCGTTGGTGGATCGGTCGCGGCTCGCCATGCAGCTTGTCCAGCTTGGGGCAAGCACTCGCCACCCACCAACCCGCCGGGTGGAAAACCCACCACGCACTCAATCTCGACGGCGGACGCTCCGCCGATCTCTGGGTGTCCGGAGCAGTGCCGGGCGGGCCGGTTGTCAGACGCCCCGCATGGAATCGCCCGGTGAGAAATTTCCTCGTGCTCCGCCA
>JBBECN010000040.1:31869-40332 GCA_040881795.1 Akkermansiaceae bacterium
CACATTCGCAATGTCATTCAATCAGGGAGAATTCGATTTCAACGCCGCCGGCTCGGATGCCGGATTCAAAAATTGGCGGCTGGCATTGGATGAGCGAAAACGGTCATTCGAGTTGCGCTGGGGCATCGTGCTAAGCTCCCCGGTGCGGGTGACACTGACGGATCGCGATCGGGTGTTAGAGGGCGTGATTCATCTGATGCCCAGCAAGAATGCCACAAATGTGAAGCATCTGCGGCTGAGATTGCAGGGTGTGGAGTTCACCCCGCTTGAAATCGAAAGCCTGGTGCGGATCGAGGACTCCGAGCAAACCGGGGATTGAAGCGATACCGATCTACAAAAAAACGGCGGACCTTGCGGACCGCCGTTTTCAGATAGTTTGCTAATCTCAGGAATTAGATTCCCTTTTTCACGACGTCCGTGAGGAGGTCGATGACGCGGTTGGAGTAGCCCCACTCGTTGTCATACCAGCTGATAAGCTTGAAGAACGTGGAGTTCAGCTCGATCGAGGAACCCGCGTCGAAGATCGAAGAAGCCGGCGAGTGGATGAAGTCGGTGGAGACCACTTCGTCATCGGTGTATTCGAGGATGCCCTTGAGGTAGGTTTCGGAAGCGTTCTTGAGCGCTGCCTTGATCTCGGCGAGGGAGGTCGGTTTGACGGTCTTCACGGTGAGGTCCACTGCAGAAACGGTCGGAGTCGGCACGCGGAACGCCATGCCGGTGAGCTTGCCTGCCACTTCAGGGCAAACGAGAGCCACCGCCTTCGCGGCACCAGTGGTGGAAGGAATGATGTTGATCGCAGCGGAGCGGCCGCCTTTCCAATCCTTCTTGGAAGGAGCGTCCACCGTTTTTTGCGTTGCAGTGTAGGAGTGGATGGTGGTCATCAGGCCTTCGGCAATGCCGAAACCTTCTTTGAGAAGCACGTGAACGATCGGCGCGAGGCAGTTGGTGGTGCAGCTCGCGTTGGAGATGATGTGGTGTTTCGCAGGATCGTAGAGCCCGTCGTTGACGCCGACGACGAAGGTGGCGTCTTCGCCCTTGGCAGGTGCGGAAATGATCACCTTCTTGGCACCAGCGGTGATGTGGCCCTTGGCTTTTTCCGCTTCGGTGAAGAGGCCGGTTGACTCGATCACGACTTCAACGCCGAGTTCTTTCCATGGCAGGCCTTCCGGGGAACGGGCGCTGACGACCTTGATTTCGTGGCCGTTGACGATGATAACGTCGTCTTCTTCGAGCTCAGGGGAGGACTTCTTCGAAGAAACGGTGCCTGAGAAGCGACCCTGCGTGGAGTCATACTTGAGCAGGTAGGCGAGGTTGTCCGCAGGAACGATGTCACCGACGGCGACAACGTTGAAGGTGGTTCCAAGGTGGCCTTGTTCGACGAGGGCACGGAAGACAAGGCGGCCGATGCGGCCGAATCCGTTGATGGCGATAGTGGTCATGACAATGTGTGTGAAGACCGATGCGGCTCTTCCGCCCGGCGGCGGGATTGTGCATGCGAAAGTCGAAGCGTCAACCCTGCGACTCGATTTCCCGGGAAAATGAAGGGTTCGAGCGAATTCCGCCGCCATTCCATTCCGCGTTACGACTTGACCCCAGATTGCGAATCTCTCAAAACGTGATGAGTAACGAAGAACCAATTACCATGGAAACACCTCCTTCATGCCAACCGCCCAATTTCCCGCAAACACCACCATCGGCGGCCACTAACTGGCGGCTATACCTTGAGCTGCTATCGTTTGCGGCTTTCATTATCCCGATCGGTAACATCCTGGGGCCACTCATTTTGTGGTTGATCAAGAAGGATACGGTCCCCGCAGTGAACGAGGAAGGCAAAAAAGTGATCAACTTCAACATCTCATGGACGCTATGGAGCATTGTAAGTTGCGGGTTAGGCTTTCTTGCTTGGATCGTGATCGCGATTATCGCCACCCTGAAAGCGGCCAACAACGAGCCGTTCAAACATCCATGGACAATCGCATTTTTGAAATAAATCGCGGCTCTCAGGAAAAAGTGTCGAAATTGCCGTCAAAGGAAAATTGGACAGTCTGAATTCGAACGCTACTTTCCCAAGTCCCGCATCGTATGAAAGTCGTCTCACCAACCTTTTTAGCCAGCACTCTCGCCGCCATCTTTGGATTGGCCTCCTGTGCGACGGTCGGCAAGCTCGGCCAAGGATCTGTGGCATTTGTTCAGAAAACCTCCTCGTCCACCACCTCCAAGGTCTCGGAGCTGTCTGAAATAGCGGTCAACAAAATCCGCCCGGCGCAGGTCAAAGTCGTTGAAGTCCGTGAAAAAGATCTCAAGGAACTCCCCACCGGCCACGAGCGGGCCCTCGCATTTCAGAGCAGCCGAAAACAAAATTTCTGGTTTTTCGGAGGCCCCGTTGATTTCAAGGAACCCATGCTCCCCGAGGCGGGCACGGAAATGGATGGAAGCCTACTGCCTCCCAAGTCACCGTGAGATGGACCGCAAAAATTGCGGAATCCCGGCTTGAAGCCTGCCGCTTGATGAGAATGATGCCCCCCATGTCACGTTTGTTCTGCGTCCACTTCACCGCACTCGCGTTCACCACAGCGCTCATCACCTCGTGCGGTGGAAATCCACCGCCGCCTCTGAATCCTAAGGCGGCCAGATCAGTGCAGCCAGTCTCTACGGCACAGGAGCCGGTGCGCATCGCGGCGATTCCAATGACCCCTCCTCCCCCGATTGTCGGCGAGAGTGCGATCGTAATCGACGTCGTCAGCGGCCGCGTGCTCTACGCCAAAAATGCCGATATGCCGCGTGCCGTCGCCAGCACCCAGAAAATTCTCACCGCCCTCTGCGTGCTCGATGCCGGAAACATCGACAAGTCGATCCGAATCGAAGCCACCGACAGTGCCTGTGAGCCCACCAAGCTCGGAATCAAGGCCGGCGACACCTACTCGCGCCGCGATATGCTCAAAGTCCTGATGGTCAAAAGCGCCAATGACGTCGCCCGAAGTCTGGCCCGCGACGTCGGCGGCAGCCAGGAAAATTTCGCCGCCATGATGAATCAGAAAGCCACTTCTCTCGGCATGCGGAATTCCAATTTCCGCAATCCTCACGGATTAACAGAACCCGGCCAGTACTCCACCGCCCGGGACATGGCCATCGCCGCCCGCGCCATCTACCGCAGCCCGCTGATCCGTTCCTACACCACCACCAAGGCCTACACTTTCCGCTTCAACGACGGCCGCACCCGACTGCTGGAAAATACGAACAAAGTCCTCAAAACCCTTCCCTACTGCGATGGTTTGAAAACCGGCACCACCAACGCATCCGGCCGCTGCCTCGTTGCCAGCGGTTCGCTCAACGGCCGCTCGGTCATCGTCGTGGTTCTCAAGTCCAACACGCCTAACATCTGGACCGACTCCACCAAGTTGCTCCGCTGGTCACTCGAGCGCCCGGCCGCCGGGGCCTGACCGGTCACACCGTCATGCCAAGCCCCGCCGAGCAACTCCGCCAACTCCGTGACGGAGGACTCCTGCGCCAGCAACGGCCGCTCGACTCCCCCACTGGCATCCGGGTTGTCCGCGAAGGGCGCGAACTTTGGAATTTCGCATCCAACGACTACCTCGGGCTGGCGCGACATCCGCAAATCAAGGCCGCTTTCATCGAAGGCGTGCAACGTTATGGCGCGGGTGCCGCCGCCTCGCGCCTGGTGTGTGGCACCCTGCCACCGCACTGCATGTTAGAGGATGCGCTCGCCGCCGCGAAACAAACCGAGGCAGCCCTCACCTTCTCCTCCGGCTTCGCCACCGCTCTCGGTGCGATCCCCGCCATCGTCGGCAAGTTCGACTTCGTATTCCTCGACAAACTTTCGCACGCCTGCCTGGTGGATGCCGCGCGTCTATCAGGTGCCACGCTGCGGATTTTCCCTCACAATGATTTGGAAAAACTCTCACGTCTGCTGCTTTCCACCCGGGCGAAATCGGCGCACGCACGCATCCTCGTCGCCACCGAATCGGTCTTCAGCATGGACGGCGATCTCTGCCCGTTGCGCAGAATCATCGAACTCACTGAAAAGCACGATGCACTTTTGTTAGTCGATGAGGCCCACGGCTTCGGCATCCTTGGCGAAAATGGCATGGGCCTGGCCGAGCAGGAAGGACTGCAGCGGCGCATCACTTTTCAAATGGGCACACTGAGCAAAGCTGCCGGACTGTCCGGCGGCTATCTGGCGGCATCGCGGGATTGGATCGACCTTCTAACCAATCGCGCCCGTTCCTTCATTTACTCAACCGCTCCCCCACCCGCTCTGGCCCACGCGGCGATCGCTTCACTTGAATTGATCCGCTCGAATGAAGGCAAAAGACTCCGCGAGCGGCTCCGGAAAAATATCGCCCGCCTCTCGCCAGGCCATACACCGATCATTCCCAAAGTCCTCGGCAGCAACGAAGCCGCGCTGGCCGCCGCCGCCCAACTGGAAAAAAGCGGCTTCCTGGTCCCCGCCATCCGTTTCCCCACCGTCCCACGCGGCACCGCGCGACTGAGAATCAGCGTCTCCGCCGCGCATCCGCCGGAAGCCATTGAATGGTTGGCTACCGAATTGGGATGAAGCATGGTGATCTTGCTGAGCACAATCCGCAGGCTTCTGAGCAGAGCCTCAATGCAAAGTTCCGATTTGAAATCACAGCCCATCACGCCAATCATCGACCATGCGGAAATCTCGGGTAGTGATCGTCATGGGAGTGGCCGGATGCGGCAAATCCACGATTGGCGCGCTGCTGGCCGCGCGCAACGGCGGGGTGTTTTTCGATGCGGATGATTTTCATCCGGCGGCCAGCATCGATAAAATGGCATCCGGCATTCCCTTGGACGACGGGGATCGCCAGCCATGGCTCGCGCGACTGCGATCCGAGGTGATTGACGCCGCAGCGACTGGTTCATTTACGGTGCTTGCCTGCTCGGCCTTGAAAAAATCCTACCGACAGCAACTCGGAGTCGGCACACCGGGGGTGAACTTGATCTATCTGAAAGGAGAAGCCGCCCTCTTGGCCGGCCGACTCGCGGGGCGCGCCGGCCACTACATGAAAGCCGGCATGCTGGAAAGCCAGCTTGCCACACTGGAAGAACCGTCACCCGCCGAGGGCATCCACATTGGAATCGAGTCCGGCCCCGGCGAGATCGTCGCCGATATGGAACAAGTGCTCGGGATGGGAAAATAATCAGGGCTTTTCTATTTGGATTTTTCCTCGCAATCGGCAACTTGCGTTCTGTTGACATGCCACTTCTTGACGTCCGCCATCTGACCACCCGATTTCACACCCGCAACGGCATCGTGCATGCGGTGGAGGATGTTTCCTTCAGCGTCGATCCCGGACAAACGCTCGGCATCGTCGGCGAGTCCGGCTCGGGGAAATCGGTCACCTGTTATTCCTTGTTAGGCCTGATCCCACAGCCGCCGGGACGCATCCACCGCGGCGAGGCGCTCTTCGATGGAATCGACCTTTTGAAATCCTCCGAAAAGCAGCTTCGCCAAATCCGGGGCAAGCGCATTTCGATGATTTTCCAAGACCCGATGACCTCGCTCAATCCGTTCATGAAAGTGAGCGCGCAGTTGACCGAGCCGCTCGCGATCCATGAGAACTGCCACGGCAAAGAGGCCTTGCAGCGAGCCATCGACGCACTCACGGAAGTCGGCATTCCTGATGCGGCCAAACGCATTCATTCCTATCCGCACGAGTTTTCCGGCGGCATGCGCCAGCGGGTGATGATCGCCATGGCGCTGATCACGCGGCCCGAGCTGCTGATTTGCGACGAGCCGACGACTGCCCTCGACGTCACCGTGCAGAAGCAGGTTCTCGATCTCATCCGCGACCGTCAGCAACAACTCGGGACTGCGGTGATCTTCATCACGCACGATCTATCCGTGGTTTCTGAAATGTGCGATCACGTGAATGTGATGTATGCCGGACGGATCATCGAGAGCGCGCCGAAGGCTGAGCTTTTCCGCCATCCGCTCCATGCATACACCCGGTCGTTGTTGAAATCCATCCCCGCCATCCATCCGAAGGGCGAGCCGCTTTATACGATTCCAGGCCTGCCGCCCGATCTCTCGAACCCACCGGCCGGATGTTCGTTCAAGGCACGCAACCAAATCGGCGAACCCGAACTCTGCCCCAGCGACCACCCGCCATCCTTGGACGAAATCGAGCCGGATCATTTCGCGCAAAACTGCCCGGGCTGCCTGGCAAATGCCTGAAGCCTTCAATGTCCTTCGCCGCGGGCCAGAAGCTCCGCCTCTTCCTCATGCGAGTGGATCTGGAGTGAAACCTGGACACCCTCTTTTTCCGCAGCGGCCTTGAGCACGCTGCGGATCGCCGATGCGGTGAAGCCGTTTCGCCCGATCAACATGGCGACGTCGGCCTGGGCGAGCACCAGCTTGAACCGCAGCCGCTTCGGCCCCAGCTCAGCCACTTTGAGCTGCGCCTGGCTTGGCTCGTCGATGAGCTTGACGGCCACATATTGGAGAAAATTTCTCAATCGATCGGTGACGGCCTGCATGATGCCAATAGGTTGATCCCGGGTTGCCCGCTTCGCAAGCCAAGGTTCATGCGAGGCACTCGTCTTTCCGGGCAATCGGCGCTTCTTCATCTTGCCAGTTGGCGAATGGCCCGCCATTTTCCGCGCATGTCACGCAGCCACCGCATCACCATCCTCGCCGGAGACGGCATCGGCCCGGAAGTCATGGCCGAATCCCTCCGCATTCTCGAAGCTGTCGAAACCCAATTCGGCTTCACGGTTTCCCGCAGCGAGCACCTCGTCGGTGGCGCGGCCATCGATGCCACGGGCCACCCGCTTCCTCCGGAAACCGTCGCCGCCAGCGAGGCGGCGGACGCCATTCTCTTTGGCTCGGTCGGCGGACCGAAATGGGAATCGCTGCCACCGGACATCCAGCCGGAGCGCGGTGCGTTGCTGCCGCTGCGCAAGCACTTCGGGCTTTTTGCCAACCTCCGCCCCGGCGTCTGTCTGCCAGCGCTGACCCACGCATCGCCGGTCAAACAGGAACTCATCGCCGATGGCTTCGATGTGCTCTGCGTCCGCGAGCTCACGGGCGGCATCTATTTCGGCACACCGAAAGGCCGTGAAGAACGCGATGGCGAGCCCGTCGCCTTCGACACCATGGTCTATCAAAAAAGCGAGATCCAGCGCATTGCCCGCGTGGCGTTCACCGCCGCCATGGGACGGAAAAAACAACTGCTCTCGGTGGACAAGGCGAACGTGCTCGCATCCTCCGTTTTGTGGCGTGAAACCGTGATCGAAATCGCAAAAGAATTTCCCGAAGTCCAGCTCTCACACATGTATGTCGACAACGCGGCGATGCAGCTCATCAAGCGCCCCGGTTCGTTCGATGTGTTGGTGACGGAAAACCTCTTCGGCGACATTCTATCCGATGAAATGGCGATGATCTCCGGCTCGCTCGGCATGCTGCCGTCCGCCTCGTTGGGCAAACAACGCGAGGACGGACTCTATTTTGGTCTCTACGAACCGTCCGGCGGCTCTGCGCCCGACATCGCCGGACAAGGCGTCGCCAACCCGATCGCCCAGATCCTTTCACTCGCGATGTTGCTGCGTTTCTCACTTGGAGAAATCGAAGCCGCGGACGCGATCGAAGCGGCCGTTGCCAAAACCATCGCCGACGGCTTCCGCACCGGCGATATCGCAACAAGCCAACCGGGTGAGACGAAAGTCGGCACCCAGGCCATGGGCGACGCCGTCTTGGAAAGACTCTGAGATTCTGACCTCGAAGGAAATAACATGATTCAGGATCGAAATGGTCCAAAGCAGATACCTCGGTGGGCATAATGCCTCCTCGGGCGACTACCTCCAATGAACCGCCTGTAGCGGCGTCTCTATGAGCGTCGATGCCGATGAACCGCCTGTAGCGGCGTCTCTATGAGCGTCGATGCCAATGAAATGCGCGAAGCCCTCTTCATTTGCTTTCCCCTTCCCCCCACGGCCGCAAGGCCAGTGAGCGGCGGTCATAGACGCGCCGCTACAGATACGCGGATGGGACGCATGCGCCGATGAACCGCTTGTAGCAGCGTCTCTATGAGCGTCGATGCCAATGAAATGCGCGGAGCTCTTCTTTGGCTTTCCCATTCACCTCACGGCCGCAGGGCCAGTTTGCGGCGGTCATAGACGCGCCGCTACAGGTGCGAGAGGGACGCTTGTAGCGGCGTCTCTATGAGCGTCGATGCCAATGAAATGCGCGAAGCCCTCTTCATTTGCTTTCCCCTTCCCCCCACGGCCGCAAGGCCAGTGAGCGGCGGTCATAGACGCGCCGCTACAGATACGCGGATGGGACGCATGCGCTGATGAACCGCTTGTAGCGGCGTCTCTATGAGCGTCGATGCCAATGCAATGCGCGAAGCCTCTTCATTTCCGTAAGCCCCCGAGCGTCCGCCATTGGAAAAACCTCGGTCGCCGCGATCTCCCGGC
>JBBECN010000041.1:0-25920 GCA_040881795.1 Akkermansiaceae bacterium
CACGAACGCCACGATCAATCTCGGCAGCAGCACCGCAGGCTCGATGAACGTCCTCAGCTACACTGGCACGGCAGGTGAGACCACCAACAAAGTGATCAATTTCGCAGGCACCGGAGGCGACGCGGGTCTCGACCAATCCGGAACTGGATTGCTCAAGTTCACGAGCAACCTCTCCGTCTCAGGCACCGGTGCAAAAACGCTCAATCTGAGAGGCTCCACTGCTGGAACCGGGGAGTTTGCGGGCAATATCGTGGACGGCGGCGGCACGGTCTCACTGAGCAAGTCCGGCAGCGGAACATGGACTCTATCAGGAACCAACACCTATACCGGAAACACCGCCGTCACCAGCGGAACACTTGTCGTCAATGGGTCCCTTGCGAACACAAGCACAACGATAAGCGCCACCGGAACGCTCAAGGGCAGCGGGACGATTGGTGGGTCGGTCGATGTGCAGACGGGGGCATTTCTCTCTCCCGGAAACAGTCCCGGCGAACTCACGCTTAACAATGGACTTGTTGTTAGCGGATCCTACATCTGGGAACTTGGAGCCCTTTCAACCGCGAATCCAGGAAGTAGCTGGGACCGCGTGACTCTAACAGCCGGGGATGTCGAACTCATCGGCGCGACCATCTCATTGGGTCTCGGTCTATTCTCTCCAAGCGCCGATTCATTCTGGCAAACCAACCAAACATGGACCGGTATCATCAACAATACGGGGGCAGGAACGTTGATTGGTTCGTTTGGTGGGATCGACAACTCGTCCTGGTTATCTCTCGGAAGCTTTTCGACCGCTTCGACCGGCAACGACGTGAACCTCGTCTGGACCGCCGTGCCCGAGCCTGCCACCAATCTGCTTGCGGGCCTCTTCCTCGGCGCGACGCTGCTACGTCGCCACAGGCATTGATTCCGATCTGAGGTCGACTTGTCTGCTTCGTTAAATCCAAAGAATTGAAAAATCCATGAAATGGCTCATTCGAAACAAAATTAGGGGCGAGTCTGATGAAGGGGCCATCGGGAATTCAGGCCCATTTGCAATCCGCCGATCAATAAAGCTTGCGAACGGATTCACCCTCACAGAACTGCTCATCGTCATTGCCATCATCGCGATTCTCGCATCGCTGGCAACCCTCGGGGCGATGCGGATGCGCGCCAGCGCCGGCGACACCAAATGCGTCAACAACCTCAGGCAGATCGGCACCGCCCTGGGAACCTACGTCACGGAAAATAACGGAAATTATCCCTATTCCAACGATCCCAACACGTTGGGATTCTCCCATTGGTCGGCCCCGCTGCCCAAGTTGTTGAATGTCGGTGAAGGGTCATCGGCATTTGCCACCCGAGCGGACTATGACAAGCCAGCCGCCGTCCATCCATTCAACTGTCCCTCTTGCAAAACCAAATCGCGCACCTATGCGGCCAATCAGAACGCACTTTGTTTCCTCGGACAGGGAGGAAACTATAAAATACGCAATGTCGCGGTGGTTCCTAATCTTGCAAATCTGGTCCTGATTGCCGACGACACCCAGGGGGATCCCGCCCCGAACAATAACGGGAAGGGTGTTTTCGATAGCAATAGCTATACGAGACAGATCGGAATCCGCCACAGTGGCAACAAAGCTAATATGCTGTTCGGCGACTTCCACGTTGAGACCCGCACACGGGATAGTCTCAATAGCTCACTGAACATCCTGCCTCCCTATTGAACCCGCGTGCCATTAGCCCCATTGATTGTATGAAACAAACGCAACTCCCGTTCTTGGCCATCCTGATCTCAGCTGCCCTCCAGTTGATCGCCACGGCTCAAACCAATCCCGACGGTAGCGCTGACACCGGAGACGCATACGCTGGGCTGAAACAACTCAGCACCGAATCCCCAGAGGCCATTGCCAAACGCCTTCAATGGTGGAGCGAAGCGCGGTTCGGAATGTTCATTCATTGGGGGCTCTACTCACAGGACGGTTGCTTTTGGAAGGGCAAGGATGGCCTCTCCGAGCACATGATGCTGAAGCTGCGCATTCCAATTTCCGAATACGCGACCCTCGCCGATGTCTTCAATCCGGTGAAATTCGATGCCGACGAATGGGTGCGCGTGGCCAAGGAGGCCGGCATGAAATACCTGGTTCTAACTGCAAAGCATCACGACGGATTTGCGATGTTCGAAAGCCCCTGCAACGACTATAACATCGTCAAAGCCACGCCATTCAAGCGGGATCCCGTCAGGGAACTTGCTGCGGCCTGCCGCAAACAAGGAATCAAGTTTGGCGTCTATTACTCGCTCGGCCGCGACTGGCATGACCCGGACGTGCCCACCGATTTCAAGCCCGATGGCGTCCGCCGCAGCAACACCTGGGATTTTCCGAACGAAGAAAAAAAAGACTTTGCAAAATATCATGAGCGTAAACTGAAACCCCAGATCCGGGAGTTGCTCACACAGTATGGGCCGATCGACCTGATGTGGTTCGACACGCCGGAAAAAAACACCGCCGCGCAAAGCAAGGAATTGCTCGACCTCATCCACCAGCTGCAACCGAACTGCATCGTCAACTCCCGCCTCGGCCACCGCCTCGGCGACTACACCGTGGAAGAGCAGACGATCCCCGCCGACGGCAATCCACTCCCTTGGGAAAGCTGCATGACGCTCAATAAGCATTGGGGCTTCCATCAAACCGACAACGACTGGAAACCTGCCTCCGAGTTGATCCGCAACCTCATCGACATCGCCAGCAAGGGCGGGAATTTCCTCCTCAACGTCGGACCGACTGGTGAAGGCATCATTCCATCTCCTTCCGTGGATCGACTGAAGGAAATCGGTGAATGGCTGAAGCGCAACGGCGCGGCGGTCTATGGCACGAGCGCGAGCCCGTTAGGTGATGTACACGGCACGCCCAGCGCCACAGAGAAGGACCCAGGAGGCAAGCCCGAGTTCGTGCCCACCTGGGACTGGCGCTGCACTAGCAAGCCAGGAAAACTCTACATCTCCATCTTCGACTGGCCGAAGAACGGTAAATTTGAACTGCCTGCGATTCCCAATCAAGTGGCCAAGGTCTACCTGTTGGCAGGAAGTAAGAAATTGATATTCACCCAGACCGCTGCTGGCGTCATCTTAAAGATACCATCCGAAGCGCCAGACAAGATCGCTTCTGTCATCTGCCTCGAATTTTCCAAACCAGGGGCGACGGCAAACTATAACCGCGTGGCTGATGCAGCGCGGATGGCGGCGATGTCGTCAGAGGAACTGGCTTGGGAAAAGGTATTGGAAGAAAATCTCGGTGATTTCTACTTGCCGCATTACAAGGCAGACAAGCTTGCGGGCAAGGTGACCGCATGGGATTTGTCAAGGACGATCCAAGCCTGCCACGCGTGCTGCTCATCGGAGATTCTATCTCGCGCGGTTACACGCATCCCGTTCGCGAGGCACTCGCAGGCAAAGTGAACATTCATCGCGCCCCGGCCAATTGCGGTGCGACGACACAAGGGGTCAAGAAGTTGAAGCAGTGGCTTGGTACCGGAAAATGGGACGTGATCCACTTCAACTTCGGCATCCATGATCGCAACCTTCCGTTGGATACTTATGCCGGCAACCTCGAGCAAATCGTCTCGGTATTGGAAACCACCGGAGCAAAATTGATATGGGCGCGCACGACCCCTCCAGCCAGCGTGGAGAATGCCGAAAAGTTTTCGCCTGAACAATGCGAGAGACTGAACCGCATCGCTGACGAAATCATGAAGCAACATGGCATCCCAACTACCGACCTTTGCACTCCGATCCAACCGCGACTCTCTGAGTTGCAAAATGAAAACAATGTCCACTTCAATGCTTTCGGCTACAAGGTCCTCGCCCAGCAAGTGGCTGTAGCAATCGTTGCCCGGCTGAACGACCCCAAGAAATGAGAGCTGACGACCGTGCTGATTGCTCATAGATTACCCCCCTCATGAAAGCTTGTTCATATCAGTGCCTTTTACTTTTGGTGGCCGGGTTGATTTCTATTGCTTCTGCTGCGAGCGAATCCTCCGCACCCATGGTTCCTCATGACGCATGGGAAAACCCCCTCGTGTTTCAGGTCAACCGGATGCCTCCACGCTCGATGACATGGCCCCATCCGAGTGCGGAGTCCGCCATGACCGCCCCGGGAAGCTCACCGGATTCCCCGTGGTTACGTTGCATCAGCGGCGACTGGAAATTTGATTGGGCCAATCATCCTGCAAAAAGCCCTGCCGGTTTCGAGTTGCCGGACTTTAATGACCAAAACTGGAAAACCATCCCCGTGCCAAGTTGTGTGGAGTTATTCGGTTACGGCACTCCGCTCTATGTCAATTATGTCTACCCATTCAAGGTTGATCCACCTCGGGTCATGGGTGAACCTCCTGCCGACTGGACTTTCTTCGCCGATCGAAACCCGGTGAGCTCCTATCGCCGTTGGGTGGAGGTTCCTGATTCTTGGACAAAACAACGTGTCTATCTTCATGTCGGCGCGGCAGGATCATGCCTCAAAGTCTGGGTCAATGGTCAGTGCATCGGCTACAGCGAGGATTCGCGTCTAGCAGCGGAATTCGACATCACCACCGCGGTGAAGCCGGGACGCAATCTCGTCGCTTTCCAAATTCTTCGTCACTCGGATGCCAGCTACTTGGAGGACCAGGACATCTGGCGACTGAGTGGAATTTTCCGTGACGTTTTCCTTTTCACCAAGCCGGATGCTCACCTTTGGGACGTAACGGTAGAATCGGAACTTGGCGCGAAATCGGCCAACACCAAACTTCGTTGTCAGGTGCGCAATGACAGCCGTGCGCCCGTCAACAACCTATCAGTCCGCCTCAAATTACGTGCGCCCGATGGCACGATGGTTCCCGGCTTTGAAATCGATTTCCCCGTGCCCGCACCGCTAGACAATGGCGAGGAAATCGAGATCCTAACTCCCCCAGCCATCCTTGAGGCACCCGCGAAGTGGTCATTCGAAAATCCCCAACTATACACCGCTGTGGTTGAACTGCGGAAAGATGGAAAAACGATTGAATCCGTGGCGATGAAAATTGGCTTCCGGAAAGTGGAACTCAAAAATCATGAATTCACCCTCAATGATGCACCCATCAAAATCCGTGGGGTGAATCGGCATGACTGGAATCCCATGACTGGTTATGTCGTTGATGAGGCAATGATGCGCGATGACATCCGTCTGATCAAACAAGCGAACTTCAATGCGGTCCGCACCGCGCACTATCCGAATGATCCACGGTTCGTGGAGTTGTGCGATGAAATGGGCCTGATGGTATTGAGCGAGGCAAATGTGGAGTCTCATGGATTGTCTTATCACCAATGTGTTCTTCCCGGCGATCTCCCGGAGTGGGAAAGTGCCTGCATCGCACGGATGCGTCGAATGGTGATCCGGGAGCGTGGGCACCCGAGCGTGGTCATGTGGTCTTTAGGAAATGAAGCGGGCTACGGTAAAGCCTTTGAATCCATGGCCGCGGAGACGCGGAGGCTCGATCACGAACGCCGCCCCATCCAATACGCCGACATGAATGCCCCTTGCGACGTAGATAGCCAGACCTACCCGACTCCGGAATGGCTTGAACAACATTTGTTGGGAAAAGCGGTGCGAAAAGGCGAGCGGAACGAAGTCTCCGCACTGAGACAGCATGGACCTTATCCCTCAGGGAAACCGTTTCTCCTGAATGAATACGCATGGGGCGGCGGCAACAGCCTTGGAAATTTCAAAGACTATTGGAATACAATCGAGCGGCATCCACGCTTAATCGGTGGATTCATCTGGGACTGGGCGGACAAAGGATTGGCGACTTCAATCGTCAAAGGAAAACCCGCTCCAACCCTCAGTCTTGGTTCTATCAAATCCATTCCGAACTTCTACGCCATCGGAGGAGACTATGGCGACATACCAAACGATGGACTGTTCGTGTTGAACGGATTGCTGGAATCGGATCGCAAACCGAAACCTCACTACTTTGAAGCTGCCAGAGTGAATCAACCGGTTCGGATTCACGCCAAGGATTTGACAAACGGAAGAATCCGCATTGAGAACCGCAATTCGTTCATCAATCTCGATCACTATCTCATTTCGTGGGAGTGGAGTGACAATGGCATGGTGGTCACCAAAGGCCTTCTACCGCTCCTGAATTGCCTTCCCGGTAAATCTCGCGAGGTGACCATTCCTCCGCCGCAGGCAATCAAGAATCACGAGCGCCATTTGACCATGCGCTTCACACTTGCTGAGCCTACGCCATGGGCTGATGCAGGGTTCGTCGTTGCCTTGGAACAACTTGCTCTGGATGATTCTCCGAAATTTTCGGCCCCCCGATTCACTACGGGCAA
Organism: Akkermansiaceae bacterium; assembly: GCA_040881795.1. Classification (GTDB taxonomy): domain Bacteria; phylum Verrucomicrobiota; class Verrucomicrobiia; order Verrucomicrobiales; family Akkermansiaceae; genus Luteolibacter. The sequence goes on from JBBECN010000041.1 coordinate 6,329, forward strand.
ACTCACGGTCGAGCAAGACGACCAGATGATCACCATCCGAGGCCCGGAATCCTTCGCACGCATCGGCAAGCAAAGCGGGATGATCGAAAGCCTACGTCACGGATCTAACGAGCTGCTAGTTTCTCCCCTGCGCTTTTGTTTCTGGCGTCCTCCAGTGACGAATGACAGGGGGTGGAAGATGCCGGAAACCCTCGGTATCTGGCGTGATGCCGGTGAGAATGCGAAAGCCGGCGCTGTCAGAATCGAACAACAGCCCGATGGAACTGTCAGAGTTTGCTCGGACGTCACGATCCCTGTAGGTTCTAGCCATGCAGAAATCGTCTATGTGTTCGATGCTTCCGGTCGTGTCGTCATCAACTCCACCGTTGCTCTGGAAACTTCGGCCCCCCCTAAAGAAGTTCCCCGCATCGGGATGCAGTGTGGCGTGATTCCGGCGTTGAGCCGCATCGAATGGTTCGGCCTTGGACCGGACGAAACTTATTCCGATCGCCAATCTGCCGCGCATGTGGGAACGTTTCAAGCAGATGCCTATTCATGGAATCATCTCTATCTCCCGCCGCAAGAGACCGGTCATCGAAGCCATGTGCGTCACACCACCATCACTGATCCAAATGGCGATGGATGGGTGGTGAGTGCCATAGCAGCCCCTTTCGGCTTCAGCCTGTGGCCGTGGACCGCCGCGGACTTGGAAAACACGAGCCATCCTTACTTGCTTAAAAATCGTGATTTCCTCACACTCACCATTGACTCTGCCCAAATGGGAGTCGGTGGTGTGCAAGGCTGGGGTGCGCGGCAACTTGATCAATACCTTCTTCAAACTAACAAAACCTACCGGATGAGCTTCATGCTCTCGCCCAAATAAACCCATGAAACATCATATCGAAACCTCCCGCCGCAATTTTTTCCGTCTTTCGGGCGGCGTGTTGCTTGGAAGTTGGCTGCCCGGAATCGCAGCAGCGGAAGAAACCATGACTCCGGACGTTTGCGTCTATGGTGCTACCGCAAGCGGCATCATGGCAGCTGTTGCCGCCGCACGTGAAGGGGCCAGCGTGGTCATCGTCGAGCCATCACGCTGGCTCGGTGGCATGACGGGCGGAGGGCTGATGCACATCGACTGGGGGCGCGAGCAGGCCGTCGGCGGTTCGGCGCGTGGCATTCTGAAAGTGAAGCTCAATGACATGCAATATCGACAGACTTTTGCGGAGTTGCTCAAACAATACACAATCCCCGTGATTTTGGAACATCGTGTTAGCTCGGTGCAGCGCGAAGGGACGACCATCAAAAGCATCACCTTGGATCATGCGCCTCCTGATCAAATGGGTTGTCCCACAGCAGATGCAAAAATGCGTGATGCCCGGCGCGTCACCGCACGAGTTTTCATCGATTGCACCTACGAAGGCGACCTCATGGCGCGCTCCGGCGTCAGCTACACCTATGGCCGCGAATCACGGGAGGAATATGGCGAATCACTCGCCGGGGTGCAACCCAACCTAGCAGTCTATAACATTGATCCCTATGTGAAGCCCGGAGATCCGAAAAGTGGATTGCTGCCGATGTTGCAGGATTTGAAAACATCACCGGAAGGCAGCGCAGACAAACTCACCATGGGCTATGGATTCCGATGGAAACTCAGCGTCGCGCCAGACCGGATTCCGCTCGCTCCGCCCGAGGAATATGATCCACGCCAGTTTGAGATGTATCGGCGGGGCTTCCAGAACAACGCCAAAATCGATGTGGGTCGCCGGATGAGGAAACTCGACGTATTTGAGGAAGCCGGCGGCCGGGTTCACTCGATCGGTGAGGGAAACCTGGCTAGGGCACTGCTCGCGCCAACCAACTACGGCAGCAATGCCAACTATCCGGACGGCGATTATCCGACACGGGCGCGCATTTGGAAAGCGGAGCAACACTTCATGAGTGGCATGACCCACTTCCTCCGCACAGACCCGGTGGTACCCACCTCGTTGAAAGAACTCGCAATCTCAATCGGATTCGAACCTTGCATCTTTCATGACACCAACGGCTGGCCTCATCAACTCTATGTGCGGGAAGCCCGGCGCATGAAGTCCGCCTACATCATCACGCAGAAGGACATGGCTGCCGAAACGAACCCCGATGACTCCATCGGTCTCGCATCCTATGGCGTCGATGAATGGCCTTACGCGACCTACCCGCTCAATGGAAAGATCGCACTTTACGGCGGTTACTACTCGATGCTCTACCTCGAAGAAGCGCATCAGGGCATTTACAAGATTCCTTATCGAGCCATCATACCCAAGCGTGAGGAATGCACGAATCTCCTAGTTCCCGTTTGCGTTTCTGCCAGCCACATCGCGATGACCTCGATCCGCATGGAGCCCGTGTGGATGATCCTCGGCGAGTCGGCGGGTGTTGCGGCGGCGATGGCGGCGAAGGAAAACCGGACGGTTCAGGAAATCGAATACAGCCGTTTGCGAACCAAACTCTTGGGATTGAACCAAAGGCTTGAGCGGCCGGTTTGAAATCGCCTATTTCCTTTGGATTCCCAAGCGCACGAATCGTCGCGGTTCGTCGGGGCCCGCTTTGATCCGCAGACGTCTGAGTTCCGCGCTCCCATCTCCATCTGGATCGGGATTCATAATCTCCCCATCGTCGTTGATGGTCTCCCAAAATGTGAGATTGTTGGATACGAATGTCCTGAAGGCCAAGTCCAGCGCGTTGCGGTTTCTGCGGAATGTATAGACCAACCATGGACCATCCGGAGCGCCGGTATCCATCGTTGCTGAGGGGAAATCCTGCCAGGAAACGGGATGCACGGGATCGAGATCCAGAGCATATTCCACCAGATTGCACCATCCATTGGCGTTTGGATCCCCCGTAGCGCTGCTATCACCGCCGCTCCAATCGATATTGGATTGCCAATGGTGGTAGGTCGAGGTGGCGGGATAAGATGCCTCCGTGCTGGGAGAGTTGAAGAATACCGCCGATGTCGTCGAGCCGATTGGGATGGAATTTCCAGCAAGATGCTGTTGGGACCAGTAGTTTTCGGTTCCAGCTCCCTGCGAGTCCAGCGCCGCGGTGGGTGAGGTGTTGAGTATCGAGTTGTTATAGCAAAAATTGTTTGCTGTCAGGAACCCGCTGCGTGCGCCAAGCCGGATGCCGCGGCCATTGGCGTCGCAGGTGTTGCTGATGATGGAGTTGTATGATGTGGGTCCGGCAGCGAAGGAATAGAGATTGATGGCTATGCCGTTGTTGTCGCAGGTGTTTCCGATGATCTGATTGTGCCTTGCCCCTTCCTCAAGAAAGATCCCGGTTCGCAGGTTGCTGCGGGTGCGGTTGAATTTGGCGAGGGACGAGGAGGTGAAGCCATCCAGATCGATGCCATCCATGTTCATGTTGGAAATGGTGTTGTCGGTGAGGATGAAGCGGGCGGTGGCGTCCCTCGTCCAGATGCCTCTCGCCGCGCCTCCGTCGAGCGTGCAGTGGCTAACGATGCAGGGGGTAGCACCTTTCGAGAATGTGATGACATCGGAATTGGCGACGCGGGTGTTCTTGTCGCCGAAATTCCGGAAATTCACATGATCGATGAGAACCCGGAAGCAACCTTCGAACCCCATGCCATTGCGACCCGTGAAATTTCCTCCATCAATGGTTCCGCCGGACACGCTCACATTGCCCGCATTCAGCGCGGAGATGGCGGTGATTCCAGGCTCCAGGGAAACGGTCCCGCTGATGATCACACAGGTGTTCGCGCCAAGAACAAGCGTGGCGTCTCCGGTGATGGCGGGAGCGGTCAGATAGAGAACGATCACCGCATTCGGGTCGGCGGTTCTTGCGGTTTCGTACTGCAGTTGAATCGAGGAAAGGGTGGTGGCCGCCGTGATGAGATCCACGCGGGTCTTTCCGTTCATGATCGACTCTGTGTGATCGAACAGGCTGGTAGGTGGGCGGAAATAGTTTTGACCGCTGGCGGATAGTGCGGTGCCCGTAGTGATCACTTGATGGTTGGTCCCGGATGTGGTGAGCGGAACCGTCACGCCTGATGGGAAGACGTTATCGTAAATAACATGGCCAATGCCCGCCAGAGCGATGCCTGTGGCGGAGGCGCGGATGTCATTGGAGACGATTAGATTTCTTTCACTGGAGGAGTTGGTGGAAATCCCGGATGGATTTCCGACGCAGAGATTGTTGGAGACTGTGCTCCAATCCGCGTCGGGAAGATCGATGCCGGACTCGCTGTTGTAGTTGCAGCGATTGTTGATGAGGGTGCATCGGGCGCTGGATTCCACGGTAATGCCAGTGCGATTATTGTAAGACGCATTCTCCATACAAATTGCCTGGGTGGCGTCCTGAATGTGGATTCCGGATGAAGTGCTTGCTCCGGAGATGTCACAGCGACTGATCGTGATTTCATTATCGAAAGCCGCCGCCCCGGTCCCTTGCAAAAAGATCCCGTCCCGCCCCGTGTCACGCACGGTGATCTTGTCGATGTTCACCCGACTTACTCCAAGCGCATCAATCCCGCGGACATCGGCGTGTTGTCCATCAAGCGTTATATCACTGGTAGATATGAACGAAGAACCGCTGGCAATCGAGATCAGACTGGTGGCGGTGACCGTCGTGGAGCCGGTTGCAAGCGTGGCTCCCGCACCGGTAACGCACATTTTCGAACCCAGTGTCAGTGGTGTGCTACTCACGAGGTAACGTCCAGCGGGTTGGAGATTGATCACGATCCATGACGACGAATTGTTGGCGCGTGCTGAGTCGATCAGGCCTTGAAGGATTGAAATCGTCCCTGACGTGTCGTTGACGATGATTACACTCTCATTAACCGGTTGTTGATAAAAAGTGCTATTAGGAATGGTGTAGAGATCCAGCCTTGGCCCCGGTTGGGAAAGGGCACTCGGCACCACCACCACGGCCGTCCACCAGGCAAAGGCGGCCGTGGACAGAATGTTTCTGCTAGTTCGATCCATGATTCATCAGGGTGATGGGGAGACTGCTGACTTCACCACCTTGTTTAAAACTTTGCCCGAGTCATCGACGAAGGCGATCTGAAGTTCCGGTCCGCTGTTTTTGCCTTTGCCAACGGTGACGTGGAGGAAGCCTCCGGTCGGCTCGGAGTAGATGTAAGGCTGTTTGATGAGTCCCTCGGGGTCGGTCGACTTCGGATTTCCAGGTTGGATTCCGGCGATCGCGTTTTCATCGTTCATGGCACCGACCGAGAACTCCTCCACACCCAGGGGATGAATGCTGTGGTATTGCCAGTGGCGGTCGCCACAGACGGTGAACACGTTGGTGATTTTCTGATCGACCAGCCATTGGAAGAACGCGTCGGCCTCATGGCGGAAGCCTTTTGGGTTGGTGTGGTTGTCGCTTTTGTTAGCGCGGTCGGGACCGACCATGGGCGTCGGGGTGATGATAACTTTCCACGTGGCATTGCTTTCCTTGAGCGTGCGCCGGAGCCAATCGGCTTGCTCTTTTCCCCAAATGGATTTCCCGGGGCCGTCGGGTTGTGAGTTATCAGAACGGAAATCCCGTCCTTCGATGAACCATAGCTGAAGATGCGGATGAACGCGGTGTGTCCGATAGGTAGGTGTTTCCAAATCCCCTGGAAGGGAGATCGGCATTTGTTCCCTGAAGACCCCGATGCCGCTTGTTGGCAGGGGGAGGCCTTGGCGCGCAAGGTCCGCATCATCAAAGCGGAAGTCATGGTCGTCTTTTGACCAGTAGGCGGCGCAGCCACCGAAGAAATCGGTCATTCTCGGGAAGCGGAATTGCTCGTGCCATTTTTTCCGAAGTTCTGGCAAGGTGCGGGCAGGTGTCTTCGTCGGAAAGTCATAGTAAACAATGTCTCCAGTGCCGATGAAGAAGTCCGGCTTGAGCGCGCGCATGGCGTCGAAAACCGGGTAACCCAGTCGCTTGTCCTCGGCGGTGGCGGTGATCGTGTTTCCACCATTCGACAGGCCATTCATGAAGACGTGATAGTTCATGCAACTGCCCACGCAGAACGAGAGTTTCGCTGCTGGGTCGTTCGGATTGAGGGTTTTGAAGCGCCGCACCGGCCCCTTGCGTGTGCTGAACTTATCCGCACCATAAACAAGCCGATAGTGGTAAATTGTTCCAGGAAGGAGCTGATCGAGTCTTGCTCTAACAATGAAGTCGGAAGCGTCGCTTGCGTGGAGCCAGGGAGTCCTTCTCGCATCCGTGAAATTTGATCGTGTGCTCCACTCGAAATACGCCGAGCCTTCAGCTCCGGGGATGTCTCCGGCGGGATCGGGAGTGGGGCCGGGGATCGATGTCAGGCGTGATTGCAGGATGACGCTGGTTGCTGTCACTTCACCGGCGAGCTCTCCTTGCGCATGATAGACCGGGGCCACCGGTGCGATGACATTGAAGAAGACGGAACCAGCCGACGCGATGATGTCGGATTCATGGTTTTGGCCGACCACTGACTGGCCGAAGTAATTGCCCGTCGCGCAGGAGTTGCCGCCGAGAACTCCGTCGAGGCGGTTTTCCCGGCAGACATTGTTGAAGAAAAGGTTGCCGTTGGCGGTTTTGTCGGCAGCCCGGCCGCCGACGCTTACCCCGCGCCGGTTGGCGGTGCATTCGTTGGCAGCTACCACGTTTTTTCCGGTGTTGCCGACCACCTCTTCGTTCCAAACATGGACGCCAGCTTGGAGGTTCCCCTGAAGGATGTTTCCGAAGGCGATGTTATGGGAAACAGCCTCTTCGATGAAAATCCCGTGCCGCCGGTTTCCCGAGCAGTTGTTGAATAATGCAATTCCATCCACAGACGCGGCATCGAGATCAATGCCATCCATGCGGTTGCCACCGCAGAAGTTTGCAATCGCCCGGACGCGAGTGGCCACGTGCGCCCAGATGCCCCGGCCGTTATTGGCAAGGACATGCGACTGATAGATATAGATCGGGTCGGCGCGGTTGCGACTCTTGGTGTTGATTCCCTCGCGCGCTCCGGCAGTCAGGGTGACGCCTTCGATGAGAGCAGTGCTTCCGGTGTTGGCATTGATCGGGAAAAACGCCTGCCTGCCGCCGTCGAGGGTGCCGCCGGAAAAGGAGCAGAAGCCATCGTCTGGAAGTTTGACCAACTGGGTCAATGGGGCCTCACGTTTCCAAATCGGGTCCATGGGGATTCCATGGTCGGCGAGGATCCGGCCTTCCAGGATCACGCAGGTGTTCGCTGGTAGATCGAGGCCGCCCGGGGAGCGGGACACGTATTCACCCTCAAGTTTCAGGACGATGACGTCATTAGGGTGCGCGGCGCGGGCAGCGTTGAGTTGGCTTTGAACCGTGGCGAGATCGACTGGATTGACGGGGTCTTCTTTTTTTGCCGAAATACCCCCTGGAACCGCCAGATCGAAGCGGCCCATTCCCGGGACGATCACCGGGTCCAGATGCGGACTCCCAAAGGTCGGCGGGTTGAAAACCTTCAGTGCGCGTGTAGGCGGTGGAACGGATAAATCTTTGTTCCCCACAAGCAGAATCTCTTTGGAATCTGGCAAGACTGAGACGCTGCCTGCAAGCGCATTGCGGAAAATTTCCTGGCGTCCGCCTCCAAGAACCAGTGAGAGCCCCGTTAGATTGCTGCGGTTTTCCGTAATCAGGTTGCCGCGGCTCTCCGGCCCCAATTCCAGCGCATGGATGTCGTTGATTAGGTTCCGCGCCACCACACCGCGATCCGATCCGCTGCGAATCGCCGCGTGATTTCCGGTGAACGTGTTGCCGGCGACGATGCTGTTTAGGGATTTGATCGCAAGTGCGGTGCCGGTTTGATTCTTGAATTCATTGTCGAGGCACATGAATCCGGCGGTCTCCTTCACCCGCAACCCGTCGCCGTTTTCGATGAAATGGCAACGAGTCACGCTGGCCGCTTCGTTGACCGCGCTGGCATCACGCCCCTGATAGTCGATTCCGGCCTCGCGGCATCCGATGATGTGAAGTTGATCCAAGTTGATCCGACTTCCCCGGATGACGCTGATGCCTAGCGGGATTTTTCCACCGCCATCCAGCAAGGCAGGACCGGGTCCGGTGGAGGACACCGCGACCGATTCCGCTTCTTGAATGACGATGAGGGCCGGGGCCGTGGCGTCGCTTTCGGCACGGATTCCAGTAATTGGGGAGAACTTCAAAATAGTCCGGGAACCCAGCCGGAGTGGAGCGCTTCCAACCGTTAGTGATCCCTGGGTTTCGATCAGTAATAGTGCCTCCGGTGACTCGCTGCGTGCGGCATCAATTTTCAACTGGGCTGCCTCGACTGGTCCACCGGAGAGCTGCAGCGTGCGGATGTCCTCACTCTGGCTCATGACGAAAGGCGCTTGGGCGGGAGTGAAAAATGGCTCCAGACACTGTCCCGACTCCACAGTCAGGCCCAAAATAAGAGTAAACGCGAGAAATCGAATCATTTGTAAAAGGGTTGGCTTGGAGGGTATTCTGGTGAGTCGAATGCGGCAAGAATAAATCAGAGCAAATGATCATTTTCAACGCTGGACTTGGGTTGCAAGCGAGCAGTTCTGAGAAGGAGAATCGGATGCGAGTGAGAGGATCATTGGCCTTAAAATACTTTAAATAATGACCTTTCTCTCAGGATTTTTGACAATGTTACAATGAATGATGCAATAGCGGATTAAATATGAACATTAAATCTTGACTGCGCGAAAATGCTGCACATTCTTGGCGAAACCATGAAAACCAAAACCCAAAACCGTCTTTTTTTCCTCGTTGCTGCTACCGGATTTTCATTCGCGCAGGCCCTTCTTACCACCAGTGGTCACGCGGCGACGTTCAATTACACCAATACGGCAGCGACCACCACCCAGTGGGCTGCTGGCACCAACTGGGACTCCATTCCGGCAAGCGCTTCCACCACCACGCTGACTTTCGGCAACGCCGCAGCACTCGCTGCGGGCACCAATATCATCGCAAACAACAATTTCGGAGGAAATTTCCTGCTCAACAAACTGAACCAGACCTATGCTGGGCCAAGCAGCGGCGCCAATCCGCTGCTCACGATTTCCGGAAATCCACTGGAGTTCGTTTCGGATGGTGGCACCACCCCCACGCTGGCGATCGGCCCCACCGGCACAATCCGGACCAGCACGATCATCAGCAACGACCTCGTCCTAACCAACAATCTCCGCATCACCCAAGGAAACACCAGCCAGGCAGCCACGCTCAGTGGCTTGATCAGTGGCCCGGGCAACCTCAACAAGGGTGGCACGGGAAACGTCAACCTCTCGAATCCCAGCAGCAGTTTCAACGGCACCTTGGTGATTGAAAGCGGATCGTTCACCGTTCCAAGCGTCGGCAATTCGGGAGCTAACAGTCCGCTCGGGGCCAACGGGAGCATCACGCTCGGGCTGACCGGAAACAGTGGACAACTCATCTTTAGCGGCAACTCCGAGATCACCGACAAGACTTTCACATTGGGCGGATCCACGGGCGGCGCGACCATCACCTGTTTCACCACCGGCCAGACGCTGACAATCACTCCTGACATTGTCGGAGGATCGAATAGTTCAGCAAGAACACTGACACTGTCGGGACGCGGCAACGTGGCTCTAAGCGGGTCGATTGGAGCGGGTAGCAGCACGGCGCTCGCTCTCACCAAGAGCGGATCGGGCACCGCCACCTTGACGGGCACCAATGGCAGCTTCAACGGCCCGGTGACGGTTTCCCAGGGAACCCTCGCCGCGACCAGCGTCGGCAACACCGGATTCAATAGTTCGCTTGGAACCAACGGCACGATCAATCTCGGTGGCACCACGAACTCTGGGACACTCAGGTTTCTCGGCACGGTGGCTGAAACGACCGACAAAACCATCAACATGGCTGGAACCTCCGGCGGAGCGACGATCATCACCCGCGACGCGGTGCTGACGGTCAGCGCCGATCTCGGCATGAGTGGAGTTGGCAACAAGACACTCAGCCTGTTATCCAGCACCAACATCTCCGGTGTCAATTTAAACGGACTTCTGGCGGACCTCAATGGCACCTTGAGTCTTCGCGTCAGCGGCAGTGGCACCGGCAACAACTCGCTTGGCAATTCCAGCAACTCCTTCAGCGGCGGCGTGACGATCGACGGAAACATCATCGCGAAAACCACCACGCTCGAAGTAGCATTGATCGGGAATAGCGGAAGTAACAGCAGCCTTGGCACCAACGGCACGATCCATCTCGGCAGCGCGACGGCGGACTCCACCAATCTCCTGAAATACTCCGGCATCGGTGAAACCAGCGACAAGGTCATTAATCTGGTTGGCACGCTCGGAAATGGCGGTCTCGATCAATCCGCCACCAGCGGACTTTTGAAGTTCACCAGCGACCTGACCGCCACCGGACTGGGTAACAAAACCCTCATCCTTCAAGGTTCATCCCTCGGAACCGGCGAGTTCGCAGGCCAGATCGTAGATAGCACCGGATTTGCTACCAGCCTATCGAAGTTCGGCACGGGCACTTGGACACTATCCGCTGCGAATACCTATACTGGAGCCACCAACATCGCCGCCGGCACCCTTGCTCTCAGCGCAGTGGGTTCGATTGATAGCAGCTCAGATGTCACCCTCGAAGCCGGAGCCACGATGGACACGAGCGCCCAGACCTCCTTCACTCTTCCAGCAGCGCAAACCTACACCTTCAGCTTGGACAGCACCGCATCTGGCACCTCCGGCCAGATCAAGGCTGCCAATCTCAACATCGCGACTGCAAGCATCGCTCTCAACCTCGTCAATCCGGCCCTGGATGATGCGGTTTATGTCATCGCCAACTACACAGGAATCCTCACTGGAACCTTTGACCTCGCTGCACCGACGGGTTACACTTGGAACTACGGCACCGGCAGCAACAGCCAGATCACCCTCATCCAGGACGCGGCAGGATATGATTCTTGGAAAACTGCCAATGCCGGAGGGCAGGACCCGAGTCTCGACTGGGACAACGACGGTGTTTCCAATGGTGTCGAGTATTTCATGAATGCGCCTGCCGGTTTCACCGCCAACCCGGCTCTGGGAGCGGGCAACATCATCTCCTGGACCAATGGTGGCAATATCCTGAGTTCCGACTACGGCACCCAATACGTTGTCCAGACCTCCAACGATCTGGTGACTTGGGCGGAGGTGCTTGTCGGTGATCTCACCACCAACTCCAATAGCCAGCTCACCTATACTCTGTCAGGCACCGGACCTCGCTTTGTCCGCCTCAAGGTCAATCCGAACTAACATCGCGGATGCCAGCTTTCATTTCGCAAGCGAACATCGGCGAGCCCGCACGCATTCACAGATTGATAGAGCAGATCAAATTAATATTGATTAACTGAAGAGCTTCCGGTCCAGCGAGCGGTATTGGATGGCCTCGAGAATGTCGTTAGGCCGGATTTCCATCGAACCCGCGAGATCTGCCAGGGTCCGCGCGACTTTCAGGATGCGATCGTGGGCGCGGGCGGAGAAGTTCATTTCCTCCATCGCATGTTCGAGGTAGCCGTTGCCTTCGGCGGAGAGCTGGCAATGCTGGCGGACTTGGCGGGATCCCATGGACGAATTGGTCGAATTCGACGATTTTTTGAAACGCTCCAACTGGATGCCCCGGGCGGCGATCACCCGCTGCCGGATCACTTCGGAGGATTCTCCGGTATTCGTGTTGGAGGAGAGCTCGCGAAAATCGACGAGCGGCACCTCCACATGCAAATCGATCCGGTCTAGCAGTGGCCCTGAGATTTTCTGGCGGTAGTTTTCGATCTGCCGGTTGGAGCAGCGGCACTCCCTTTTCATATCTCCATAATACCCGCAGGGGCACGGGTTCATCGCAGCCACCATCATGAAGCGCGAAGGAAAGGTGAGCGAGCCGGCAGCCCGGGAAATCGTCACGTGCCCGTCTTCCAACGGCTGCCGGAGCACCTCCAGGGTGGAGCGCCGGAACTCGGGCAGTTCATCGAGGAAAAGCACGCCATGATGCGCCAGCGAGACTTCGCCAGGGCCGGGATTGGTACCACCGCCTAACAAGCCGGCATCGGAAATGGTATGGTGCGGCGAGCGGAACGGCCGGGTGGTTAGAAACGCGCGCATCGGATCGAGCATGCCGGTGATCGAGTGAATCTTGGTCGTCTCAATCGCATCGTCCTCGGTCATGTCCGGCATGATGGTGGGCAGGCGTTTGGCGAGCATCGATTTACCGGTGCCAGGCGGGCCGACCATGATGATATTGTGATTTCCCGCCGCAGCCACCTCCAGCGCACGCTTCACGTGGTGCTGGCCTTTCACTTCGTCGAAATCCACCTCGTAGCTGCGGTGGGAATTGAAAAACGCTCGGCGATCGAGGCGGAACGGCGGGATGATGATCTCGCCGTTGAGGAAGTCCCATGCTTGTTTGAGGTTGCGGATGGGAAACACATCGATGCCGTCGATCACCGCAGCTTCCGGGGCATTGGCTTCAGGCACGAATAGGCGGGATCTTCCGCGCCGCTTGGCTTCGAGGGCGATCGATAGCACGCCTTTGACTGGCCGCACCGCGCCATCAAGGCCGAGTTCGCCGACGACGCAGCAGTCTTCGGCGTTGAAGGGGGTCGTCCTGCTAGCCGCGACCATGGCCAGTGCGATGGGCAGGTCGAACGAAGGCCCTTCCTTTTTCAAATCCGCAGGCGCGAGGTTCACGGTCTTAACGCCGTCGTTGAGATAGAGCGCTGACGCTCCAATGGCAGAGGTCACCCGCTGCGAGGACTCCCTAACCGCAGCATCCGGTAACCCGACAATGACGACCATCGGCTTGTCCGCGCCGCGGGCATTGACCTCGACCTCGACTTCCTGGGCATCGACACCACGCAACGCGGCTGAGAATAAGCGGGTAATCATACGAACAGTGGAAGACTGAAAGCTATCTCCCGCCCCGACAAGCGGAAACTCGATTTTCGGCAAACTTACCCAGTCTTTGAAGAAGTGCGCCCGACTGGATTCGAACCAGTGACCGTCCGCTTAGAAGGCGGGTGCTCTATCCAGCTGAGCTACGGGCGCATTGCGGCAGCTTGGTAGCAAGCCGCTGAGCCGAAGTCAAAAACCGCTTGAAAAATTATGGGATTTATTTCGTTCGGTGGGATTTTGGGTTTCCGGCGGGTGATTTTACCATCTAGGCTGCGCCGCATGCGCACTGCGGTTTATGCCGGTTCTTTCGATCCTCCGACGAACGGTCATCTCTGGATGATTGAGAGGGGCTTGGAAATGTTTGATCGGTTGATTGTGGCGATCGGCAGCAATCCGTCCAAGAGCTACTCATTTTCAGTCGAGGAGCGGCTTGAGTTGCTGCGCGCGTCCACCACGGCTTGTGAGCGCCTGGTCATCGCCCATTTCGACAACCGCTACTTGGTGGATTATGCGAAAAAAATGGGGGCAAAGTATATCCTGCGGGGGATCCGCTCGCCCAACGACTATGAATACGAGCGGGTGATGCGCCACATCAATGCGGACATGGCCCCGGAGATCACCACGGTTTTCCTAATGCCGCCGCGCGACATCGCGGAGCTCTCATCAAGCATGATTAAAAGTCTAACCGGCCCAACCGGCTGGGAGGAAACGGTGCGCCGCTATGTGCCGTGGCCTGTTTTCGAGGCCCTGGCAGCACGCGGCGGATCGATCTGATCGAGCGACTCAAAGGCCTGCTTTTTGGATCAACGCAGCGATGTCGAATTCGGCGCGGCGCGGGGTGCGGGTGCACAGCGCGTTGGCCTCGGCATCGCCCGGGAATGATTCGGTGGCGACGTCCCAAGTGACCTTGCGTCCGAGTTTCATGGCGATCCAAGCGACGCAGCAAGCCTCCAAGCTACGGGCCGATTCATCGACATTGGCGATGGGATCGCAGTTGGCGATGATTGATTCGATCCAATTGACTTTGTGGTCCTTGCTGCCAGCGAGGTGCTTGGCATCCGAGGCCAAGGGGGAAATCAGGCTGGCCTTGCTGGCACGAAGCGCACTTTTGCCGTCGCCCTTCACGTCCCCATCGCTGGCGGTGACTTTGACGGCCCCGCGGGTGCAGAAGATCCAGCCTTCCTCACCTTCGAATTTGATGCCGTTCTCGAACTTGTCGTCGAGGATGACCTGGACGTTGTCTGGATAGAGCATTTCCACGTGGTAGCCGTGGTGCACGGTCCAGACATCGTTGGTCATGAAATCCGCCTTCGCTTCGACGACTGATGGTCCGCCGAGGTGTTGGCCCATCGCCAATTGGGCAATGTCGAGGTGGTGGGCACCCCAGTTGGTGATCATGCCGAGACCAAAGTCCTCGGTGGTGATCCAGCCGGGGCGGCCATTGAAGCTATCCTGCGGGTGGCAGCGGCCTTCCATGTAGTCCTGCTGCGGCGCGGGGCCGAGCCATTGGTCGAAATTGAAGGTCGCAGGGATTGGCATCGCCGCGGGTTTTTTGCCGCTGAGTTTATCGATGCCGATTCCGATTTGGACGGTTTTGAGTTTGCCGAGGCGGCCGTTCCACACGGCTTCAATCGCCGGACGGAAGGCGGTGAACGGGCGCTCCGAACGTTGCTGGGAGCCGGTTTGCAAAATCACCTTTTTGGCACGCACGGCGGTGCGCAGCGCGATGGCTTCGGCGATATTATAGGTGAGGGGCTTTTGCACATACATGTGCTTGCCGGCGAGGGCGGCCTCAACGGCCATGAGACCGTGCCAATGATCCGGCGTGCTGATGACAACAGCGTCAATTTCAGGGTTGGCGAGGAGTTCGCGGTAGTCGCTGTAAACTTTTATATCAACGGCGGACTCGCCCTTCTTTTTGTAGAATTCCTCGATGCGCCGTTTGCCTTCCGCAGCGCGTTTGGTATCGAGTTCGCAGACAGCGACGACCCGTGCGAGCGGTACGTTGAGCACATCGCTCATGTCTTCAAGACCCATCCGACCGCAGCCAATTTGGGCGACTTGGATGCGTTTGTTCGGTGAGTCTGCGGCGAACAGCGAACCGGAAAAAAGATGCGGCAGGGCGATCATCCCGGCGGTTCCGCCGAGAGTGGTTTTCAGGAAATGACGACGGGGGTTCATGGGGTTTTAAGTAAAGGGTGAAGCTTATTTTTTCGAGAAATCGCGGATCTTGAGGTCCCGGAAAAACACCTGGTTGCCGTGATCCTGAAGCAGAATGTGGCCTTCCGCGAGCTCACCGAAGTTCGGCCAGACTTTGTATTTGCTGATGGCCACTAGGTCGCGCCACTCTTTGGAGCCACGCTCGATATCGAGGGTCTTTTCGCCGTTGAGCCAATAGGTGAGACGGTTGTTGTTGGAGAGGATACGGGCGCGGTTCCATTCACCGATGGGCATGACCTTCTTGGTGGCGGGGGCGGCTTGCATGTCGTAAAGCGAGCCGATGGTGCGGGTGCCGGGGCGACCGAGCTTGGCGTCCGGGTGGCGCTCGTCGTCGAGGATTTGGAATTCCGGTCCGATGGCGGAGCCAGGGCCCTTGTTCAGCTCGGGATCGACGAAGAATTTGATGCCGCTGTTCGCGCTAGGGGTGATTTTGAAGTCCACTTGCAGCTCGAAGTTCGAATACTTCGCCTTGGTGATGATGTCACCTGCGGCTGCGGATTCGGCACCGCCGGTTTCGTTGATGATCAGCACATCGTCCTTGATTTCCCAACCACCGGTCGGGAATTCCGGACCGCGAACACTGCGCCAGCCATCGCTGGTTTTGCCGTCCCAAAGCAGGCTCCAGCCTTCCGACTTCTCGGAATCTGACAGGGTGTTAGGAGCTGGCGCGGCCATTTCCTGAATGCGCAGATTGCGCCAGCGGACTTGGGTGCCGTCCTTATCCTTTTCCTTGCCGATCGAGTGAACCTGAAGCCCGATGAATCCAGATTTCGTCAATGAATCCGTGATCGAGGCGCAAGGCGTGCCGTTGAGAGTGGTTTTGAGCGAGTCACCGATGGCCTCAACGCGAACCTTGTTCCAGTCGCCCTGCTTGAAAAGCTTGCGGCCTTGGTCGGTGAATGCCTTGGCCTCGCCGCCGAGCGCGCCGGGATAGAGCCATCCGCGGCGGGCTTCGTCAAAGATTCCGGCGCTCCACCAGCGGTCCTTTTTCGGATCCGGATCGATTTCAATCTGATAGCCGTGAACGCGGTTCGCAGCGATGATGATCTTCTTGCCCTCCCAGGTTAATTCGGTCTGCTTATCGAAGCTGTTACTGCGGATTTGCACGCCGGAGTTGAGCTTCGGGTCCACTTTGAACTCATATTCGAGGATGAAATCCGAGTAGTCGCGACCGGTGCAGAGGAAGGTGTTCGGGGTGTTCATCATCGAGGTGCCGACGATAGCGCCGTCTTCGATTTTGTAGGCGGCTTCACCGCCGCGTTTGACCCAGCCGTCGAGGTCTCTGCCGTTGAATAGATCGGTCCATCCTTCGGCCGCGAAGGCGGTGCTGCAAAGCGTGATGACTATGAGGGAGGTGCGTAGGCAGTTCATGGTTGGTTGTTGGGTTGTGAATTCACTGGAAATTAGCCGGTTGGAGAGTCTGGGTTACGAAGTTCGGGTGGTCCGTCTTTCTAAGTTGCGCGGGGTATCCCGCGAGGTGAGCCTCGCAGACTAACCGGAGCGAGACTGTTTGACGTGCTTGGGATGTCAAGAAGGCAAGCCCGAAGAACCTGAATCAACCGCCCAAATAACTCATCTCGGCCTTTGGACGATCCGATGCCCCCCGCTCCTCAGAATAACGATCGGAGCGCGCGGTCCAGATCGCACGCACCACCTCGCGGGGTTCATCAGGCGACCGCCCGCTGCGGAGGATGCCACGCAGGTCATGGCCGTGGGCAGCGAAGAGGCAGGTGAAAATTTTCCCGTCGGCGGATAGCCTGAGGCGCTGGCAATCGCGGCAGAATGGCTTGGTGACCGAGCGGATCAGGCCGATTTCCCCCGCCCCGTCGGCGTGGCTCCAGTGGGCGGCGACCTCGCCGCGGTAGGCGGCTTCACGTGGGGTTAGATCGAATTCCGCTGCGAGAATTTCGAGGATTTCGCCACCGGAGACGACTTCATCGAGCTTCCAGCCGTTGGTTTCGCCGACGTCCATGTATTCGATGTATCGAAGATCCACCCCGGTGGTCCGCGCCCAGCGGGCGAGCGGTAGGATTTCGCCTTCGTTGACCCCACGTTGGATGACGGAGTTGATTTTGACCGGCAGGCCGAATGCTTGGGCGGCCTCGATTCCGGCGATCACACGCTCCACCTTGGCGCCGACGCCGTTCATTTTCGCAAAAATTTCCGGGTCCAGCGCATCGAGGCTGACGGTCACCCGGCTCAAGCCTGCGAGTGCAAGCGCCTCCGCATGGTGGGCGAGCAGCACACCGTTGGTGGTGATGGCGATGTCTTTGATTCCATTCACGGCCGCGAGCATTGCCACCAAATCATCAAGGCCGCGGCGCAGCAGAGGTTCGCCTCCGGTCAGCCGGATCTTCTCGATGCCGAGCGGCACCAACATCCGGGTCAGGCTAACAATTTCCTCAAAGGTCAGCAACTCCTCGCGCGGCATGAACGCGTAGCCCGGACCGAAGACCTCCACCGGCATGCAGTAGCGGCAGCGGAAATTGCACCGATCCGTCACCGAGATCCGCAAATCGCGCAGGCCACGTCCCAGTAAATCCATCGGCATGTTCATTCTCGTGAGCATGAACCATACCCGTCCGATCACAAATGCAAATGAATGTCCTCTTGGGGAAATCTCGCGAGCCCTCCCTAAGGTGTCGCGCCACCCGCTCAGCATCTTTCAATCGTAGTCAAGGACTTCAGTCCGCCTGCTATTTCCCAACTGGCGGACTGAAGTCCTCGACTACATTTCAAAGCGACACATCGCCCACAAGCTCGACAATCTCCATCTCCACCCACTCCGCTTCGACTTTCAATTCCCCGATCTCCTGCTCCAGTTCCTCCCGCTGCGCGGCGGTGATCCGGTCGATGACTTCCTCGTCCCGCTCGAACTCTCGGAAGATTTCCATCTCCGCGCCAGCATCTTCCCTTTCGGCATCTCAAGCGAGCGGACAAGAAGATTGAACAGGAGGAAACAGAGGACACGGAGGAGCTACGCACGTTTCTGCAGCGGTCCGAGTGGGCGCTGGTGAATCAAAGCAAGGTTTTCAATCCCTCCATTTGGCCACCTCCGTTTGCTCCTGTTCAAAATCTTCATTCCCAACCACGACCGCAACCTCGCATCCTCCCATGCCTCCTGATAGAGCCTGCCCTTGCACCTGCCAAATGACCGCCGCGAGGCAAACCACTCTGCACCCGTGAACGCCACGATCTTCTCCCAAGTATCCAGCCCCCGCTTCGACGCCAGCGGGCGCAGCACTCACTCTTTTCGGTTTCTGCTTCTGGGCTCCTGTCAAGATTTGCAACCTGACCCTGATTTCCAGACACCGGAACAACTCAGAGTAAATCGAATGGCGTCACGATTCCTAGGAGCTTTGACTCTCCATCAAATTCTTTAACCACCAATACAGGGAGGTTCTTGATGATCTCGGTCAAATGAAAGATCGTGTCGGAGGGGGCACATGTTGTAACGGATATCAAACGGAAGTATTCTTCTGTGATGAGCGCGTCAAGACTCACAGAGAGGCGATCACTTTTCGATAATTTCGAAGGACTTCGAAGATACCTCATCACCTCGGAATCAGCAATTAGCTACCATTTCTTATTGCAAAAGATCGGCAATAGAGAGAACGAATTCGCCAAGAGCTCCCTGCGCACATTCGCCACCATTTGCCATGATTGAAATGTGATTTCATAAAGTGGTGTGTCATGAATGGGGTCTGAGCTATCGAGGTCACATCCAGAGGGTGTCAATCCAGCAAGTTCTCGACCCGCCACTCCCGGCCCAGTTTTTCCGCACTTCGGGAGACTTCGTCATCGGGAATCATGCCGACCGTCTGACGCCATGACTTGGCGTTCGGTTTGAGGCCGAGGACATCGTGTTTCAACTCGTCGAACTCCCGCTCAATACGGGTTAGACGTTCTTCGACGGTGCTTGTTTTCATGGAGGGAAATCAGCGTCTGTTCGGAGTCTTGCCAAGGATGGATATCGACGCTGCGCCCGGCGCTCCAGGCGGCCGCTTTCCGCCTTCGCGAAGCCAACGCCCAGCCCTAAGAAACACCCCTCCCCGCAACTCCAACATTGCGGGCACTAATATTTAATATCTAAAATATTTTATATTTTGGCAGGCGAACAGGTCGAGCTGTCTCAGTTTGGCTGGATCCGGGGCGGTAACTCAAATTATTAGTTATTTAGCTAAATAACTAATAATTTGTGGTATCTGAAGGGGGCTATTTCGGGAGTCGGATGAGTCCTGATGAGTCCTGATGATGCCCGGCGCTGAATTTCGCCGCGCCGAGGTCGATCAGTTCATCGTCGGGGGCGGAGAGACCGGTGGTTTCGATATCGAAGACGACGACGTTGCCATGGGCGAGCGCGGTGAGCAGGGTGTGGGATGGATCGCCGTGCTGGTGGGCGCGGCGCTGGGGCGCGGAGCTTGGCGAGGTCGGTGGTTCTGAGTCCGCAGGTTTGTCCTTCGAGCGAGAGGGAGCGAGAGGGAGCGAGAGGGAGCGAGAGGGAGCGAGAGGGAGCGAGAGGGAGCG
>JBBECN010000041.1:26020-40235 GCA_040881795.1 Akkermansiaceae bacterium
GAGCGAGAGGGAGCGAGAGGGAGCGAGAGGGAGCGAGAGGGAGCGAGAGGGAGCGCGGGGTGGCGGGTCTTGCCGGTGCAGGCCAGGGTCAAATACCATGAGCGTGCCATGGAGATGGCGGAGGACGGCGGACTGCTTTTGGTTGGGGTAGACACCGACTACAAGTCCGCCAGCTCGACCGTCCCCAGCGACAGTGCTGCCAGATCCTCTACCTGTGAAATCGAAGTCACCTGGCAGAGTTTTTGGCGCAACTCCTTGGCACCCGGGAAGCCTTTGCAATAGGCCATCAAGCGCGACCTCATTGCGGTGAGCGTTTGTTTTTCATTGCCATTGCGGTGGCTGTCCACGGCCAGCCGGCAATGCCGGATGACCAGTTCCCAACGCTCCTCCACGCCCACTTCGGGCATCAGCGAGCCGGTTTCGAGAAAATATTTCGCCTCGCGGAAAACCCACGGATTCTGCATCGCCGCACGACCGATCATGATGCCCGAGACGGCGGTTTCACTTTTTCGCCGCAAAATATCCGCGCCGCAAGTGATGTCGCCGTTGCCGATCACCGGCACCGTGACCGCCCGCGCCACTGCATCAATCACGTTCCAATCCGCCTCGCCGCCATATCCTTGCGAGCGCGTCCGGCCATGCACCGCGATCGCCTGCATGCCGCTGTCTTCAAGAATTTTCGCCACCTCCACCGCATTCACCGAATTTTCATCCCAGCCGATCCGCATTTTCGCCGTCACCGGGACTTGATCGCCCACCGCCTTCGCGACGCCCGCCGCGACCGATGCCAGGATCGGGCAGTCCTTTAACAGGGACGACCCGCCATTCCTCGCGACCACCTTGTTGACCGGGCAGCCGAAGTTGATGTCGATGAAGTCGGGGCGTTTCCAATCGATGATTTTTTTCGCCGCATCCCCCATCCGCTCGCCATCCGCGCCGAAAAGCTGCACCCCGACCGGCCGCTGCTCATCGGTGAAATCGGTGTATTTACGCGTTCGCTCGTCGGCCTGCATGATGCCCTCTGCCGAGACAAACTCAGTCACCATCACATCCGCGCCCAGTTCCTTACAGATCTGGCGGAAAATCACATCCGTCACCCCCGCCATCGGCGCGAGGTAGAGCGGGAACGCATTGTTGGAAAACCACGGTAGCACGCACGGATGTTACCGCAATCCGCCGCAGTCCGTCCACCCCAGATGCGTCGCACATGGTTTCTGATGAAGTGGATGAAATCATCGGGATTTCTGGCGTTGAAAATAAAAGATAGCTCAGGGGGGCGACTTCTTGACGCACAAATCGACCGAAATCAGGGTGCGTTTGTTCAAGTAGAATCACCATCATAAGTCACACCACCCTCGCCCAGAAAGATCTGGAACCGGTCGAAGACTTCCTGCTCGATTTTGAAGATGGATACTGAAACCGCGAGGACAGCGAGGAGGACGGACACGCCAAACAAAGTGCCACACAGGTCGCCGCCGGGCTGGCAGCCGGCACCCTGCCACCGTTCATCGGCATACTTATTAAGCCATTCAACGAAGATCTGCGAGAGCGGGCGATTCGGAATTTGGACATCTTCATCACCACTCTCGTTCGGGAGACCGGTGGCAAACTTCCTCCGAATTTCGTGCTCACGCTGGAGGATATCCGTTCGCGTTCATTCTACAAAATCCTGGTGGCTAGGCGGCGTTAAACGTCCCGCGAACGGGTTACCTCAAATCCCATCAACCCGATCAGCGGGCCCGGAGCTTCATCAAACGATCGTTCAGGCGGACCACGCTTTGATTCACGCCGCTGCGCACGCCCGCCCAGCTGGTGCTGGCCGTGGCTTCACGTTTCGCACCCAGGCGGTGATCGGTGTTACCCAACAACCGCTCGCCGCTGCGGGAATCGACGATTTCGCCTTCAAACGAGACGTTGGAGACGAATGTCGCGACCTCGGTAGAACCAATCGGACCGGACAAGGTGGCACGGGCACCCGTGTGAACCGTGATCACCGGCTTGCCGACATTTTGATTTTCGATCACATCGGTCAGTGCCGTGCGCACCCGCAGCGTGGTGGGACCGGGCACGCTCACCAGCGTGAAATTTTCTACGAGTTGGCCGCGCAGAGAATCGCCGAGGTGGGCGGCAATCTGGTCTTTGACCGCCGCGCTGATGCCCGGCATGGCGACGATCGTAGTGACCGGATCAACCATCACACTATCGTATTTTATCAAATCCACGCCTGGTTTGACGTAGGCGGAAACCGCATCGGCGGTGCCGTAGCCACCGTCCATTTGTTGATAATTCGAGAGAAATCCCGAAGGAGATCTACCGCCGGTGGAGCATGAGGAAATCGCGAGAGCGACCCCTGCCGTCGCATACATGCCGAGTTGTGAGATGAGATTCATGAGGTGGATGGTTGGAATTGGAAATGGCGACCCCGTAGCCATTGATTTCGCTGCGTTTTCTGTCATGCCTTCGTTAGGAGGTCAAGGTTCCGCAACGCGCTGGTTGTCTGGGAGCCCCTCCTAGCATCGGCAGCTGGCGAAAAAATGGGGCATTTACAAAAAGACCCAAGATTTCCGCCGATCGCACGTTTCAGAAGTAGCTTTATGATTTTGAGAATACCCTTCTGTTTGTTAGCCGCAGCGTCTTCCGGGTTCTCCCAGAATTTTCTCGATCCACTGATGGTCACGGCATCCAGGCTGGAGCAGCAGGCGAGCGAAGTGCCCAACTCCGCGTCGGTGATCGATTCGCAATTTATCCAAGACCAGACCCGCCGCACATTGCCGGAGGTGCTGGCATACACGCCCGGGGTGCTGATACAGAAAACGACGCATGGCCACGGCTCGCCATTTATCCGCGGATTCACCGGGCGGCAAAACCTTCTGTTAGTGGACGGGGTGAGACTCAACAACTCAACCTACCGCGGCGGGCCGGTGCAATATTGGAACACGGTGGATGCACTCTCGATCGACCACCTGGAGCTGATCAAAAGCCAGGGATCGGTGCTTTACGGATCGGACGCCGTCGGTGGCACGCTCAATGCCTTTACAAAATCTGCGGATTTCAAGAACCGGCCCGCGGGACAGTCGTTCTACGGCGGCGGCACGTCATATGAATACCGCAGCAACGGCCAGGGCAGCAGCATCGGGCGGCTTGAATCCGAAGCCGGAGTGGGCGGAAAATACGGGATTTGGCTCGGCCTGTCCGCGAAGGATTACGGAGATGTGGAAGACGCCGACCTCGGACACATGACCGGCACCGGCTATCCCGAGAAAAACCTCGATTTCCGCTTCGACTGGGCGCTGACTCCAGATTCCACCCTCACGCTGGCCCACAATTATGTGAACCAGGATGCGATTTCCCGCTGGCACCGCACCCTAAATAATCCGGGTTGGAACTCGAACGGCCATGTGACGACTCCGGGGTTGTGGGCCAGCAATGACTTCGACCAAGAGCGCTCCATGACGTATCTCCGCCACGCCGGTGAAAATCCGGATGCGGCCGCTTTGATCCAGCGCTGGAGCGTGACGCTTTCCTATCAAAAATCCTCCGACTCCGAGACCCAAAACCGCAATCCGGTGGAAGACAGCGTGCGAAGATCTAACATTGATGTGGAAACACTAGGCGTGGATCTATCCCTAGAATCAAACGTAGGGCCGGGGACTTTGATTTATGGCCTGGATTACTACCATGACAGCGTGAACTCGTCCGGATCTAAGAACAACTCTGCGGGCACCAATTTTCAGGAAAACCTACCGCTGGCGGACGATTCGGAATACGATCTATTCGGCGTATTCACGCAGTATTTGTGGAAGCCGGCAGACACGTTGGAAATCACCGCCGGTGCTCGCTACACCTGTGCGGAGGCGGCGCTTGGACGGTTCTACGATGGGACGGGAGCCGAGCAAACGAGTGACTCACAAGACTGGAACTCGGCCGTCGGCTCACTGCGCGGAATCTATCAGCTAAATACTTGCTGGGGCATTTTCGGCGGAATTTCACAAGCCTTTCGCACACCCAATCTGGATGACCTGACCGGAAACCTAACCGCGAAGTCGGAATCCACGGCGCTGGGTTCAACCACGGTGGATCCGGAGGAATACCTCACCTATGAAATCGGCACCCGGCATCTGACAGAAACCACTTCGCTTGAGTTCTCCGTATTTCACACGGATGTGGAGGGTCTGATCACCGCAGTGCCTCTAACCGCCACCAGCAAGGACACAATCAACACAAACGCCGGAGACGGCTATGTGTATGGGGTGGAATTGCAGGGAGCGTGGAATTTCCGTCCACAATGGACGTTGAGCGGATTCGCCGCCTGGCAGGACGGCCGCACCGAGACACCGCTCTACCTGAATGGACCGGTGAATGACAAACCGATGACCCGCCTGCTGCCACTCACCGGTTCGGTGGCGCTGCGCTGGACGGATGAGTCCGCTCAATTCTGGGTCGAGGGGCGGTTGTTCGGCTCAACGGAAGAGGACCGGATCACGGATCAAGACCAGGCGGCGGATAGCCAACGGATTCCCACCGGCGGCACTCCCGGCTACATCACCGCCTCCACCCGTGCCGGGTGGAATGTGAATGAGCACCTCAGTTTGCTCTGCGGCATCGAAAATTTGACCGACGAGGCCTATCGGGTTCACGGCTCCGGTCAAAACGAGGCAGGGCTGAATGCGATCTTCGGCGTGAGGCTGAATTGGTAGGAATCGTCCCTATCCGCTTTTTCAGACTTTGCCTCGCGGCCGGATTCCGTCAGAAACCCGCCATGCTGATTTTTGAAAAAGCTCGCGAGCTTGCCCTGATCCAATCCTCCGCCTCCGCCCTCGATTGGGATCAGGAATGCTACCTGCCGCCCGCCGCTGCAGAGTATCGCGCGGCCCAGCTGTCCTGGCTTTCCTCGCGCGCCCATGAGTTGGCGACATCCGGCGATTGGAAAAACGCGCTAGAAGATGCCGAAGGGTCCGATCCTGACACCGACCCGAAGCTCACCGCGAATCTCCGCGAGATGAGGCGACAGTTTGATCGATCCAACAAACTTCCCATTGAACTCGTCGCCCGCGAATCCCTCGCCTGCTCGATGTCCAAGCACGCCTGGGCCGCCGCCCGCGAAAAATCTGACTTCGCAAGTTTCACCCCGCATCTGCAAACCTTGTTGGAAATCGCCCGCGAGAAAGCCGAACTCTGGGGCTACACGAATGAACCCTACGACGCCCTGCTGGACGGCTACGAACGACGGACATCCACTGCCGCCGTCGCCAAATTGTTCGACGCGATGAAGCCGGAACTCCGCAAAATCGCTTCGCAAGCGGTGGCGCGCTCGACCACCCACTCCCCCACCCTGCCCGCCGGGCCATATCCAGTGGAGGCGCAGAAACGCTTCAACGCGAAGGTCGCCGCAGCGATCGGTTTCGAGTTCGAGGCGGGCAGGATCGACACCACCGCCCATCCATTTTGCACCACGCTCGGGCCGCGCGACGTGCGGTTGACCACGCGTTACATGGAATCGGATTTCACCTCGTCGCTCTTCGGCGTGCTGCATGAAGCCGGCCACGGGCTTTACGAACAAGGCCTGCCGACGGATGACTTCGGCCTACCCTCCGGCAGTTCGGTGTCGCTCGGCATTCATGAATCCCAATCCCGCCTTTGGGAAAACCACGTGGGCCGCTCCCGGGCGTTTTGGAACCACTGGTATCCGGCGGCACAGGAAATTTTTCCGCAGCTTGCTGATTTTTCGTTAGAAAATTTCCTCGCATATCTCTGGCGCGCCGAGTTCTCGCCCATCCGCGTGGAGGCGGACGAAGCGACCTATGACATGCACATCCTGCTGCGCTTCGACCTCGAACGGCGCATGCTCGACGGCAGCCTCGCCGTTGCCGATGTGCCGGACGCTTGGAACCAAGGCTTCCGCGAGCTCTTCGGATTTCTCCCTGCCGACGATCGCCATGGCTGCCTGCAGGACATCCACTGGGCGATGGGTGGCCTCGGGTATTTTCCCACCTACACCCTCGGCAATATCAACTCCGCCCAACTCTTCGCCGCCGCTAGGAAAGACTCCAACATCGCAGCCGCCTGCGATCGCGCGGACTATCAGCCGCTGCTCGGATGGTTGCGGGAAAACGTCCACGCCCACGGCGCCACCTTGGACCCTGTGGACCTGATGGAAAAGGCGACCGGCAGCATACCCACCCCCGACGCCTATCTCGCCCACCTCAAATCCCGCTATATCTAACAAAATGCCCGCAGGACTCTTCATCGTCATCGAAGGCATCGATGGCACCGGAAAATCCACCCAGTCGCGCCGCCTCGGCGAGTGGTTCAGCCACCAAGGACGCGAAGTGCTGCTCAGCCGCGAGCCGACCGATGGCCCATGGGGGAAAAAACTCCGTGAATCCGCCTCCACCGGACGACTCTCGCCCGAGGACGAACTTGAATACTTTCTCAAGGATCGGCAGCAACATGTGGAGGAACTCATCAAGCCCGCGCTCGCCGCCGGGAAAGTGGTGATACTCGATCGTTACTACTTTTCCACCATGGCCTATCAAGGTGCCCGTGGTTTCGATCCTCAGGAAATCCGCAGGTGCAATGAGACCTTCGCCCCGGTGCCGGATCTACTCCTGATTCTGGACCTCGGAGTCGATGCCGCACTCGAACGCATCGGAGTGCGCGGCGACACCGCCAACGAGTTTGAAAAACGCGAAAACCTCGAACGTTGCCGGGAAATCTTCCTCTCCCTCAAAGACGAATTATTCGCCCATGTCATCAGCTCCAAAGGCACGCTCGACGACGTCGCACGACGGATCCGTGAAGTGCTCGAAGGCCACCTGCACTGATTCATTCACTTTGCGAAAGCCCGTGCCTTATGCATCAAGAAGTGTTTCCTATGCGGCCGGGATAAAACCAATATATCACTCACTATCAATGAATTAGATTTAAAAAAATGGCTTGGTATCCTTCCTTCGAAACAGCCTCTATGGCAACCGAGGAAGAAACCCGAATCAGCGATGCCGCTGACCTTCAAATGATACTCACTCGTAACAACCACCCATCAAACGATTCCTAACGGAGTTCGTGGCCTGGCGGACCAGGCAAGGCATCAACTCGCCGCCAGCAGTGCCTGCGCCGCATCACGCTTGCGGGACTTCCATACGCCACCACCTCGCCAATCTGCGGAATGGATCGGTGGTGCCGTAGTTGCCGGACTTCTTGCCTACAGCGCATCCACACTCTGCCGCAGGCAATGCATCGCGAATCGCATGGCCGAAGATGAAACCTTCGATCCCGAAGACGAAATCATCGGCTAGATCGAAGGCTTCACCAACCAGCGCGTGGTCACCCATGATGCCCTGAAAACCAAAGCCGCCGCGGATTCCCCCGGCGGCGTGCCTACGGTGATCGTTTCCGAAAGAGACCATATCGGAAGGGTCGCCTCGATCCATATCATCCAGTGAGTCCTGATCGGATCCGGCTTGGTTCAACCACGGGCTGAGCGGCGACCTTCGTGGCCGCAGCGAGGACGATCTGATATCGACATCCCGGCGCGATCCATTCACGTTCCCGTCGGGCATGAACCTCCTCCGATCCACCTTCCTTGTGTTATGTGCCACCGTCGTCACTGCGGCCGCGGCCCCGCGAATTGCCCTCGTTCGCGTGAAGGATATCTACACGGCGCTGCCTTCGACGGCGAGTTTGCAGCAGGAAATCAACGAGGAGCGCGATGAAATCATGAAGGACGAGCGCGCGGACCTGCTCCGCAATATCATTTCCGAACTCCAAACGCTGCAAGCCAAGCTCTCGGACCGCGCCAACCCGCTCGACGAAGCGAACAACCGCAAACTCGCCCGCAATTACGAAATCAAGCGCCAGGAAGCCCAGACGCTTCAGCAGGAGTTCGAAAGTTTCAAAGCCCAGAGGGAAAAGCTCATCAATCGGAAAATGGTCGCCGGGATGCGCGCTTCGCTCAGCCGGATCACCGCAGCGTCGCAAAAGATCGCCGAGGAAAAAGGCTACGACGCGGTCTTCGACGGCTCCGGCCATACCAACACCGGAGTGCCGTTTGTGCTTTTCAACAAAGCGGCCCCCGATCTCACCGCTGAGATCCAAGCCGTATTGAAAGACAAGGAACTCCCGGAAAAACCCGTGGAAAAATCCCCCACCAAGCCTTAAGCTCCGCCCGAAATGGAATTCATCACCGAAGCGCTCAAACACCCTTTCACCTGGGGACTTCTTCTCGGCCTGCTCGTCGCCACATTTATTTGGAAGGCCGGATTCAGTGCCCGCCGCAATGTCGCCCGCGACTTGAAGCGCGTGGAGGAGGAGTTGAAAAACCTCCAAAGCCACCTCAACACGCAGCTCAAAATCAATGCCAGCGGCAACCAATCACTCCAAGCCGAGCTCGATGCGCTGCGCATGCAAAATGAAACCCTGCGCGTGAACAACGCCGCCCTGCAGCTCAAACCCGGCCGCGCCGAACAGAAGCTATTGCAAATCCACGAAATCGCCATCCGCAGCATGCGCGAGCAAGCGCCTGGATTCGCCCCGGCTTGGGAGAAAGCCCAGCGCCAGGCGGAAGCCGAGCTCGACGCCGCCGAGTCCGGCCTGAAAAAACTGGTGCGGCGGGTCATCCCCGGCCTCGGCAATTCCCCGTCCGCAATGATCGTGGCCGAGGAAACCTCCGACCATCCTTGATGCACGGAGCGGGACTTGCGCCCAGGGGGAATTCCTTCCTAGCATCCCCCA
This sequence comes from Akkermansiaceae bacterium, assembly GCA_040881795.1. GTDB lineage: Bacteria > Verrucomicrobiota > Verrucomicrobiia > Verrucomicrobiales > Akkermansiaceae > Luteolibacter. Next base: position 34,751 of record JBBECN010000041.1, read on the forward strand.
TGAAAGTTGCGGACTGCGGCACCTCGCTCAGGGAAATTTTAAAGAACTCCCCGGAGCCCAAAGTCTTGGTGCCTACGATGGGAGCACTCCACGAGGGGCATTTGGAACTGATCCGCAAAGCGAGAGTCGCCGCTGGCACTGGCGGCACGGTGATCGTCTCGATTTTCGTCAATCCGATTCAGTTTGACCGCGCCACCGACCTGGCAGCCTACCCGCGGCCGATCAAAACCGACCTCGCCGCCTGCAAAGCCGAGGGCGTGGACGTGGTTTTCGCCCCCGAGGTGGGAAGCATGTATTTCCCGGATCGCTCGGTGACCGTGACGGAATCCCTGCTTTCCGCCGGACTCTGCGGGGCGGCGCGGCCCGGGCATTTCAACGGAGTTTGCACGGTGGTTTTGAAATTATTCCTGCTGAGCGGCTGCGACGCGGCGGTGTTCGGTGAGAAGGATTTCCAGCAACTCGCGGTGATCCGCCGCATGGTGCGCGACCTCGACGTGCCGGTCGAGATCATCGAATGCCCGACTGTGCGTGAATCCGATGGACTCGCGATGTCATCGCGAAACGTGAGGCTCACCCCGGAGCAACGCGCGGGCGCCCCGCGCATCCACCGCTCGTTGCTCGCAGCGGCGGCCTTGGCGGATCCTGCGGAAATGTTACGAGTCGCGCGGGTAGGCATCGAGACCTCGCCGCTGGTCCGCATCGACTACCTCGCGCTGGTGGATGCGGAAACCCTGCAACCCGTCACCCGGATCGAACGCCCGGCCATCTTGGCGGCGGCGGTCTTTTATGGCGAGGTGCGTTTGATCGATCACGTAGCCGTGCGTCCGTGTGATCCTAAAACCGCTCATTAACCGCGAAGATCAACCGCAGAGAACACAGAGAACACAAAGATCCAGAATCTAAATCCCCTTTGCGATCTCTGCGTTCTTTGCTGCTCAAAACTCTTCTCTTCAGGGATTTGTGACTCACAGAAAATTGCTTCCCGGTTCTTCGAACGGGTCCTACGCTCGCGTCATGCGATTCGTGATGAAGCAGGAGTTCTGAAGCAAATGGGGCGGGCCGGGGGGCAAAGACTGGAAGCGAGACGCATCCAGCACAGTCTGCGGCGAGACGCCACAGCCACAGCCACAGCCACAGCCACAGCCACAGCCACAGCCACAGCACGGACGCTGCTGCCATTTTGGGCTCAGGCTTTGGGATTGATTCCCGGGACTGCGTCGCAGACTTGTCGCCAGCCGGGGAAGTTCCACTTGTTAGGAAAGCCGGCGCACTGCGCCGGTTTCACCGGATGGATGCGGCAGGCATTGCCATCCAACATGATGCATTCGTGGTTGGCTTTCTCGATCAATGAGAGTCCCTGCCGGTTGGTGCGTAGGCGGGTGAACTGATCGAGAAATGCATTATCTGTTAGATCAAGAAAAACGGCGATCCGTGAGACCTCGTCGTCTTCGATCCGGACATCACCCGGCCACTTGCAGCAGGCGGTGCAGCGCTGGCAGACGTAATACACATCCGGCTCCAACACGGTTTCCCGGTTCCCCGGGCTGCCATGGTCGTGACTCGGCAGATCCATCAGTTCAAGCGCCGGTGGTAATAATTCACCCGTCCCAAGAAGGTGCGCCATTTGGCACCGGGACGCCCGCCGTCCATCAGGAAATGCGGGCAATTCTTGTTGGCCGGATGCCTGCCACGCCGCGGCCAGTTGTAATGCGGCACCACGTTTCTGAGAGGGATGCCGTTGCGCTTCATCAAGGCCGCCGTCAGCTTGGCGGTGCGCTCGGTGGTGGTGGTGCGGCTGCTGCCGCGATGCTCGCACATTTCGATGCCAATCGAAAGGCGGTTGCCCGGTCCACCGAAGTCTGCGTGCTCGCCCTGCTCGGAGGTCGGCATGTGCTGGATGGCCACACGGTCATCCACCGTGAAGTGCCAGATCAGATAACCGATGCGATTGCCGGTGCGCGTCTTCGGCGAGCGCAGGCGGCCGTTTTTCAGAGCGAGCGAGTGTTTCGCCGCATCTGCCGTGTAATTCTGGGTGCTGTGGATCGTGATGTAGCGCGGCGTCATCGGCCTCACCACTCTGCGTCCGTGAGTCCCCTTGCGCACCATGTCCACCCGCAAATTCACCTCGCGCATCATCGCCGAAAGTGAAGTCCCGCCACCACCACTCGTGGGTTGGGTGGCTGGGTTGGGTCGAGTGGGTTGGGTGGGTGGGTTGTAGGCCACCCAAGTATCCCGCCGCCCCGCCGGCGGGCCGATCTGGCGGCATTGCAAGCAGGCGAAAATCAGGATCCCAAAGGGAAGTATCCAGCGTAAGGCTTGCACACGGATTCCTTAACACACGGCCTTCATTTCGGGAACCTAAAATAGAATCGAATCGTTAACCTTTGGGATTCGCCTTCTGGCGTGGCGCTTTTATCTTCCTTGAGCAATTCACACATCGACGGGGAAAGAGCTGGAAACCAATAGACTTTTCGATTTTTTGGAGAATTTTCGTGTATCTCCAAGTTCATCGTGATGGACTTCAGTTAACCCATGCAGGCAACACTTTTACCACCGCGCAACCCAGCGCTTTGTGCCCCGATCACCTCCAACCGCGATCTGGGTTCCTGCCTGATCGCCAACGTGCCGATGCGGGAACTTCTCTCTGCGGAACTCCGCCGCGCCGGATTACAACTCGTTGATCTTAAAGAAGCCACCGAGCGAACCCTGCGCATCCCCATTGACAATTGGATCGAACTCGGGGCGTTGTTGCTGCTCGGCCGCAACCCGAAAAGCGCCTGCCTGCTCGACAGCGAAGGAAACGTCCTCGCGTGGAAGGGCTCCGCCGCCCCGGAGGCCTGCATCGACCGGATCGTCACCGATGCCAATTGTTTCCCCGTGACCTATCCGTGGGATCTGCTGCGCATGAACGAGGAAGTTCTCGCACTGATGGACGAAACCTCGCTGCTCGGTGAGGTCAGCCCGCTCGCCACCCTGAACGGCTGCATCCGCCTTGCCAACGGCTCCCGCATCCTTGCCGGAACCGTCATCGAAGGCCCGGTCCTGATCGGCTCAAACAGCCAGATCGGCCCTAACGCCTACATCCGCGGGGCCACCAGCATCGGCTCGAATTGTTATGTGGGAAACGGCGCAGAGGTCAAAAATTCGATCATCTATAACAACTCCTACATTTCCCGGCAATGTTATGTCGGCGATTCGATCATCGGCACCCACGTCACCCTCGGTGCCGGCACCTGCACCGAAAACCACCGCCACGACGGTCGCCACCATGTTTCGATGATCCAGGGGAAATCCGTCAATACCGGCCGCCTCAAGCTCGGCGCGATCCTCGGCGACGGCGTCCGCACCGGCGTCAACACCTCCATCGAAGCCGGTGTGAAAATCGGTATTGCCCGCACCACCCAGGCCGGCAGTTACGTCGGCAAGGACCTCCTGTGACCAAATCGTCACACGCGAGGGTTTCGCGGGGTGACAAACCCGCCGCTAGTTTGTTTCTGAAATGCATCGAATTCTGATTGTTGAGGACGAACGCGACATCGCCGACCTGATTGGCTTCAATCTCACCCGCGCAGGCTATGAGGTCCTCAAGGCCCACGACGGAATCGAGGGCACCGAGATCGCCCTGCGTGAACGCCCGGATTTGATCGTGCTCGATCTGATGCTTCCCGGGCGCGACGGCTACTCAGTATTCCGCGAACTCCGCCGGGACACCCGCACCGTCGACATCCCGGTGATCATGCTCACCGCCCGCGCCCAGACTGAAGACCGCATCCAAGGCCTCGAAGCCGGTGCCGACGACTATCTCACCAAGCCCTTCAGCCCGAAAGAACTGATGCTTCGCGTCCAGGCCATTCTCAAGCGCTCCGACGCCCCGCCCGGTGCGGTGGATTTCACCTATGGCCCTTTTCGCTTCGATAAAAACGCCCTCAAGTTCTACCTCGACAACCAACCCGCCGATCTCACCGCCACCGAGTTCAAACTGCTGCTTTTCCTCTGCGAGCGCTCCGGAAAACCGCAGGACCGCAACGATCTGCTGCGCACCGTCTGGGGCTACAGCGATGCGACCCACAGCCGCACCCTCGACACCCACATGAAACGCCTGCGCCAAAAACTCGGCACCCATGGTTCGTGGGTTGAAACCGTTCGCGGAATCGGCTATTGCGTAGCCAAAGCCGACGAATGACCGACCTCCTTGCAATCACTGCCACTCTCGCGGCGCTCACCGCGCTCACGATTCTTTTTTTTCGACACCGCAAATCCCGCCTCGATTCCGAAGCCGAAGTCAATGCTTGGAAACTCCGTCTTGAGCTCGATCTCAAACAAGCCCGCGATGAACGCAACCGCCTGCTCGATGCACTCGGCGATGCGTTCCTGCTCGTCGATTCCGAAGCCAACATCCGCTTCGCCAACGAGGCCGCCCGCTCGCTTTTCGGCAACCGCGAATTGCTCAACCGCCCGGTCCGCGAGGCGTTCATCGATCCCCGCCTCGCCGACGCCCTGCTGCGTTGTTTGGAAACGGGTGAACCGGTGCAATCGCGCGTCGTCCTCCCCCAGCAGACCTCGCCACGCGGCGATCTCGAAACCCGCGGCGTCAATGCCTGGATCATCGATGCCGCGCAACTTTCCAACCCACCCGACGGCGATCCTATCACCCGGGTCATCATCCGCGACGTGACCACCGAGCATCAAATCGAACAGGTGCGCAAGGACTTCGTCGCGAATGCCTCCCACGAACTGCGGACCCCGCTGGCCATCATCAATGGTTATTTGGAAAACCTGCTGGACGACGACATGCTCTCGGATCCGGACATGTCGCGGCGGTTTCTAACCGTCATGCGCAAACACGCGGACCGGATCTCGCGCATCGTCGAGGACATGCTCGTCATCTCCCGTCTCGAATCCGGTGAGGCGAATGCACTCAAGGTTGAGCCGTTCCGTTTCCGCTCCTGCATCAACGACATTCTGGAGCGCCTCGAATCCGTCATCCGCAATCAGAACGCCGAAATCCAGGTCACCATGCCGGACCCCACCGTCACCCTCCAGGGCGACCGATTCTACTGGACGCAGGTGCTCTTCAATCTCGTCGAGAACGCGCTCAAACAAAACCCCTACGCCGGCCTGCGCATCGAGATCGGCTGCCAACTCATCGGTGCAGACTTCCACATCTGGGTCGCCGATAACGGTGTCGGCATCCCCAGTGCGGATCTCCCCCACATTTTCCGCCGCTTCTATCGAGTGGAAAAACACCACTCGCAGCAGGAAATCAAAGGTACCGGCCTCGGCCTCTCGATCGTCAAGCGCGCCATCGAAGCGCACCACGGAACCATCGGCGTCACCTCCGTCCCCGGGCGTGAAACAAAGTTCCTGATCACGGTGCCGAAGGACGGAGTCTGACCGCCGAAGGCCTTGGACTGCGGCAGCCTGCTCTGTCCATTACCCACAATTTCTTTGGCTTCGAAATAATTGATACGCCTCGGTAATATCC